>CAXGTL010000007.1:0-43412 GCA_964012725.1 Candidatus Woesearchaeota archaeon
TGGATTTGAACTGTTTCTTGATAAAGGTGATTTGAAAGTTTATTATGTTGGTTGAGGTTGTTGAATTCAATAAAATTTCTATTTCTCTAAGTGCGAGTTCTTTAAAAAATTAAAATAAATAATGAAGTCTGTGTTTTAGACTATCAGAGATATCTAATTTTAATCTTTCATATTTTCTTCCCTCTACCATTTTGTTTGTAAGTTCTCTTACAAGTTTTTTTTGATAGACCATTTGTCTAGCTTCTTCTCCTTGTTTTCTTCCAACAACAATATTTCCTTCATAGCCTAAAACTTCTGCAATATCTTTTCCGAATGGATAACCAAAACCCCCATTACATCCGATATCACCAACAATATAAAAAATCTGTCCATATTTTAAAAGTTCTTTAGTATCTACTTTTCCATCACCACATCCACAAATTCCAATAAAATATGCATCAGCAGTGTATTTTTCAAGGAATTCACCAGAACCTATTTCAATAAAATTTTCTTTATTATCTTGATTTTTGCCAAAATTGTATAAATTTTTTTCTTTTTCTGAACAGAATTCACTATTTATTTCATTCTCATAACATAAAATTTTCATATTAGGATTAATTCTTTCAGCTACATAAAGCAACCCATTATATTCTGCATTTTCAATCATATCAATTAAATTAGTTTCTCCTCTCCAATCTCTCTTTTCAAATAAGTTTCTATGTAGTAATTTTAATACCTCAAAAGGAATATTTTTTAATAGTTCTTTTTTCTTTTTCTCTTCCATTTTCATTACCTCCTATTACTACCAACTCCTCTTTTTTACAACTAAACTCAATAAAATTTATATTTCTGTAAGTGGGAGTTCTTTCTATTAAGACATTTGATACTCTTCTGCAATTTCTATTACCTTATCTAAATCAGTGATTATTTCTTTTTTAATTCCAGATACTTTGCTATTTTCATAATATCTGAATAATTGATTTTTACGTGGCCAGATTATTATGTTGCCTGAATCACTTCTTTTTAATGCCACATTATTAGTATTGGATTCCTCTGATTTTGCTAAAGAACATAAGTCTTCTTTTGATATAAGATCTAAAATATAAGCATGTATTGTTGGAATAAAATTTCTTTTGTTAAACATGTAATACTCATTTGTAAATGTAAATTTCAATCCTAAATCATGTAAAAGTTTGCCCAATACAACCCCACCTCCATTATACCTTAATGTGTAATCAGGATCACATTTATCTATTCTTGGATCTCCTAATTTAAAACCAAATCTATCATGAACTATGCCTCCTTTTCTTTGAAGAAAGGAAGGAATTGATAATTCTGCAACAGTTGGACATATCTTAGGTTCGATTATAAAATTCTGTTCTCTTTTCTCTTCATAATTTTTTAAGTAAATATCTTCAATTTTATGAGGCAAATTCCTAATTGGACCTGATGCATTAAGTAATAATATGTCTGGTTTTATCATTTTAATTGAATCAATAGTCTCATTACAAGAATATGAAAATAACTTTAAGGTTTCTGTCATCCATTTACAATTTATATCATTTATGAAATTATCTAAAAATCTCGAAAATAGAGGATATTGCCAAGGTTCATTCAATAATAATAACTCTAATTCCTTTTTACCACCTGCTACTTTATAAAAATCTGTTAAGTCGTATGTACTTGGACCTTTGTTGCCTGTATCTTTAATCTTTAAATTTTCAATTTCATAAAATTTAAATTCATTGAGTATTTGATAGTCAACAATTAATACTTTTTTCTTTTTCATTTTCATTTTACCTCCTATTACTACCAACTCCTCTTTTCGTAACAATAGTGTGGTAAAAAACAAAACATTTAAATATTCCCTACTATTAATATATAGTAGTATGAATACAATAGAACCAATATTGGAGAAAATAGGCCTAACAAAACAAGAATCTAAAGTATATCTATCATTATTAGAACTCCAAGAAGCACAAACAGGCAAATTATGTAGATTTACAAAAATAGCAAGCTCTAATATATACAATATCTTAGATTCATTGATACAAAAAGGTTTAGTAAGCTACAGAATACAGAACAATATCAAAGTATTTATGCCTGCACCACCTGAAGCATTGAATGAACTATTCTTAGAAAAACAAAGAAAACTAGATGAAGAAAGAAAACAAGTAACAAAATTAATCTCAACTTTGAAAAAAAGAGAAATAAAACAACAACCACAATCTAATTATAAATATTATGAAGGTATTGTTGGAATTAAATCAATGTGGCATGAAATCAATACTAGTATGTCTAAAGAAGACATAATAAAATGTTATACTTGCCAAGAAAAAGGATATAACAGATTAGTAGGATTCTATGATGAACATCATAAACTAAGAGTAAGAAAAAAAGTAAAATCTAGACTTATATTGCCTTTTGATGAAGAAAAAATTGCTAAAAAGAGAAGAAAACAATTAGCAGAAATAAAATTCATGGATTTAAAGAATGATTCAGAATGGGGTGTTTTTGGTGATACTATTTATATCCAATATATTACTTCTAAAAAGCCAAGATCATTTTTAATAAAAGATAAGATATTTGCAAAGACTTTTGAACAAGTTTTTAACCAACTATGGAAACAAGCTAAAAAATAAAAAATGATCAAGAAGAAACCCTAACCTTAGAAACAATTCTTTTAATAAAATAAGTGTCTAAAAATGAATTATAGATCTTAAATCTACATCTTAGATTAACAATTGGATAATAAAGTTTTAGTAAGAATCTTATTAATGATGCATATTTTGGAAATAAAAACCCTGCATTTATTGTCTGTGTTTTTCCATCAAAGAATAAAGATAATACACTTAGGTTGTCAAATATCTTTTTTTGTTTTTTACTTACCCAAGGTATGTCTGAAGATGCTGTAAAATCAAAATAACCCCATTCTTCTAATGTTTTTGGTGGTTTAAAACCCATTTCTACAGATAAATCATATAATTCTGTGCCATAAAAAGGTGTATAATTAAATATTTGAAAAATATATGTTCTTTTGCTCTTTGAAATATCTCTAACAAAGTCTAATGTAATATTAACATCTTTAATATTTTCTGTAGGAAGACCAACTATAAATGAACATTTAAAATCAATTCCTGCATTATTAAGTTTTTCTATGTTTGGTTTAACATCTTTTTTTCTGAATTCCTTTTTAAGAAGTTTAAGCATTCTGTTTGAAGCTGATTCTATTCCAAAGTATAACATAACTAATCCAGCCTTTTTTAGAAGTTTTAAAAACTCTTTATCATAATATTTAATATAATCAATCTTACAAGTTGTTCTCCATTTAATATTGAGTTTGCTTTTTATTAAAAGATGGCAAAATTCTTCTACTCTTTTTTTATTAACAAAAAAATTATCATCTTGGAAATGTATAGATTCTATATTTGGAACAATTGCAAGCAATTGTTTTATATTATCAATGATTTTTTCTGGTGTTAAACTTCGCCATCTACGAACATTGAATTGATTATTATAACAAAAACTACATTTATGAGGACAACCTCTAGTAGTTTCCATGTGAAGCATTGATAAATATTTTCCATTATGAACCATTGTATTAATGTATCTTTTTACATTAATCAAATGATAAGGTAATGGAGGAAGTTTGTTTAAGTCTAAGAATTCTGCTCTAGGGTTAATTTTTATTTTAGATTTATTATTTTCATCTTTTTTATTATCCTTATAAGCAATTCCCTTTAGATTTTTATATGATTGTTTTTTGTCAAGTTTTTCAACTAAATTTTTGAATGTTAGTTCTCCTTCATGCATTACAATGATATCAACATATTTGTTTTGAAGTGTTTGTTCTGGAAGAAGAGAAGAATGTACACCACCCCAAATTATTTTAATATTTTTATTGATTTTTTTAACAATTTTAGATGCACTTAGACCATGCAAAATCTGCCTCCCAGTCATGCTTGTTACACCAAAACAGAGAACATTGTTGTCTATATTGTTGATTAGAGTATTTTTCCAGTCTTTGTCTGCCCTTTGATCAATAATAATTACATTATATTTTTTATGAATCATAGAACTAATTGAAAGTAATGCAATTGGAAGTCTAATTGTTCCTTCAAGGTCTAGGCCTGTCTTTGGATTGAATAATATTATTTTTTTCTTCATTTTTTAATCATATTTACCTTTTTCAATATCTTCTACAACTTCTATTAATCTGTCCCAGGAAAATCTGTGTCTTTCTTTTTTAATGTTCTTAATGAACTTATTCCTAAGTTTTTGTTGATAATAGAGTATAATAGCATCTGCAATTGCTTGTTCATCTTTAGGAGGGATTACTAAGCCTGTTTTATTGTGTGTTACAACTTCTGGTAACCCACCTACATTTGTAACAATTACTGGTTTGTTCAATGCAAAAGAAATTTGGATTATGCCTGAGTTAGTTGCAGATAAATAAGGAAGAACTACTATGTCAGAAGCTTCAAAATAATTACCAACTTCTTCATTTGGAACATAAGAATCAATTATTTTAATGTTTTTCTCAAGTTTTAGTTTTTTTATTAAATCAGTATATTGTTTTTTTACTTTACTGCCTCCCCAAAATTCACCAACGATTAATAAGTCTAAATCTACTTTTTTAAGTATGTGAGGCATTGCTTTTATTAAATATATTAACCCTTTATATTCTCTAACAAATCCAAAGAAAAGAATGGTTTTCTTTTTTAATTTTAAATGTGAAATATCTTTTTTCTTAAATGCTGATTCAAATACATCATAAGTAGGATGTACATGCTGAATTACTTTTGCACCTGGAATCAATTTTTCAAGAACTTTTTTTTCTTTTGATGCATGAACTATAAAATAATCAGAATTTCTTAAAGCTAATTTTGTTAAATAATTATCAATAAATCTTGTTTCATGAGAAACAACATTATGACACAAGAATACTACTTTTGATTTTGTAAAGTTTCTTATCATATAAGCAATAGAACCAAATACAAATGTGAAAAATGGTGTCCACCAATACATCATAACTATCTGTGGTTTGAATTTTTTTACTCTTTTGTATGTTTTGAACCAAGTCAAAGAATTGATTGAGTCAATTATTTCCTCTGCTTTTATTGATTCAGTATCTATTTTTTTTTCACTATCTAAATCTTTTTGATCTTTGCCAGGGAAAAGTAGTTTTGGATAAAGTCTTTTGAAAGAAATTGCTTTAATCTGATGTTTTTTTTCTAAGTTTTGGCAAAAAACAGTATTATAATGTGAGATTCCTCCTCTGTAAGGATGTGCTGGACCGATTAATGCTATTTTCATTGTTTTTTTTTAATTATTTTTATTTAAAAATATAATACCAAAATACTTTAATTAACTCTAATGGATTCATTAATGTGTCTAAGAATGCTTGACCAACTAAAGGACAGTGGCATTGGTTTGATTTAACCCATTTTCTTATTTTATATGCATGGTTACTATGCCAAAGTCGATTGAAGTTGTAGTCAAAGTCACGTACAGTTCCCATTTCTTTTTTAAATGCTTGAACATTGCAAATCCATAACCCACCCCAAGGATTTAGATGTGCATTACTGATCCCTGCATAGCAAGGAACCATTCTTTTTCCTTGTTTCATAACTTTTGCAGCCCTTTTATAATAAACTAATCTTAAAGCTTGAGTTATCTTACTTAGTTTTCTTGCATTTTTCATATTTTTGATAACTTCTTTTGTAAGATATTTGATAACACGTTCATATTGCTTACCTTCAGGTGTTACTTTTAAATTTTTCATTACACCTTTGAATTTATTTTTTAATTTTCCTTCTTCAATGTCAACATTAAAAAGTTCTGCTCTTGTATCAGCAATCTCATGCAAAAAGTTGTCTAATTTAAGATTTTTATTAACATATTCATTTATTTCTTTTAGATTATTAAGATTTTTTAAACTGATTGTTGTTCCAGCGTCTACATACAGGTTTGGATATTTTTCTCTTAATTTAACAAGTATATCATGTGTCTTAAGTAATTTTTTAAAATTTCCTGGAACTCCTCTTATTTCATCATGCTTTTTTCCTATTCCATCTAATGACATCTTTATAGTAAGATGAACATTTGAAGGAATCTTTTTCAAAATATTTGATACTGTTTTTTTAATCTTATTTGGTGATAAACAATTTGTAGGAAAATGTATAACAGCTGGTTTTATATATTTACATGCAAGTCTGCAAATTTCATCTAAATCTTCTCTTAAAGAAGGTTCACCACCACAGATGTTAAGAAGAAATACAGGTTTCATTGATTTAAATACTTTTTCAATTTCCCAAAGTTGTAATTCTTGATGTCTTCTTTCTGGAAACTCTTTATATAATTTCCAAATATTACAAATTGTACATTTTGATTGGCATTCATTAGTCACACTAAAATTAAATAAAATAGGATTAGATGTTTTAACAAGCTTATGCCTAGCTAATTTATACATTATAAGTTTTGGAAATATTCTCATTGCATATTTAATTATCATTTCTTCCTCCAACATTATTAAACACATTATAATAATTTAATGCAACATTGTCCCATTGAAAAGATTTGTCTTTTTTTAGTGCATTTTTTGATAATTTTAATTGAAGTTTTTTGTTACGAAGCAGGTTTAGAATGTTTTTTGTGAGTAAGTCCACATTTCCACCCTCTGAAAATATAACTTCATGATTGTCTTTAACAAATTCTGGAAGTCCTCCAACAGGTGAAACAATTGTTGGTATGCCAAAAGCTAAACTAATAAGTAAAGGACCACTTATTGTTTGTTCTGAATTATAATATGGAAGTACACAAATGTCTGATACATCAAAATATTTATGAACTTCATGGTCTGGAATAAATTTAGGATAAATTTGAATATATTTTTTCAAACCTTTGAGATCTTTTTTATATTCCTTTATGTTTTGCCAAAGTTCGCCTGCGATTATTAGTTTTACTTTGTTTTCTGTTTTATTATTTTGTTCTTGTTCTATAATCTTATGCATTGCTCTTAATAAATATCTTAGTCCTTTGTATTCCCTTATGTATCCAAAGAAAAGTATTACTTTTGTTTTTTGGTCTATGTTGAATTCTTTTCTTAGTTGTTGTTTTAGGTGAGTTTTAGTTAAGTTTGTTGGTCTCCACCTTGTGAAAAAACCAAAACTGCCGTGTGGTGCAACACAAATCTTATCTGGATGAATATTATAATCTCTTATTAATCTTTGTTTGTTTTGTTGTGCATGTATAACAAAATTATCTGTTAATGAAAAAATTGTTTTTGTGAAAATTCTATCAAATACAGTTGATTCATGTGGTTCAATATTATGACAAGTTAAGATTACTTTTTTTTTAGAAAAAATTCTGTTTAATTTAAGAATAACAAACTGAAGTGGTGTTAATAATGGAGATACCCAATGTAAATACATAATATCTGCTTTTCTCATTACAAAATAAGCTTTTATCCAAGACAAAGGGTTAAACCAATCAATAAAATTTGAATTTGGTGATTGAAAATTGATTCCACTTCTGTTTTTTTTAGGAAGTTTTCCTTTGTATAAAAGCGGTGGATATAAATGATTAAAACCTATGATTTTCATATTTAATTTATCTTTGTATAATTTTATTAGATTATTTTCTAGTAATACACAATACTGAACAATTCCGCCTTGGAATGGTGGATTGTGTGCAAGCATACATATTTTCAGTTTTTTTTGTTTTTTCATCTTTAAAATCTCATAATAAATTATTTTCTTTACACCAAGTCATCATATTATCCAATCCTTTTTGGATATCATATTTTGGTTTAAAGTTAAGTTCTTGTTTAGCTTTGTCAATATTATATTTTCTTGACATGATAAAGAACTTTAATTTCTTTCTGCTAACTAATGGTTCTTTTTTTATAAAAAGCTTGAATATGGTCTCTATGATTCTTGCTCCAAATAATGCAATGTTTTGTGGGACATATAATTTATTTGGTTTTATATTTAAGTTTTTTGCAATCATTGAAATAAATCTTTTTTTAGTGATTGCATCTTCTCCTGCTGCATTATATGTTTGGCTGTATGCTTTTTTATTCAACATGCAACTTATGAATAAATCTGCCAAATCATCCACATAAATAGGTTGCATATAAGACAAACCTCGTCCCACAGAGAAGAAAAGTCTTTTTTTAACAAGTTTGAATAAAGGAATTAATGTGTAATCTTCAGGACCATATACTCTCGCTGGTCTTATTATTGTATATTGTGTCTTGGTTTTTGTTTGTGTGTTTTGGTTTTCACATACTTTTTGTACTTCTAGTTCTGCTAAATATTTTGTTTTGCCATAAATGTTTTGACCATAACATTTGTAATCTTCTTTAATAGGTATTGATTCATCATGTACTTTTCCATAACAAGTAACACTACTACAATAAATCATTTGTTTTACTTTTTTTTTTACACAAATTTCTGCAATATGTCTTGTTGCATGAACATTGTTATTATAATAAAAACTGTCGTCGACAGCTGTTGGATGTATAACACCTGCTAAGTGTATGACAATGTCTGGCTTTGATTTTGAAATTGCAGTTGTTAATGATTGTTTGTCTGTAAGATTACCATATTTAATGTTAATCTTTGATTTAGTTTTAGATTTTGAATTAAGATTTGTAAAAGGTTTTATATTACTTGTTTTTCTAACAAAAAGGATTATTTTATAATTTTGTTTAATTAGTTTTCTAACTAAATGTTTACCAATAAATCCTGTTGCTCCTGTTATAAATATTTTTTGTTTTCTTTTCATTCTCTTCCTCTAAAAAATATTTTTCCTTTTAAAATTGAAATCGCACCTTTCACAATAACTCTTAAATCATCATAATCTCTTATTTTTAAAATCTGTTTTATAATATAACTTGGTCTTAAAAAAAAATTTGCATGTGCTTTATTAAGTATTCTCATCATTTTATCTCTCTGAACTTGAGATTTTATAACAGGTCCTTGTGTCATGTCAAACATTTGAAAATTATTAAGTGCTTGTTTATAGAACCAATCATTTTCCTTAGCTTGGTCAAACATCTTTGATCCTGGATGTGGGAAAACCATTGAAAACTGTACTGTATCTGGTTTAATTTTTAAAGCAAAATCAATTGTTCTTTTTACATCTGTCATATTTTCCCATGGAAAACCAATCATAAAGTTCATATGACAAATAATTCCTGCCTTTTGAGTTAATTTTACTGCTTTTTTTATTTGATTTAATTTTATTTGTTTATTTGTTTGTTTAAGAGTTTTAGTGTTTGCAGATTCTCCTCCATAACAAATAAGTTTACACCCTGCTTTTTTCATATATTTTAACATTTCAAGATCAAGAACATCAACTCTACAACTACATGACCAAAGAATTTTTATTTTTCTTTGAATAATTTCTTTGCATAAATCTATAACTCTTTTTTTTGAAGTATTAAATGTACCTTCATCAAAGAAAATCTCTTTCATTTTATACTTTTTAATCAACCATTGCAATTCATCAGCAATATTTTCAGGTGTTCTGAATCTTACCATATGATTATAATAAACATTTGGCCATAAACAAAAAGTACAATTTTGTGGACAACCTCTTGCTCCCATTACAAATGTGAATGGTTTTTTTCTTGCATGTCCTTCAATATACCATTTGTGTGGTATAAGATTTCTGTCTGGAAATGGAAGTTTGTCTAGGTTTTTTATTAGGTCTGCTGAAGGATTGTTGATTATTTTAGTTTGTGATCTGTAACAGATGCCTTTAATATGTTTGAAGTTAGTGTTTGCCTTGTTTGTTTTGTTAGTCTTGTTGTTTTTTTTAGTTTTGGTTTTTTTAGTTTTTCTTGTTTTGTTCTTTTTAATAGCATTCACAACATTCAATGTTGTTTGATCCATTTCACCTTTGATAATTACATCAATCTCACTATTTTTCATAGCTTTCACTGGATCATGAGTCACATGACTTCCTGCTACAAGAACTTTTATTTCTGGATAATGTTTTTTAATGATCCTTATGAATTCTTTATCATAATCAAATGTTGGTGTAGCAGTTTCTATAAAAATAATATCTGGTGAGAATTTTTCAATTTGTTGTAATGTTTGGTTCTGATCAAAATCTTGATAAACACTATCAATATATTTTACATCATGATTGTTATTTTTTAGAAGTGTTGCAGTATAACATAATAAAATAGGATATCGATTTGTCTTATCTCCTCGTTTTCTAGGCCATCTATTTTGGCTTCTTAAACCATATCCTTTCCCTGGCCAAGGAGGGTGTATGAACAAGATTTTCATGAAATACAGGAAAGATAGTCACTTTATAAAGATTATTCTTCTCTAGTCATTATGTGTTAATTATTGAATTCTTCTAAGAAAAAGGATATACAAACCAAAGCAAGTATATAATTGATTATAAGGCTTACAATATATACACTAACAACTGTAATAGCATCAACACTAATAAGATTATAGACAAAAGCAACTGTTGATTCTCTTACACCCAATCCACTTAAACTAATTGGTATAAATGATGAAAGAGTACCCATTGGAGTGATAAGGAATACTATCCAAAAATTAATATTATAATTAAATGACATAAAAATATAATAAATAACTGCTGCTGATACAAGCCATTTGATAAAAGTAAAGAAAAGGTTAAGAATTATCTGTTTTTTGCATTTTGTTATATAAAATCTTAATGTTTTTGCAAATCCTTGAAATTTATGTGCATATTTTCTTAATATATATTTTTTAATTAATTTTCTTCCAGTACTGTGTAATGTGAATAATCCAATAATTCCAATAATTACTAACATTAAAAATATAATTATTGTTTGTTTAAATGAAAAAAAGAATGCAAAACCTATTAAAGCCAGAATTGAAAGTGTTGCAAGAGTAATTATTTTGTCAAGAAGAATGATTGCTGTACTGTATCCAAAATTTATATTATTTTTTTTAAAAAGAGCTACTATTGAAAATTGCCCTATTTTACCAGGAATGAATAAACCAAAAGACCATGAAAGAAGATAATATTTGAATAATTTTAAGAAATTAATCTTATGAATTTTGTTTAATAAAATCTTTATATTCAGAGCTTGTAAAAAAAGCGTTGTGATTAATGTTAATAAAATTATAGGAAGATACCAAAAATTAAACTGAATTAATAGTTTTCCTATCTGAACAGCACCGACTTTATAAAAAAGTAGTATGAAAATTCCAATTCCAATTATAAATTTTAATAAATTTAGATATGCTTTTTTCATTGTAAACTCTTATTTTTTAACCATATCAGCTAAAAATCCAAAGAAAACTATTTGAATTCCTGAAAAAATCAATAATAACATTAAAAACAATAATCCTAAATGTCCAACAATTCCTGTTGTCAAATGAAGATAAATAAAATAAAGGCCAATAACAAATCCAAGAGAAAACATTGATAATCCGATTACACCAAAAAATTTAAGTGGATCATAGTCCCTATAAATTCTAAATATATTTATCCATGCTTTTATTGCATACTGTAATGGACTTTTAAATAATCTGCTGTCTCTAGTTTTTCTAGCAAAAATAGGTATTTCTTTGATTTTAAATTTTTGTCTTGCAGCTTTTAATATTTGTTCTTGTGTGTATGTAAAAGTATTTATGAATGTAATAGACTCTGCAACATCTCTGGTAAATGCTCTAAATCCTGTTGTTGTGTCTGTAATATTTTTTCTAATTAATGTTGTAAAAACAAATGAAAATGCAATATTTCCTAATCTTTTCATAATTGGCATTTTTTCAATCTTGCCTTTAAACCTACTTCCAAGAACAAGATCATAACCTATTTCTATTTTTTCAATTAATTTTGGAATAAATACTGCAGGATATTGACCATCTGCATCTGTATGTACCATAACATCTGCTTTTGATTTTAAAAATTCCTTGACTTCATCAACAAAAGTTTGTGCTAAACCTTGATTTCTTTTATGAGAAACAACTATTGCTCCTGCTTTTTTTGCAACTTCTACTGTTTTGTCCTTGCTTCCATCATTTAAAACCAAAATTTTATAGTTTTTTTTGTATTTAGAATCATCCATAGCATTTTTGATTTCAGAAATTACATTAGGCAAAGTTTTTTCTTCATTGTATGCTGGAATTGATATTAGTATCTTTGGTTTGTTCATTTAAAAATGGGAGCAAATCATTGTTTATTAACTTTTCGTAAATTAAGTTACTTGTTAGTTCATGTCCAAGTTTAGTAAAATGTGTATCTTTTTCACCAAAATAGTCATTGGTTGTAGACGAATCTATTAGTTTTGGTAATAAATAAAGATAGTTTATATCATTTTGTTGTGCAAAATCAATAATCATTAGTTCAACTTTTGTTGAATTATAAATTTTATTTAATGTTGTAGAAATAAGTTGTTCATATTTCTTATATTCCTCATCATATACTTGAAAATCAGTAGGAGTTAACATTATTATCAAATGTGCATTGTTTTGATTACATTTTGTGTTCATTTCTTTGATCAAAAGCTTTGTTTCATCCCAACCATGATAAATTTCATTTGTCCAAGGTTCTGCTTCAACAGTAAATGATTGTTTTACATCTTGTGATTCTTTTTTATTGATTAATCCTGTTTTTAGTAGTATTGATTCTATTATGTTAAGGTTTGTTAATTTTTTTTCAAAAAAAACACCAATGTGAAGCCTTGAATTAATAGCTATTCTAACTTTATCAAAAATACGTTTTGTTAAACTATATTTTAAAGGATAGTTTTTTTCAAGAGTGTTATAAGTATGATTATGTAAATATAAATTTCCAAAATAATTGTCACGTATATCGTTATTACCTAAGAATTGTAGTATTACTATGTCTGGTTCATATCTGAGTCCCCATTCATTGAGATATGCAAGATTGTTTTCTGTACCATAACCACTGACACCTGCTGCTATGACTTGGTAATTGTATTGGTTTATGTTGTTATTATTGTTTGTGTTATTTGTATTTTTGTTGTTTTGATTGTTTAGTTTTGTTTCTAATAATTTATGAAAAGTTTCATTTAACTGAACCTGTCTAGCTTCTGTAAAAGAATCACCTAGAACTAAGATTCTGAATGTATTATCTGGTTTTTCATAATCTATTTCGTGGTCTCTGAAACCTTTTGAGTTTATGTCTATTGAAATTTGTTCATTTGTGTCAAGATTTGTTAGAGTTGTGTGCATGTTTGGAATATTTTCTCTTTCAAGCCAAGGTGTAGACCTAACAACATAAAGCTGTTGTGGAGAAAGTATTCTTAGACCAATTTCAAGTATAATAAGAAAAAAAATAATAGAAATGCATAATAATAAAAAGTTTCCTACCCATGGTCTTAGTCTTTTGGTCATTTTATGTGAGTTGTTTTTATATTATACATTATGCTATGCATATGGCGCCATGCACATCTTAACTAATTAGAACAATGCATAAATAAATGGTGACAGTGTACTGCTTTGTCCGAATATGATCAAAATTCCAACTATTGCTAGCATTGCTACAATTGGTAATAACCACCACTTTTTTCTAACTCTTATAAAATCCCAGAGTTCCAATAATAATCCTTTGTTTTGAGTCATTTTTATTTATTAAGTTTGATTTTTTTTAAATGTTTTGTTTAGTGTTTGTGTTTAATCATCTGCTGAAGCTTCTGAGTCCCACATATGCTGAGGATTATCAGATCTTTTTATTAAAAACTTATCCATAAAAAGATAATCAATACCTGTTCCCATCATACATTTATATGCATGATAAGGAGAACATACAATTGGTTCACCACGAATATTAAATGATGTGTTAATAAGAATAGGAATTCCTGATAATTTACCAAATTCTTTAATAATTCCATAATAAAGTGGATTTTGTTGTTTTCTTATAGTTTGTAATCTTCCACTTCCATCAACATGAGTTACAGAAGGTATTTTTTTATGCCATCTTTTTAATATTGGATAAACCATAAGCATGAAATCTGTTGGTGTTGGTACTGGTTTGTCACATGCAAAATATTTTAGTGCATCGTCTTCACATACAACTGGTGCAAATGGTCTAAACTTTTCTCTATGTTTAACTTTAAGATTAAGAACGTCCTGCATTTTTGGATTTGTTGCATTGGATAAAATACTTCTTGAACCTAAAGCTCTTGGTCCCCATTCCATTTTTCCTTGATACCATCCAATAACATTATCATTATGTATAAACCCTGCAGCAGTTTTAATTAATTCTTTATCACTTTTAAAAGTTGAATATTTTATTTTATTTGCATCCAAGAATCTTTGTACTTTTTCAGTTGAATAACTTGGACCTAAATAAGCATCTTTTAATATATAATTTCTTTCATTATTAAGAATAGTATTGTAAACATAGAATGCAGCACCAACACTTGTACCACCATCTCCTGGATCTGGTTGCATAAATATATCTTTAAATTGAGTTTTACTTAAAATCTTACCATTTGCAACACTGTTTAATCCACAACCACCAGCAATACATAGATTTGGGATATTAGTTTCTTTGTATAAATGATTCAATGATTTGATAATAATTTCTTCTGATACTTTTTGAAGAGCTGCTGCAATATCTTTATGTCTTTGCTCAAGTTCATCGTCTTTATTTCTTTCTGGACCAAAGAGTTTAATAAATTTCTTACTAGGCATTCTCATTTTATAATGAAATACAAAATAAGACATATCTAATTTAAAACTACCATCTTCTTTTATATCAATGATTTTCATAAAATGGTTATAATATTTATTTGGATCTCCATAAGGACTTAAACCCATAACTTTGTATTCAGAATTGTTTACAGTAAAACCTAAATAAGCTGTTACAGTACTATATAATAAACCTACTGAATGAGGAAACTCTAATTGTTTTAAAAATATAATATCATTATCTTTTGCATAACCATATGCAGTAGTGGTCCATTCACCTACACCATCAACTGTGAAAATTGCTGCTTCCTTAAATGGACTTGGAAGAAAACATGATGCTGCATGTGCCATATGGTGTTCAACAAAGAAAACATCTCCTTTATATTTTAATTTTTTTTTAATTGTTCTTGGAACTCTTAGTTTTTCATTTATCCATGAAGGTAATGCTTTATAGAAAGTGTACAAACTTTTAGGAAACATTTCAATATGTTGAGATATAACTCTTTCAAATTTTAATAATGGTTTTTCATAGAATCCAATATAATTAACATCATTGATTTTTATTCCTGCTTGTTTTAAGCAAAACTTGATTGCGTTTATAGGAAAATCTATGTCATGCTTTTTTCTAGTAAAACGTTCTTCTTGAGCTGCTGCTATTAGTTTTCCGTCTTTGATTAATGCTGCTGATGAGTCATGGTAATAGCAGCTTATTCCTAGTACATACATTTTTTCCTCCAATTTTGTATTTGATTTTGTTATCCCCTAGAAGCACCGGGCGGGTGGTGGGGAAGTGGGTTTGGTGGGCAATTCTAAAACTGTTTATAATAACTTTCTAATGGTTTTGTTGTAATTGGTTTGTTAAGCCAATATGATGATTTTGCTTTGTTTAATCTTAAGTCAAGAAATTTTTTTCTTAATAATTTTGAAATGATTGAAACAAATGCAATTGCTGTAAAATAGACTAATGATAAAAGTATAAAATTCACA
Source organism: Candidatus Woesearchaeota archaeon (assembly GCA_964012725.1). Taxonomy (GTDB): domain Archaea; phylum Nanobdellota; class Nanobdellia; order Woesearchaeales; family CAXGTL01; genus CAXGTL01. Next base: position 15,645 of record CAXGTL010000007.1, read on the forward strand.
ATATTCATTAGAGTATGACTAAAATTACCAAAACCATCTCTTAATCCTGTGATAAATGTTTTTATTGTTGACATTTTATTTTTGTATTTTGTTTATTTGACTTTTTGTTTTTTTGATTTATATTTTGGTATATTTTTTATTTAAATGCTTTTTTTATCATATAAGATAAAATATGATAAATAATATATAAAACTAAAATTGAAATTATAAACTGTGAATAAAGAAGATTGAAAATGTTCCCTCCTGTTTTTGTAATGATATAAAATAGAATTGAACAAAAAATAAATAAACCTACCATAAAACCAATCTTTTCACCTATTTTATAATTAATTGAGTTTTTGTTAATTTGTTTCATTGTTGTATTGTTTTGAATTTTCATAAATCTTATATAAAGATTTGGGTACTGTAATAGTTGAAATGGTAATCTTTAAAAGTAATAAAAGTTTTCTTATTTATGATATATATATGACAAGAGACAAACCATTTAAAGTTGCATATTTTGGATATAGAGGGGGCTGCTGAAGTGTTAAAGCAGATTCTGGATTTAGATTCTGGTAATGGAAAATATTATGAAATAACTAAAATCTTTGTGCCTGAAAAACAACAAGAAGTTGATTATGTTAAACTATTTCCAAATTCTAATGTTATTGTTATGGATAAAGCAAGTAAAATTGATCCTAATATTATAAATGAATTTGCTTATTTATTATTTAGTGGTTGGTCATGGAAAATTGACAAAGAGATATATGAAAAAATACCATGTATAATATATCATATTTCACCTGCACCAAAGTATAGAGGTGGATCACCAATACAACACCAAATATTAGCTGGAGAAAAAACAAGTGCAGTTACCTTACTTAGAGCTGTTGAAAAGTTTGATTCAGGAAAAATATATGCACAAGAAGAAATATCTTTAAAAGGAAAACTTAAGGATATATTTGATGAAATTGTTCGTGGTAGTGTGATTGGAACAATAAAAATGTTCAAGGGATTGTATGAAGAAACTCTTGTCCCACATACACAAGATGAAAGTAAAGCAACATATTGCAAAAGAAGAAAGCCAAGTGATAGTGAAATTACAAAACAAGATTTGGTGACTAAGAACTCTGAGCAAATATATGATTTTGTAAGAGCATTGCAAGATCCATATCCAAATGCTTTTGTCAAATGTTTAGAAGGAAGTATTCTTTTGTTAAAAGATGCAGATTTAGTTTATGATAGTGGTGATGTTGAGAGTAATGTTAGAGGTAGTGATAGGATTGATAGATACGTTGAGTTAAAACTTGAAGATTTTGCAAATAAAAGTGCTGAAGAATTGTCTATTATGATTAATGATAAAAATAAAATTGTTTATTTTGTTTGTAGTGATGGGAAGAAAATTTATTTTGTTAAATCTGATATAAACAACAAAAATTAAATTTTTCTTAAATAATATTTAATAACATCTAATAATGTGTCCATTGGTAATTTATGTTTAGCTGGTTCACGATGTCTAAGACAATAAGGTAAACCTTTGAATGCTGACCACATTGTTTTAATAAATAAAATTGGTTTGAAATAAATAATATCTTTGTATAAAGCTGATGCTATTTTAAATAAAGTTTCTATTGGAATTAAATACCAAGGATAATGCATCCATATAAGCCATAAACTATTTCTATAATGATAAAAATTACTTCTATTATCTGAACTTATTTGTTTAATTCTTTCAGGTTTATCATGAACAAAAGATATATAAGGTATATAAAGAATTTTATAACCTCTATTCGTAACACGTATAGCTAAATTTGCTTCTGTAATCCATTGTACATATTTTTTATTATATACACCTATTTTTCTAATAACTTCCTTACGAAATACACAACCACCACCACTAAAAAAAGGAGAATAAAAACGTTTATCAAATGTTTTATAACCTTTTTCAATTACTTTTGTCCAAATAATTCCTGTAGTTGGAGGTTCTTTTAAAAATTCGTTTACAACTTTTTTTGTCCAATCTTTAGGAATTATATGATCATCGTCAAACATTGCTACAAAATCACCTAATGCAGCTGACATTCCTATACTAAAACCTTCAATATAATAATTAAATGGTAAGTGAATAATATTAAAATTTTTGTGTTTTCTTAATGTTTCTAAATATTCATAAGTGTCTGATTTAGAATGATTGTCTATAACAAGAATATCATAATTAGAATATGTTTGTTTTATAAGAGAATTAATACAATTTTTCAATTTATCTAAACGATTATAAGTTAATACAACAAGTGTAATTTTAGGTAATTTTTGTTTAATCATTGATCCGTCCCTCTAAAAAACCATTCCCATGTCTTTTGCATACCAAGTTCTAAAGAAACTTGTGGTTTATAATTAAAAGTATTCATTGCTTTTGTTCCATCAATAAGAAGGCTAAAAGGTTTGTCATCTGAAAATGTTTTTTGTATTTTTTTATTAGTTATACTCTCAGCTATTTCTAAAAGTTGTATAACTGAACAAGGTTGATTATTAGAAATATTAATTATTTCAAAATTCTGTTTTTGATTATAATTAATGACTAAATTTATGTAATGAATTATATCATCAATAAAAACATAATTTCTTAATTGTGAACCTTCGCCATTTATTGTTAATATTGAATTATCTTTTGCTGCTGAAAGAATATAATACAATATTCCACCTCTCATTTCAGGTCCATATATACTAGGGAACCTAAGAGTTATTATTTTCAGATTATTTTGTTTTGAATAGTATTGTAAAATATCTTCTGCCATCATTTTTGCTAGACCATAGATAGTTATTGGATTTCTTGTATGAGTTTCTTTACATTGATCATTTTTATTTATATTATTTCCATAAACAGCATAAGAAGAAGCAAAAATTAATTTATTTATATTTGCTTGTTTACAAGCTTCAATCAGTTTTAAAGTTGTTAATGTGTTAGCCTTAAATGAATCTTCAGTATTTCCTGTAAACTTTCCTGCAAGATGGATAATTATGTCTGATCCTGAAATAAAATCTTTTAGTGTCTTAATATTTATTGTTGACAAATCTGCAACAAGTGTCTCATGATTATGTTCAATTGATTCTTCTTTAGAAGTTCTGTCTATTAATTTAAGCTGATGATGTTTTAAACTTTTCACCAAGTGTTTTCCAATAAAACCTGTTGCTCCTGTTATTGTAATTTTCATTTTTTATTTATTGAAACTTCTTCGCTCAAATTAAATTTATTATTGAGTCATTAACCATTCATGCATTTTTTCAATGCCCTGTTTAAGTGAAGTTTTTGGTTCCCATCCAAGTAATTGTTTTGCTTTTTCTGCATTACATAAAAGTTTTGATATTTCCGCTTGTGGATGTATATGAGGGACATGTTTAATCATATTAATATTTTTTTCAATTGACATTGCTAAATCATTGATACTAATATCTTTACCTGAACCTGCATTTATGATATGTCCAACTGCATTTTCATTTGTAGATGCTAAATAAATAAAATCAGCACAATCTTCAACATATAACAAATCTCTTGTTTGAGTTCCATCACCATAAATATTCAATGTTTTATTTTTAAGATGCTGATTTACAAAAATACTTATAACGCCACCTTCCATATTTGTTTTTTGATATGGGCCGTAAGTGTTGAACGGTCTAATAATAACAACTGGAAGTTTATAAGCATGGTAGAATGATTCTGCTAAATTTTCTGCTGCTAATTTTGATGCTGCGTAAGGAGATAATGGTTTAACAGGGTGTTTTTCATTAATTGGTTCATGTGTTGACAAATCATAAACCATACATGTTCCCATTAAAACTATCTTTGATCTTTGTTTTAGAGCATATTTTAAAATTTTATATGTTCCAACTATATTACTATTAAAAGCTTTATTTGGATTATCAAGTGATTCTTGCACATTAATCTGTGCTGCTAGATGTAAAATAATATCAAACTTATTGTGAAATAATTTTGATAATGCTTTACTATCTATTACACTTGCAATCATAACTTGTTTAAGATTTTCATGATTCTTAAATTCAGAAATATTTTCTTCTGTACTGTTTTCAAGATTATCAATAATCCAAACATTATGACCTTTGTCAAGAAATTTTTTGACAACCCATCTTCCTATGAATCCTGTTCCACCTGTAACCAATATATTCATTAAAAATTCACCTATTTTATTTTTAAAGCAACTTTATACCATTCAATTGTTCTTTTTAGACCATCAATTAAAGTAAAATTAGGTTTCCAACCGGTTTTCTTCGTAATTGCTGAAAAATCTGCATGAAGATGACGAACATCTGCTGGCCTTGTGCCTTTAAACACAATCTGTGATTTGCTTCCTGTTAATTCTATAATTATATTTGCTAAATCTAAGATTGTTGTTTGTATACTAGTACCAATATTAAAAGTTTCTCCAATAAGGTCTTTTTTTCCAAGTACTAAAGAATATGCTTTAACAGCATCCTTTACATATTGAAAATCCCTTGTTTGCTGACCATCATCATTAATTATTAAATCTTCCCCTTTTAAAGCAGTTGAAATAAAATTTGAAACAACTGCTGCATCATCCCAAATATTTTGATTTTCACCAAATGTATTAAAATTTCTTATAATTATTACAGGATATTTATGCCATTTATACATTGCTCTACAATGTTTTTCTGCTGCTAATTTAGTAACTGCGTAAGTACTTCTTGGTTTCATTGGATGTTTTTCATCCATAGGAACATATTCAGGATTTCCATAAACCTCTGGAGAAGACGCATATATCATAACTGGTTTTGTCTTTGTTTTAATTAAAGTCTGCATAAAATTAAATGTTCCAAATTCATTATTTTCAAAATATTTATGATTATGAATCATTGATTCTGGAATAGAAATAGAAGCTGCTAAATGAATAATAGCATCAACATTCATATTATCTATATCTTCTTTTGTTAAACTTTGAAAATCTCCAACTATTAATTTAAATTTTTTATGAAATTCTGGACTTTTAATAAAAGGGTCAACAACAACAAAATTTGCATCAAAATCAACTTTATCTATAACTTTATCAGAATGTTTATAATAACCTTTGATAACTTTAAATTTATCTTCTTTTATTTTATGTGAAAATCTTTCTGTAAAAAGGAAATTTCTTGAAAAATTATCTATTCCAATAACCTTTGTTATATCTACTCTTTTAACTAGTTCATCAACCAAATGTACACCATATAATCCTGCTGCTCCTGTAATAAGTATTTTCATATCAATCACCTAAAGTGTGGAATCTTTATTTTAATTATAAAGCTTTCGTTAATCTGTCCTTTACTTCCCAATTCCTTCTCTTGTCCATGGTCCTATTTTTTTTGTTAATGGTAAGGGTAATGTTTTCCATACATTTGTTAATAATTTAAATTTAGCATTTGTACTTGGATCTTCATTAGGTAATTTGTCTGTTTGATATAAATCATAAAAATGATATAAATTTTTTAACTCACATCCCCATTTTTTTTTATATGTGAATTGGCCAGATTCTAGTCTAACTCTTCCAAAATCTACAATTTTATAATTATTTTTTATTGCATATTTTATAAAATGCCAATGAACAGCATCATTACACCTTGACCACAAATATTTTTTATCTGAAACTGCAGTTATCAAATGAATTGTATCTTTATGTGTGAATCCAACTAAAAGAGAAACAAGTTTTTTGTTGTAGTATGCACCAAGGATTTTACCAAGTCCTAAGTTTAAGAAATTTTCAAAATAAGATTTGGGAAAACATGGAGTTCCAAACTGTTTCATGTTTTTGCAATATAGTTTGTATACTTGTTTTAAAGAATCTGGAGTACAGTCTTTGTTAATTTCTTTTATAATAATTCCTTCTCTTTCAGATTTCCTTATTGCTTTTCTTTTTTCTTTTTGAATTAACTTCCAATTAGTTTCTAAATCAATTAATTTTAATTCAAATCTTTTGTATTCTGGTTTAATTATCATGTTTTTTTCCAAGTGTTTGTTAAATTGTGTTAAACCCTGCCTGATTTCTAAATAATTATAATCTTTTGAATAAGTTTGATTGATATGATGTAAAATTTCTCTTGTAAAAGATTCATTATCTTGTCCTGAAAATGAACCATACTCTAAAAATCCTGATGAGATTATCTTTTTACCAAGTATAGGGTGGTTTATGATTTGAATTGGCAGAATAAGTTGAATTTTCTTTTGAGTTTTGTTTTCTTTGTTTTGTTTATCATCTTCAACTAAAGCTAAATACTCTGTTTTGGTTTTTGTGAATGTTTTTTCAATAAACTCCTTATATTTTGGTGTATGGATTATTAAATGAGAACATTCTTCTAAAAAAGAGTTCCACATTTCTAAATGTGATTCATTATTTTGGTCAAGGTTTATTATTTGCATTGTTTTTGTATGTTTTTTATTATTATTTAAAGGGATATTTTAATAATATATAAAAATATATAAAAATTATCATATTTTCTAAAATATCGACTCTAAAATGAATGTAATAAAATGTGTTTAACAAAATAGATATACTAAAATCTAGATTTAAAATATCAAAGAATTAAAAAGGTTATTTTTTGCACATTTTTAGTTTTTTGAAGAATTGTGTAAGTTTTTATTTTAATTTGTTTAAATCATGTTTAATTTTCTTCTAAATGTATCTTTATTTCTTTTTAATGGTATACATTACAATTGGAGCAAAGAGTTTTATAGGCGAGAAAATAGATTTTGATTTGGTTATTTTAAAACCTGTATTTTTAAGAAGCCTAGTATACTGGTGTGGAGTTCTAGTTAACATTAAGTGCCCAGTGTTTTTAAAAGTTTTATTTGTATGATGTTTGTATGTTAAATTAATAACTGGATTGAGTTTATTTTTTAAATCAATTATTAAGAATCCACCTGGTTTAAGAACTCTGTGTATTTCTGCTAATGCTTTTTTAAGGTCTTTATTTGATAAATGATGCAAAACTTCTATGCAAATGATAATGTCAAAAGTGTTTGGTTTAAATTTTAAGTTTGTTGCTTCTCCTACTTGAAAGTTGAGGTTTTTTATATTTAGTTCTTTTGCTTTTTTAGCTGCAAAGTCTGTTGCTTTTTTTGCAATATCTATTCCTGTTGTATTTATACCTAATTTTGCAAAAGAAAAACAATATCTTCCTCCTGAACAGCCTATGTCTAATGCTTTGAGTTGTGTTTTACCACCCCTTATTTTACCTACCTTTCTGTTTATTATCTTTTTAAGAGTGTTCATAACTATGTTGTATTCTTTATTTAATATTTTTGTTACAATGGAATCAGATTTTGAATTAGGAGAATAAAATAATTCAATCCCTCCTTGGTTTGAATATATTTCTTTTGTTTTTTTATTGATCATGACTAACATACCTCTTAACTAACTTCACAATCTTTCTTAATTGAGATTTTCTAAGTCTGTGATGAACAGGAAGATTAACCATTTGTTCTGAAACTATTTCGCTTATTGGACATAAACCTTCAGGAGAAATGAAAAAGTCATATAGTGCTCCGAGTCTGATTCTGTGTTTTAAGAATTGTTTCATGATCTTTTTTCTGTTTTTAACAAGTAAAGTGTATCTAAAATAAGTTGGCTGTGATAAAGAATGTGATTTTAATGTTTTTGATTTAAGATGTGGAATGTATTTAAACTGTTGATTGTAAAAGTCTGCATTAAATTGTCTTTTTTTAAGAATTTTGTTTATTTTTTTTGTTTGTTTATATATGAAACTAATTGCATAGTTTGAAGGAGCTTGGTTACTTGGTGTAAATATTTCTTGGTTACCTTTAACATAAGGTTTGACAACAATTTTTGTTAGAATATTTCTTATGAATAAAGGCATAGATTCAATGAATAACATTCCACCAAATACAGAACAATTGTCAACAAAAGTTCTAAATGAATTTTCTTTTTTTAATAATTTTTTGAATGTTGGGTTGATTTTTGTTTTTGAAAGTAATGCTCCTGTTTTAAAAATTGTAATGTCTTTAGAAAAACCAAAAGTTACAATAGTATAATCACCAAATGATCCAACATATTGGTTGTCAAATTTTGTTTTTAATGCTTGTGCACAATCTTCAATTATTTTTAGTTTATGTTTTTTTGCAAGTTTTGTTATTATGTTCATATTTACTGGATTACCATAAGAATGAACAAGTAAGATTGCTTTTGTTTTTTTTGTTATTGCTTTTTTTAGTTTGTTTAAATCCATGTTCATTGTTTTTATGTCAATATCTACAAAAACTGGTGTACAAACTGCTTTGACAGCTTCCCTTACAATTGAACAGGTATATCCTTGAAGAATAACTTGGTCTGATTTTTTTAAACTCATATCTTTAAGAGCAAAGTAAATTGCGTCCCTACCTTTGTTTGTAAAAAGTATATGTTCTTTTTGTGATATTTTGAATAAAACAGACTTTAATCTATTATGATCTGATTTTTTTGGAATTGTTAATAATTCATATAATCTGAATGATGTTGCAATTGGTTGTATCATTTTTTCCTTTATTTTGTCCTTTATTTACTTTGTCACCTTCTTATATACTGGAAGTAGCATTGGCAAAATTACTTTTCTAAATAAAAATAACTTTGTTTTTGAAAGTGTTTTATTTGTATACATAAATTTTTCTGTTAATTGTCCACCAAACTGGCTTTTAAAAAAATTCATTCCTTTTTCAAAATTGTTTTGAGGATTTGGATAAACACCATAGATATCTAGGCTTTCATAATTGTTCATATTTCCCCATTCAATCATGTGCCAAATTAATAATGAGTTTGCATGAAAGTTTTTGTAATTTGTATTTGTTCCATTTGCAAGATAAATTATTTTTTTGTTGAATATGAGAAATAATCCTGCTGCAATGTCTATTATTTTTGTTTCATTGTCATGTGTTGCCTCTTGTTTAACAGCAATTAGAAACTTAGCATTGTTTTCAAAGTTTTTGAAAATACTTAAGAAAAGTTCATAAGGAATAGGAATCCATGACCTTACAGTTTCTGCAAATTTCTGATAAATTGTGTTGAATCTTTTTAAATCTTCAATATTTTTTACTTCATGAATTTTTATATTGTTATTTTTGCATCTGTTTATTTTTTTTCTTTGTGTTCTACTTATATTTTTCCAAATCTCTTCTTTTTTTAAAGTAATATCATTAATGTAAGACATAGTTGGACCATTGTCTGAAACTGAGAAGTTATTTTGTGTAAATATTTGTTTATTAGTTATAAATTGTGTTCTTAAAGGTATAGTAATTGTTTTTTCTTTTTTTGCAATATATGAAATTACAATTAGAAATTTATCAATAATATCTTTATCATTGTTTAAGATTATAGGCCCTGATACAATTCTTAGTTGATTAAAGAATTTATTTAATTTTGGAATTGGAATCAGGTAAAAAGTTCCACCAAGTATTTTGTTGTTCTGGTCTCTTGCTAAAATTAATCTAACTTTCATTCCTGAATCTTTGTATGACTTAGCAAAACTCAAGCTTTGGAAAACATTACCATGCTTAGAATTAAAATTATCCCATTCATCCCATTCTGATTCATCTGCAATGTAGATGTTGTATTGATTTGATTTATTTAATTGGTCATTCATTGTCTATCACATCTTTAAATACTTCTAAGTATTGCTTAGCAATATGTTTCCATTGGAATTTATTTTTTATTAAATTATATGATTTGTTTGCAATATTTTTTGATAGTTTTTTGTTTTTTAGTAATTTTATTGTCATATTTGCTATACTTTCTGAACTAAATGGTTTTACAACTGTAGGAATATTATTTTTTTCAAATACTTCTGCAATCCCTGCACCTTGTGATACTATAACTGGTGTTTTTGTTAACATTGCTTCTAATGCAACAATTCCAAAACTTTCCATAATTGTAGGACTTGGTAATACAAATAAGTCTGCAGATTTGTAATAATCTGGTTTAATTTTGTCTGGAACAAAACCTTGAAATAATATATGTTTGTTAATTTTTAGATTGTTTGATAAGTTTTTTAGTTTTTTTAGTTCTGGTCCTTTACCAGCAATGATTAATTTTGTGTTTGGAACATGTTTTATGATCTTTGGCATTGCTTTGACTAAGATGTCAAGTCGTTTATAATCTCTAAGTACACCTAAGTAAAGGATTATATTGGTGTCTTTGTTGCTCTTTTTCTTATCATTATCAAACTCTTCAAAATTAATACCATGAGGTATTGTGACTATCTTGTGTTTATATTTTTTTAATATTTTGGACTGGTGTTTTATCTTATCAACACAAATAAATATTTTTTCTGCATTTGATAATATATATTTAAGAAAAATTACATTATATAAAGATGTCAGTGGTTTTTTCCAACCAGGTAGAATCAATTCTTTGCCATGCATATGTACACAATAAGGAATTTTGTTTTTTTTACATGCATATGCACCTGCAAAAAGAGTGAATGGATGTGGGTGGTGGATAAGCGCAATGTCTAATTTTTGTTTTTTGTTTAATTGTTTTATTTTTTTGAATATTGATGGATATATTGGGTCAAGTAATATTAGTTTTGATCTTAGATAATGTGTCTTTACCTTGCCTATTTCGTCATATGATTTTGTTGATCCTTGGTCTGAAGTAATAACTATTACATTATGTTTTTTGTCTTTGTTTTTGTTTGTGTTTTTATTATTCTTAGTCCATTGTTTAGTAAGATTATAGATTACTGTTTCAATCCCACCTTTATTTGGGTAAAAGTATGCACTAAGTTCCAATATGTTCATATTATTTAATCCCCTCTTCTTGATATATAATTCTTTTACACTCTTAAATACCGCAATACATAAATGTTTATAAAGTTAATTATTATCCAAGATAACCATGGTAAGTAGTGAAAACTTAAGAATTGCAATGCTTTGTCCTTATTTTGCAGAGTCTGTAGGAGGAGCTGAGATATCTACACAATTATTTGTTAATGAAATTAATAAAAAAGAAATAAAAGTAGAAATAATATCCAATAAAACAATAAAAAATTCAAAATATAACATAAAACAATTAAAATTCTTTAATGTTCTTAGTCCAATGTGGCGTTCTTTCTTATTAAATACCAATTTATTTGATAATTACTTAAGTATTAAATTATTCAAACTACTTAACAAAATTAATCCAAATATAATTCATGTCCAAGATATACTTATGCTGCCTGCTTCAGTAAAAGTAGCAAAAAAATTAAAAATACCAATAATAGTTACAATAAGAGATGCACGATTCGTATGTAATTTGGCTGTATGTAAAGAAAAAGGAGATTTATTTTTTAATTGTTCTAATAAACAATATTTAAATTGTCTTAAAAAAACTTCACAGAATAGTTTAGGTCTTAAAATGTTTGCTTATTTCTTATTTCCTTTTTTAAGAACAAGATCAAAAACATTAATAAGTTCTCTAAAAAGGTGTAATAAAATAGTAAGTGTTAGTAATTATGTGAAAAATAATTTAATTAGGGCAGGTATTCCTAAAGAACAAGTACAAACAAACTATAATTTGATTCCTAAATGGGATATTAATATTAAAAAAAATAAAGAACTTAGAAAAAACTTTGGAAAAAATAAATTTATTATATTTGCTTCTGGAAGATTAGTAAATTACAAAGGATTTCAGGTTTTGATTAAAGCAATTGCCAATATTGTAAATAGTAACAAATGGAAGAAAATTTTGGTTTTAATTGCAGGTGAAGGTAGTTATAGAGAAGAGCTTGAGGAATTAGTTAATAAATTAGAACTGAATGAGTATATTAAATTTATAGGAAAATTGTCTTATGATGAAATAAAGAATTATTATAGCATGTGCGATGTTGTTGTTATTCCTTCATTATGGCAAGAACCACTCTCAAGAATAATATATGATTCAATTGGTGCAAAAAAACCAGTCATAATTGCAGATGTTGGTGGCAATAAAGAAATTTTTAGTAAAGAATATAAATTAATTTTTAATCATTCAAAAGGTTTAGATTTTAACAAACTATTAGAATATGTTAACAAGGAAAAAAACTATTATAAATCATACAAAGATTTCAATAAAATTAATATTAAAAGATATATTGATGTTTACTTAAGATTAATAGAATGAAAATATTATTAAAATAAATATACCACTATAATGACAACCATAACTAACTCATCAAAGATTAGTATATTAAGAAATGAATTTGAAAGATTAATTCTTCCTGAGATTACTAAGTGTACTAAAAAAGGAAACATAGAAGAAAGAAAAAGGATAAAAACAGAAAAAGATATGAAAAAAGGAGGAATGAGAATAAAAATAAAAGTTAAAAAAAATAAGAAAAAAAAGAAAATATTAGAAATAGGATGTTCAACAGCAAAATATAAACAATATTATCATGGGGATTATATAGGTATGGATTTGTCTGATATTGAGATGAATAAAAAATCTAATAAACAATGTTTATTTGTTGTTGGTAATGGTTTGTCACTTCCTTTTAAATCACAAGTATTTGATATAATTATATGTAATTTTGTTATAGAACATGTTTATAATATCAAACAATTTATTAAAGAAACAGTAAGATGTTTGAAATCAGAAGGAAAGTTATTAATATCATGTCCTACAAAATTAGGATTTAGATTTGAAAATGAACCAAGATATCAAGGGTATGATTCTAGTAATATCAAAAAAATTATAGGTAATAATTATTCAATAAAGAATCATGAAAAATGGGGAGGAGTTATTAGTTTTGTAATTATGAATATCGAGACAAACATCTCTAGAATTATACATAGAAAGAATGATGATAATGAAAAAAATAAAGAAAAAGTACAAAATAATAATAATAATAATAATAATAGGAATAATACAATAAAAAAATGGAATGCTGAAACAAAACTTAATGCAGGTAATTGGTTTGAGGTGTTTTTTAAGATTAGAGGGGTTATATTGGACTTATTATCTGTTATTGAAATCAAAACAAATATTAAGAATTACTTTTCATTAATGAACTATTTTGAATTAAAGAAAAAATAGTATGTGCATAGTTCGTTCGCACTTTCCAATTGAGCTAATCGCACATGGAAAGCCCTGATCTGTCGGAAATGCAGAGCATTTCTGAGCACGATCATGAATCTCTGATTCATGACGATCTGCTATGCGCTCACTGGCATTACATGCACTATGCACATACAAAAAATAGATAAAAATACCAAAAACTATAAATATGGATCGTAATTATATAGATTGTCTTTATAAAATTGAATTAATAATTGCATTAATATAATTATGAAAAATATATGGAGGAAAAACTAAAATGAACATATTAGTTATTGTTGCTCATCCTGATGATGAAGTTTTAGGGTGTGGCGCTACAATTGCAAAGCATGCTGAAAAAGGAGATAATGTAGATATATTAATAATAACAAAAGGTATTACTGCAAGATACGCCGAAGATGAATTTAATAACCCAAAAGTGATTGAAGAAATAAGACTGATGAATGAAAATGCATTACAAGTATGTAAAATTCTAGGTACAAATTCTGTTGAAATTGCTGGTAAAGATTCTTGCAGATTGGATAAATTACCATTAATAGATATCACAAGAATAATTGAAAAAAAGATCCAAACTTGTAAACCTGAAATAATATATACTCATGCTTCTTGTGATGCAAATAATGATCATAGTTTGGTTTTTAAAGCTGTGCAAATAGCTACAAGACCATTTCCTGGTTTTTGTGTTAAAAAAGTATTACTTATGGAAATACTTTCAAGCACAGAATGGAATTTTTTAGAAAATTTTCGACCTAATGTTTATATTGATGTTAGTAAAACAATAGATAAAAAAATACAAGCAATGAGATGTTATGAAACAGAAATAAGAGAATTTCCACATCCTAGGTCTGAAGAAACAATTAAAAATTTAGCTAAAAAACGAGGATCAGAAGTAGGGTTATATTGTGCTGAAGCATTTACGTTATTGAGATCCATAAAAAAATAGCTAACTAAATATATATAATAAATTAGAAAGATATTTATATAGGTTACAGATTAATGACAGATTACAAACTAATATTGATTAAATGTTAAAATGAAAATACTTATTACAGGTGGAGGAGGATTTTTAGGAAGTGCTTTATTAGAAAAACTTTCATTAAATCATCAAATAACCTGTTTAGATCGTGGTAGAAGATATAATGTTCTTAAAAAGGAAATTAATCAAAATATAAAACTTGTTAAAGGAGATATATTAAATAAAGAAATATTAAATAAAGTAACTAAAGATTGTGAATGCATAATCCATCTTGCAGGAGGTGGTGGTGAAAGAAATCTGCTTAAAAATCCTTATGAAGCATTATTAAACAATGTTTATGCAATAAAATTATTAATTAAATATGCAAAAAAGAATAATGTAAAAAAAATAATCTTTAGTTCTAGTTATATGACTTATATTACAAATCCTAAAAAAATAAAAGGTGTGTCCTCTACATTTTATGGATTAATAAAAAGAATCTGTGAGGATGAAATAAGAAAAAGTGGTATTCCTTATATCATACTTAGATTGTCAACAATATATGGACCATATGGTTATAAATTAGGAATCCAAAAAGAAGCAGTTATAGGTAAATTCATAAGCTTAGGTTTTGATAATTCCGAAATCACATTATTTAATAAAGGAAAAGATAAACAAGATTATCTTTATATAGATGATTTTTCAAATGCTATAAATAAAATTGTTTTATCAGATATAGAAAATAAAACTTTTGATGTTGGAAGTGGCAAATCTTATTCTGTTAAAAATGTTGCTGGTATCATTTCTAAAGTAATGTTGAAAAAATATAAGAAAAAGATCAGAAAAAAAAAGAAATATTCCAAAGGTGTAAAAACAATATATTTAAAAACAAATATAAATAATACTAAAAAATGTTTTAATTGGAAACCTAAAACAAATATAAAAAGAGGTATTGCTAAAACTATAGAGGTGTTTGTAAATGAGAGAAAAAGTTAAATCTATGCGTCCATTTTTTCCAGATGATCAAATTAATAACATAATAAATGACATTAGAGTATGTTTAAAACAAGGTAGTCTTAGATTTGGAGAAAAATGTGGTGAATTTGAAAAAGAATTTTCAAATTATATTGGTACAAAATTTGGTGTATCTGTTAATTCATGTACTACTGCATTAACAATAGGCCTAAGACACTTTGATGTGAAAATGAAAAATGTAATTGTTCCTTCTAATACATTTATAAGTTGTCCCAATAGTATAAAATATGCTGGAGGAACTCCTAAATTTGTTGATATAAATCCTAAAACATTAAATATGGATTTTGAAAATATTGTAAATAATATAGACAATAAAACAGCAGGAGTGTTGTTAGTACATATTGGAGGACTTCCTTTTGCAGATACAAAAGCATTAAAAGATGTTTGTGATGATAAAGGATTATTCTTAATTGAAGATTGTTCTCATGCACATGGTGCAACAATTCATGGTAAAAAAGCAGGAAGCCTTGGACACATGGGATGTTTTAGTTTTTATCCTACTAAGATTATGACAACAGGTACAGGTGGGATGATCACAACTAATGATGAATCTCTTAAAGAAACTTCTAAATGTTTAAGATATTTTGGTGGAGACAAAAGTCTTAAAAATTTTGAAAATTTTGGTAATGATTGGTTTCTTAGTGATATTAATTGTATTGTAGGATTGCATCAACTTAGACAGCTTGAAGATAATATCAATAATAGAAATAAAATAGCAAAAATATATAATCAAGAATTGTCTGAAATGAAAGATCTTCAGTTAATTGAAACACCAGAAGGAGTAAGGAATAGTTATTATAAATATTCTACCATATTAAATGAAAAGATTAATAGAGAGGAATTAACAAAAAAAATACTTGAAAGATATAATATAGAATTATCAAGATTTTATTATCCTTGCCATAAAGAACCAATATATAAAAATTATAATGATATTAAATTAAAACATACAGAAGACATTTTACCAAGAGTACTTTGTTTACCTATTTTTGGTGACATGTCTGAAGAAGAAGCAATGTATGTGTGTGAAGTTATGAAAAAAGAACTAAACTGAAAATTAACAATATAATTAATAAACTATTTGAGATCTTGTTTCTTTAAATTATTTTTTAGAAGTATTTTTTGAGTATCAGGTCCATAATTAAATATAAGATCTATTATAGACATATATGGTTCAAAATTACCAAATCTTTGTGTATATGTTGGATGAATATAATCCTGATAAACAAGTTTAATATTATTTTTTTTAAATAAATCCTCGTCTAAATAATTTTTACTAAGTCCTCCTGCTATATATGTAGTTCCATTAAGTTTGTTACATATATCAATTAATCTTTGTACATTCTTTGTTTTTATGTTAAGATCTGATGATATTATTATTTCAGTATCTATATCTAATATTTTTATTATTATTTTAATTATTTCTGTGTTTAATTCACTTAAAGAGATAGATTTTTTATTATATATTGTTTTAAAATAATGTGCATATTTATCAAAGAAAGGATATTTAGAATAACTGTTTTCTATAGCTTTCCAATGTTTTATATCCCATTTAATATTCGATGCAAGCTTAACTTGATTGATTAATTGACCTTGTTTAAATTGTACTGGCAGACTTAACCATGTCCAGCCTTGAGGTGTTTTTATCTTATTACGATTTATAAAACAATTTTTACTATATTCTGCATCATCAAGTATTACAAATACATCTGATATAATCATCTTATAAAAGAACCCGAGCCACGGGAGATAATTTGGTTGGTGAATTGAGATTATTGTCATATGTTATTAAGAATATTTATGTTATTTAAATATCTTTTCTATTAAATAGAATTAAATTAATATCTTAACAACTGCTTTTCTTACTTCGGTTTCTGTTTTAAGATGGCATCCTGGTCTGTGTATGTCTGAAGGAAATAATATTGTAAATGTTCCTTGAGTCATTACCATATCTGTTTCATTTTTTATTTCTGTGTATAATTCTGCGTCTATTTCTTTATCATATTCTTGCATTGTTTTGTTTTCAGGATTTATGAATCCATGACCTATGGTTTCTTTTCCTTTTATCATAAACTGAATATCAATATATTTTTCATGTTTTTCTGCTTTTTTTTCTGATTTTGGTACTGTTTTATATGATTGTAATACTATGAACATGTTTTCTCCATCTAGTTCATGTTTTCCATCTTCTAATTTAGAGAAGTCTGTTTCTTTTAGAGAGTTAATTGCTTTTTTAATTTGTTCTGAGAATAGTTGTAACTCTTGTTGATTTATTTTGTTTATGTTTCCTAAGATCATTGTGTGTTTGTGTTGTGGTTGGTTGTTTATATAGTTTTTGTTGTTTTTTATATATCTCCTTATTTACGATAATGTTTATATATGAATGATTTTACCACTGGAACTATATAAACTAAGAAGGTGATAAATATGGAAAAAGGAAATAAAAAAATAATTGCGATTATACCAGCAAGAGGTGGTTCTAAAAGAATACCTGGTAAGAATATTAGATTATTGGCTGGCAAACCTTTGATTGCGCATACAATTGAAGCTGCTAAACAATCCAAATATTTAGACAGAGTATTGGTTTCTACAGATAGTGAAGAAATTGCTAATGTATCTAAAGAGTTTGGTGCAGAAATTATGATGAGACCTGAAGAAATATCTGGAGATCATTCTACAACAGAAGAAGCTATGATACATTTAGTGAATGAATTAAAGAGTCAAGGTTATGATGCAGATTATATTGTTTTGCTTCAATGCACATCTCCTGTAAGAGGCAATGAAGAGATTGATAAAGGTATTAAAATTGCTCTTGATACTGGTTGTGATTCTGTACTTTCTGTTACTGAAAACCAACATTATTACTTAGCTGGAAGTGTTGATGAAGAATTTAGATATAAACCTGATTATGATAAAAGACCAATGAGTCAGGACATGCCTAAGAAATATAAAGAAAATGGTGCTGTTTATGTGACTAAGGTTGATAAATTATTAGAAGCAAAGAACAGGATTGTTGGTGATGTCAGAGCATTAATCATGGATACTGTTAGTTCAGTTGATATTGATGATGAACATGATTTTAAGATGGCTGAAAGAATAATTAAGTGATTTAATTTTATAGGTGGCAGTTTCATTATAATTGGTTGAAAATTTAAAGGAGGGATGAATATGAAAACTATAAAGATAGGTGATTTTGAAATAGGTGAAGGACTTCCAACTAAAATCATTGCTGAGATTGGTATTAACCATAACGGAAGTCTGAACATTGCAAAGAAGTTGATTGACATTGCAGTTAACTGTGGCGTAGATATTGTTAAGTTTCAAAAAAGAGATTTAAGCAGTTTGTATAGAAAAGATGTTTTAGAAGATCCTAATATTGAAGGACAAGCATTTCAAATATTGGTACCATTATTAAAAAAAGTTGAACTTTCTGAAAATGAATTTAAAGAAATTGTTTCTTATTGTGAACAAAAAGGAATAATGTTCTTATGCACACCCTGGGATAAAAAAAGTGTTGATTTTTTAGAAACATTGAATGTAAAAGCTTACAAAACTGCATCTGCTGACATGACTAATTTAGAATTACTTGAATATATTGCTTCTAAGAAAAAGCCTATGATTGTTTCAACTGGTATGTCAAAGATGGAAGAGATAGAGAAAACTGTTCAGTTTTTGAAAAGTTTAGGTGCTGAATTTGTTTTAATGCATTGTAATAGTACATACCCTGCACCATTCAGAGATCTTAATCTTAGGTTTATGAAAGTTTTAAAAGATAAGTTTGATGTTCCGGTTGGTTATTCTGGACATGAAAGAGGAGTGATCATGTCAACTATTGCAGCAGCTATTGGTGCTGATCTAATTGAAAGACACTTTACATTAGACAGAACAATGAAAGGACCAGACCATGCTGCTAGTCTTGAACCACAAGGTTTAGCAAGAATGGTTAAATACATAAAAACATCAAAAATTGCAATGGGTTCTCCTGTTAAAAAATTTACATGTGGTGAAGGTTTGATGAGGGAAAGTTTAGCAAAAAGTCTGGTTTCTGCAATTGATATTAAACAAGGAGATATTATTACAAAAGAAATGATAACTGTTAAAGGTCCTGGTAAAGGAATATCTGCTCAAAGAAGAGATGAGTTAGTTGGAAAAGTTGCAAAAAGAGATATTCCTGTTGATACTAATTTTTTAGAAGAAGATTTTAGTTAGTAATTTTAATTAGGTGATAGATAGAAAAGAGTGGTAGAGATGAAAAGGGGTCTTAAAGTAAGGTTTCATGATGCAAGAGAAATGTTAAAGTTTAATGTAGATGTATATGAGTTTCATTTTTCAGACAAAGACCTATCATTTAACTTTGGAAATCAAAAGTATGATCAAGAACTTGTTGTACATGGACCAGAATATTGGGAAGGCAAACTTATTGATCCTGCGTCTGATGGAACAGGAAGTTTGCAGCATACAAGGGAAAAATCAGTAGAAATAATACAGGTAGCACTTGATAAAACAAATGAAATTGCTAAAAATTTCAAAGGAAAGCCAAAATTTGTACTGCATCCTGGAGGCATGAGCTTAAAACATCTAGCAAGCAATAAACATTTATTAGAAAATTTAAAAAAGAGTTTATCAGAATTGAGATGCGGAGATGTAGAAATATTATTAGAAAATATGCCTCCATTTCCTTGGTTTTTTGGTGGACAATGGTGTTGTAACATATTATTAGATGCAAAAGAAATTCATAATTTTTTAAATGAAACAGGACATAACATGTGCTTTGACTTATCACATGCACAATTATATTGTAATCATTCAGAAAAAGATATAATTGAATTTATTAAAAAAGTAAATCCACTTATCCAACATACACATATTGCAGATGCTGATGGTGTTGATGGTGAAGGTTTACAAATAGATGAAGGAGAAATTGATTTTGCAAGTACATTAGGTGCATTAAGAAAAGATAATATAACAATGATTCCTGAAATCTGGAGAGGACATGAACATGGTGGTGAAGGATTTAGGATTGCATTTGACAGATTGAAGAAGTATATTGATGATAAGGACAAGGTAAGTAAAGAAGGAAAAGAAAAAGAGGAAAATATAGAAAAAGAAAAAAATGATGAGAATATAATAAAAGATGATAAAATAATACATGAAAAAGATGGTACTGAAATATATGATGAGGATTTAGGACTATGAAAAATGAAAAATGTTATTTATGTGGAAATATAGAATTTGAAAATGTTGAAGGAAAACTTAGAGATCTTCCTGATATAAAAATACTTAGATGTAAAAACTGTGGCTTAGTGTTTTTAGAAAGCTTTGATCATATTAATGATAATTTTTATGAAGATTCTAAGATGATTCCTGACAAAACAAAACATGAATGGGAAACACATTTGAAAGATTGTGAAGATGATGATATTAGAAGATCTAGATTTATTAGTAAAATGTGTTCTGGTAAATCAATATTGGACTTTGGTTGTGGTGGTGGAGGTTTTCTTTTAAAAATTAAAGATTCTTGTTCAAAATGTGATGGTTTAGAAAAAGATAGAGCATTTGTAAAGATAATGACTGAACAAGGGTTTAAAATTTATAATGATATTGATGAACTTACTGAAAAATATGATATAATTACTTTGTTTCATGTTTTAGAGCATTTAAAAGATCCAAAAGATATGTTGAACAAATTATCTAAGCATTTAAACTCTGGTGGTCAGATTATAATTGAAGTTCCACAATCAAATGATGCTCTGCTTTCTATGTATAAATGCAAAGCATTTACTGAATTTACTTATTGGGGATGTCATTTATTTTTATTTAATAATTTTACATTAAACAAAGTTATACAGGATGCTGGATTAAATGTTGATTATATAAAAAATATTCAAAGATATCCTTTATCTAATCATCTTTATTGGATTTCCCATGGTAAACCAGGTGGACATGTTAAATGGGATTTTTTAGATAGTCCTGAAACAACAAAAGCGTATGAAGCCCAATTAGCAAAAAAAGAGATGTGTGATACACTAATTGCTTGTGTATCTGTAAAATAATTTTTAGAAAAAGACATAAAGTAACATAAGGAGGATGAAATGAATAAAATAATATATTTTATAGATGCGTATAAACCTAAAATACCTCAGAGATATTCCTATTTCTATAACTTAATAATGAATAAATTGTTTTATGCAAATATCAAAAAAAATATTAGAAATATTAAAAAACTTAGTAGAAAATATAATGTTATTGTTTATTCTCTAGATCAATCATCAGATAAAATTTTGTCTGAGTTAAATATAGAGTACAAGATAAAATTTAAAGATTCTGTTCAAACCTTAAAAGATGTTCCTTATTCTAAAAAAACTTCACTTAATTTCACAAGACAAAACATAACTAATAATCCTATACTTAGTAAATCTTTAAATTATAATGGAATTTCATTATTAGATGTTAATGAATTAGACATTTGGAACGGATATTCTGATATTCTAATTAAAAATATTGATTTAATTAACTCGATTATTAAAAAAGAGAACCCTAAATTTATTGTTTCTGCTTCAAAAAGTGTTGTTTCAAAAATAATTAAAAAATTATGTTTATTAAATAAAATTAAGTTTTCTAGAAATTCTTTGTTCATATTAAATACTTTTAATAAACTATTTAATTTAATATTGCCGTTAGGAATTTATTTTGTTAAACCTGCATTTGAGGTGAAAATAAGTAACACTAACATGAAAAATAAAAATAAAAAAGATAAAGTTATATTTTTTATAGAATTATATAATGAATCTAGAGCAAAAGAATTTTTAAGAGTTTATCACAATTTAAATAAGAAGTTTGATTTTATTATAATTGGTTTAAATGATATTGGCAAAAAAGTATTTAAATCAGAAGGTTTAAAATTCAAATGCATATCTAATTATATTACTAAAGATATTATTAAAAAGTATATCCATTCTAAGAAATCATATAAAAACCAATATTCCATGTTCAATAAAAATATTAAAAAATGTTGTAAATACAATGTTAAATACAAAGGAATCAATATATTAAAACATATTTCCCATGTGTTCAAGTATTTATATTTAAATAAATTTTCAGAGATTGTACTCTATAATGAAATTATTAAAAAAATATATGAAATTGAGAAACCTGATGCAATTTTATTAACTGAATATACAAAACGTTTTTGTAAAACAATTGCAAAAACTTCTAAATTATTAAATGTTCCTTCAATAACAATCCAACATGGTATAATGGAAGAAATGCCAGAATTATTACCTATTGTTCCAGACTATTTTTTTGCTTTTGGGGGAAAATTTAAAAATATTCTTTTGAAAAGTAATTTAAATTTCACAACTATAAACAAAGAAAGAAATAATGCTAAACCAAATACAATATCTGAAAAAATAAAAATAGTTGGAATTCAGAGATATGATGAAATTTTATCTAAAAAATATAATAATAAAAAGGTTTACTCAGATTTTAAAATTAATAATGATGAAAAAATAGTTTTATTTATTACACAACCATTTGAGACAAGTTATAATGAAGAATTATTTATAATGGTGTTCAAGGCTTTAAAACAAATTGAAAATAATAATAAAAATATTAAAATTAAAACCATTATTAAATTACATCCTAATGAAGATGGAGTACTTCATAAAAAAATTGCTTCTAAATTAGGTTTAAAGATTAAAATTGTTAAAAATTATGATTTATTAAATCTTATTCAGGCATCAGATATTGTGATGCTTGTTTCTTCAACCATTATTTTAGATGCAATTATAATGGGGAAGCCAGTTATATCTACAACTCTAAAAAACAAAACATTGTCAAACTTAATTCCCCATGAAGCCTATATGCCTAAAGGAATAATACATAAAGCAAGTAGTTCAAAAGAATTGCATGAAACAATAATTAAATTATTATCACAAAAATATAAAATAAATAAATTACAAAATTCAAAATTAAAATCAATATATTATAAACTTGACGGTAAAAGCTGTGATAGAATAAGTAATAATGTTAAAAAGATAATTAAAATTTCAAAAAAAAATTAAAATTAATATGTTAAATTAAGATTAAAATAGAAAGAATGATAGAATCAATAAAATTTATGTTTGTCTAAATCCTCTAAAAGTTATATCTCTTTTAAGATATAAACTTTCACACACTGTTAATGAATTTTTCATTTTCTTTGTTAAGTAATTTTTAATAAGTTTTTTATTAGCTTCCAGTAATACTTTGTAAAATTGTTCATCTGACAATTTTGTAAAATTTACTGTAAGTAAGTCTGAATTTACATGTTTATTTTCATAAAAATCTGCAATATCTTTTAGTAACCCTTTTTCGATAGCAGAATAATAAAGTGGAGAACCAGGATAAGGCGTTACAGGACGAATTGTTCTTAGTTGAGCTCCGTCATCATATTTTAACAGAAAATCAACTCCCTGTTGTAATGTTTTTTCATCTTCATTAATATTCCCAAAAATAATATTAAATCCTGGTGAAATACCAACTTTGAGTGTATTTTCAATACCTTGGATAATTTGTTTTACTGTTAAATTTTTATTCATTATTTTGAGTATTTCATCATCCATACATTCAATACCATAATTAATAAAAACACAGCCTGCTTTTTTCATTATTTTTAAAACATCAGGAAATGCATAATTTAATCTTCCATTACACCACCATTTTATGTTAAGGTTTGCATTTATAATAGCTTGGCATATTTTTTTTGTTCTTTCTACGGAAAACATCAAAAGATCATCAGCAAAGATAATATAAGAAACATTATATTTTTGTTTTAATACTTTAATCTCTTCTATTATACTATTAATTTGTCTTGGACGAGAACCTTTATCCATCCTATAACAAAAATTACATTTAAATGGACAACCTCTTGCTGAAAGCACAGGAAAACTTCTTTCATTATTTTCAATATGAGGTATTCTTAACAAAGTATAATAATCCATAGGAAATAAATCCCATGCAGGATGAGAAATTGAGTCAAGATCTTGTATTAATTCTCTCGGTTCTGTTTTAATAAGTTTGTTATTTTCTATAAATGCAATTCCTTTAATATCATGTAAACTTTTCTTTTGTTCTAATGCTTTTAACAATTCTACTATTGTTAATTCTCCTTCACCTATACATACTATATCTGCATTTGTTTTTTTCATAAAATATTCAGGTTCAGGAGCAGGCCCATGACCTCCAAGTATATAAATAGGTCTATTTGGTACAGAATTTATTGCTTTAGAAATCTTTAATAATTTTGCATATTGATAATATCCTGCAATAACATTAATACCTATAACATCAAATTTGTTTTTTTTCAGATAATCTATAAGGTGTGATTCAGGATAATGATAAACATCTTGATTATAAATGGTTATCTCATGTCCTGCATCTCTTAATGCTGATGCTATATATGCTAAGCCCATAGGAAAATAATGTATATATGAATTATTATCATATACAATTAATAGTACTTTCATAATTATGAGAAAAATATAATAATTTATAAATCTTTGCTATTTATTTAAATTAATTTTTCTTGTAAAGAATTAAGAAAAACTTAATTTCTTCTTTTTTTATAACCTTTAAAAAATATAAGATAATAAAGTAAACAATTGCACCTAATAATATCTGAATTATTAAGGAGAATAGGTTTATAGATTTGAATGGATATATTACAACCCCCATTATTATTGCTGCTATTGTAAATTTAATAATTGTTTTTATCATAAAATCAAATTTGTAGTGTTTACGCGTATAAATTAAGTTTAAAATCATTAAAATTGTAAAAGTAATTAAAGTTGATACTGCTGCACCTAATATTCCTATGTATGGAACTAATATAATATTTAAAATTATATTAAATATGGCACCTGATAATGTAATATAATTTATGATTTTTGTTTTCTTTAATAAAAACAAAATGTTTTGTGATAAAGAATAAATACTTGCAAATATAATTGTTAATGCTAATACTAATAGTAAGATATTTGTTGATATGAATTCTGATGTTGCAATGTTTATAATAACTCCATCATATAAAACAAAGTATCCAATAATGGATGGAATCAATAACATCATAATATATTTATAAGAAAAATTCATGAATTCTCTTAGTTCTTGAAGTTTGTTTTCCTCCCAAAATCTTGTAATTGTTGGAGAAAGTACAAAAAGAGCAATATATGTAAGGTTGAATAAAAGAAAAGCAAGAGAATAATGCAATGAATATATTCCAATTTGTTTTGCACCATAAAAAAATCCAATTATGTATTGATCACTTACTCTTATTACCCAATTATAAAAAGGAGTTAATGTTAATGGAAGTCCATATAATAAATAAGTTTTTATTCTTTTAGTTGTAGGCATGTATAAACCTAATTTTAATTTTGTTATACTTAATCCAACAATAACTAATAATGCTTTTAATATAATGCTTGCAATTATTAAACTAATTAATCCTAAATTATTAGATAATATATACCAAAAAAAGAATAACTCTGCTATTGCATAACTAACATAAATATAAGTATAAGTTTTGAAAAGTTTTAGTGCTTTGTAAAGTGTAATTATAATCGCATTCCATGATTCTAGGATAATTAAGATACATGAAATCTTTATTAGAAATGCATAATTTATGTTTTGCAAGATGTACAAAGCTATTGTGCTCGAAAACAAATAACAAAGTACTGATAAAAGTGTTGTTGAGAAAAATACAAATATAAATATTAATAAAAAATCTTTGCTTATTTTTTTCTTGTCATTTTCTCCTGAGAAAAACCTTACAATTGTAGGTCCCATTCCAATTGAACCGACTGCGCATAATAAAAGCACTGTATTAATAATATTTGTCCAAACACCATAAAGCTCTGTACCTAAGTTTTTAGTTAATATTGGTATTAAAAAGAACTTTTGTAAAGCTAAAGCTATTGTAATTATTGCAATATATATGATGTTTTTAGTGAATTTTTGTTTATTCATAGTATTTGGGTGCATATTATTGTTTATAAAGTTAATTGTAGAATTTTATTGGTTGGTTCATTTTGTGCTTTCAATTGGTTTCCAAATCTCAAGTAAAGTCTTTGTTTGATCTTGTTTTACTTCTTTTTTAATCTTATACCAAAGATAAAGTTTTGCTGGAAACAACATCAATGTGTACCACATTTCTTTCATTGTTTTTGGATAAAACCATACCCACAAGCTTCCATATAATACTTCTTTCCAAAATGTTCTCATTCTTGGAGGATTCTTAAAATAATATTCTATTTGGTTATATCCACCAGTTGATCTTCTTTTTTGAAGTATCCAATCATCAAATGTTGTAGGATATTTAACATAAACTTCTGCTTTTGGTGCATAACCAATCTTATAACCTTTTTTCCAGATCATGTGTGCCATTACAGCGTCGTCACTTAATGCATCCTCTTGAATTTTTGTAAATAGTTTACGCATTGCAAAAAGATAACCTGAAACAAGAATAAACTGGTTCTTTTTTGTTCTTAATAATCTTGTTTTATGTGCACCAACGTCTGTTAATAAATGTGACCAATACCCAAGCATTTTCTTTTTTGATGATAATGATTTTGGTCTGCCTGTAACTGCGCCTATTTTTGGATCTTTGAATTGTTTTAATAATTCTTTTACTGCATTTTTACCAATATATACATCTCCATCACTAAGAATGAAAATGTTTCCTTTTGCTTTTTTAAATAAAATGTTAAGTGCTACTGGTTTTCCTTTTCTTGGATCTTTGAATGTTTTTATGTTTTTGTACTTTTTAGAATACGATTTCATAACATCTAATGTTTCTTTGTCAGGTGCAATTAACAATATTTCCCATTTTAGTTTATTTTCCTTTTGTAATTGTTTTAATTGTTTTAGAAATGAATCTACTGCTTTGCTAATTGTTCTTGGTTCTTTGTATGCTGCTATTAGTACTGATATCATTTTATTCCATTAATCTGTTTAAAACCAAACTTGTTTTAAACTAAGCTACTAATTTTATACTTTTAATAATAACAGGTTCAAGTGGTTTACTATTTGAATCAACTTCAACATTAGATATTTTATCAACAATGTCTAAACCTTCAACAATTTTTCCAAATACTGAGTGTTTATTATCTAACCATGGTGTTGCAACTACAGTAATAAAGAATTGACTACCTCCTGAATTAGGACCAGAATTTGCCATTGAAATAATTCCTCGATCATGCTTAAGATCTGGGTGAAATTCATCCTTAATTGTATAATCAGGACCACCTGTTCCATCTCCATTAGGATCTCCACCTTGTATCATAAAGTTTTTCATAACTCTATGAAACACTAAATTATTGTAAAAACCTTTTTCAACCAAATCAATAAAATTCTTTGTTGTTATAGGTACTTTATCCTCAGCTAGTTCTACCTTTATATTTCCTAAATTTGTTTCGATTAATGCGAATCTATTGCTTGATTCTTCTGTTTCTAAATTTGTTTCATCTTTATTTGTTTCATCTTTCATAATATCATCCTCTAAATTTAATTTATTATTATTTTCTTCTGCCTGTTCTCCTATTTCCCTTACTCTTTTAAATATAATGTTTACTGGAACATCTGGTATTTGCTGAAACCCTAATCGTTGTTGTGAATTAATATCAATTACAGGCAATTGTGCTGGTCTTTTGATAACCTTTACTTCTTTAAAACCCAAAGCTGTTATTGCTTGATACT
>CAXGTL010000008.1:0-39528 GCA_964012725.1 Candidatus Woesearchaeota archaeon
CCCCCTTTGAGGAGTAATTATTGTCAAATTAATACTTTCCAAAAACTATATAAACCACCTCTTCTTCCAAAAACACAAAATGAGGTGATTAAACTAAAAAAACTAACATGTATAAAATGTGGAAACAGCACAGGTTTTCTTGTTAATGAAAACAAAGCATTCCTTGATTTATTTATTATAAGGAATCAAGAAAATAATGTAACATTAGACAAAGTACAGGTATTGAATAATTGTATTATATCTGAAATAGATAAATTAATGAAAACAAATTCTATGCGAAATCTTCTAAAAGCATTAAATTTGGCAAACTCTCTTAATATGTTGATACCAGAAAAACTACCAAAAGGTGTTCAAGAGGCTATGAATTGTCAAAGATTTGAACTAATCTTTAAGATAAATAGGATGATATCTGAATCAGAAATACCAAAAATAAAGAAAAAAAAGAAAAGGAGAAAAAAAAAGAAGAGAAAATGAATAAAAACAACAAAAAAAAGAAGAATAAAGGTTTAACTAGATTACAATCTAAAATCCTATCAGATGTAGATGATGAAATATATTTAATAATGAAAAGAATACAATTAAAACACAACTTAACATGGGCAAAAGCAAGAGACCATGTAAACAAATCAATAGCAACCTTATGCTGTGAACCATGGAAAAAAAGAAAAATTTAAGTCATTATTTCTCAAATCAACCAAATAACCAGAACAAACGGCAAAAACAACAACATAGTATACAAAGTAACTTCTTTTTCACTAAACTTCCCACTTCTTGTAAATAAATGCGGAATAGAATATATCTTATTATAAAATGACTTAACACAACCATTCTCCAAAGCATAACCATAACTTTGTTTTTGAAAACCACCACGCAATTTCAAAAAAAACTCAATAAAAAAAGGTATTGAAATTATCAAAGCAGCTTTTTCAATATTCCCAACAATAGCAACTATTGCTATAGTTGAACCAAGCAGATAAGTCAGACTATCACCTGGCAAAACCTTTGCAGGTGTCCAATTAAATTTAATAAAAGCTAATAATGAACAAAAGACAGCTAAAGCAATCATTGAAGCTTCTAACCTACCATTGAACAAAGCATATAAACCTAAACTTCCAGTATAAAGTAAACCTAAACCAGCTTCTAACCCATTAAAACCTGCTAATAAATTCACCATGTTTCCTGCACCAATCACTCCAATTGGTACTAATAATAATGCATATAATAAACCAAAATCAACCATACCAAAGAATGGTAATATCATTTCTGTTGTTCCTACTTTTATAACCATTAACGGAATTGCAGCTGGTACAACAAGTAAAGGTTTTTGCCATCTTTTTAATCCAACATATGCTCCTTCAGTCTTTTTAACAAGAAGATCATCTAAAAACCCAATAAAAGTAATAATCATCATTGAACACATTGATGCAAATATTATTAACAAAGATGCATCACTCTTCTGAAAAAATATTCTAATAAAGATAAATGTCATTAATGATATAAATGTTCCAACTAAAACAATAAGTCCACCAGATATAGGTATATGTACAGACTTAAACTTAGCCATATCTTTAACATTAAGTCCTATCTTTCTTAAATATCTAATAATCAATCCAGCACATAAATAAGCAGAAACAAAACTAACAACACCTATGATAAAAAGAGTTGACATAGACATTGATATATTATTCACAAGCATTGACATTAATGATACCATCTTAATTTAAAGAATATGTTTATTATTTATAAGTTTTTGTATATCAAAAGCTTCATCAAAAATATCCGTCTGTGCCTTCATTGTCTTCATTTGTTGACAAATGAAGGCAAGGCCAGGCGTAGTTTTATGAATATAATGAGTAAAACGAAGTAGGATTTTTTGATGAGCATATAACAAAACTATATACTCAAAACCCCTAAATCTTTATAAACCAAAACTTCCACCCACAAATAATGACATCAATCATCCAAGCAATAATCTTAGGAATCATCCAAGGAATCACAGAATGGCTTCCAATCAGTAGCTCTGGTCACTTAGTCATTACTAAGTATTTATTCAACATAAAACCAGACATATTATTTGACGTATTATTACACTATGGTTCATTAATAGTAATTTTAACAGTATTTTACAAAGATATTGCTAAAATAATATATTCATTTATTCCAAAATCAATTTTCAAAAGAAAATATAAAACATTTAAACAACATTATTATTACAGACAATATAGAAAATTAGCTTACTACATAATAATTGCATCAATACCAACAGCATTAGCTGGATATTATCTTCATGATGTATTTGAAAAACTATTCTCAGACATATTTGCAGTATCAATTGCATTGATTGTAACAGGATTTATCTTATTTTCAACAAAGTTCAAAACTCAATATCCAATAACAAGAAAAAACCCAAACAACATTTTAAAATCATTAACAATTGGTATATCTCAAGCTATAGCAATCATCCCAGGCATATCAAGGTCAGGTTCAACAATTTCAACAGGACTAATTTTAGGCCTTAGTAGAAAACAAGCTGCAAGATTTTCATTCCTGCTAGCAATCCCAGCAATCTTTGGTGCAACATTGTACCAGATCCAAACAACACCAAACTATGTATTTAATACACAATACTTAGCACCAATCTTAGTCGGAACAATAGTCTCAATCATAACAGGATTCATATCACTTAAATGGTTATTAAGAATAATAAAAAAAGGCAAACTCCACAGGTTTGCATATTATTGTTGGACAGTTGGTATTTTGATTTTAATTCTATCATTATAACACCAAAAAACATATAAACAAAACAACAATCCAATATATAAAACAAATTATCAAAAATAAAAAACACAAAAGGTGAGAATCATGGTTCTAAATCTATGATTTTGAACCTATGAACGTAACGAGGTGAAGTGAATATGACAAAAAAAGCTTTAATAACTGGAATAACCGGACAAGACGGCTCGTTTTTAGCAGAATTCTTACTATCAAAAGGCTATGAAGTATATGGAATGCATAGAAGAACTAGCATCGATGTTTTTGAAAGACTTGCACATCTAAAAAACAAAATCCATTTAGTAGATGGTGACATGACAGACACAGCATCAATGATAAGATTACTCAAAGAAATACAACCAGACGAAGTTTATAACTTAGCAGCACAATCATTTGTAGCAGGTTCATGGACACAACCATTGTCAACAACAAAAATCACAGCATTAGGTGTTATAAATATATTAGAATCCATTAGATTAGTAAACAAAAACATAAGATTTTATCAAGCATCAAGCTCAGAAATGTTTGGCCAAGTAAAAGAAATGCCACAAACAGAAAACACACAATTTCATCCTAGAAGTCCGTACGGTGTTGCAAAAGTATATGGTTATTGGATAACAAGAAATTATAGGGAAAGTTATGGAATGCATGCATCAAATGGAATTTTGTTTAACCACGAATCAGAAAGACGTGGAAAACAGTTTGTTACAAGAAAAATTACACATTCAGTTGCAAAAATCAAACTAGGTATGCAAGAATGTTTTGAACTAGGTAATCTGAATTCAAAAAGAGACTGGGGATATGCAGGAGATTATGTCCAAGCAATGTGGATGATGCTTCAACAAGATAAATCAGATGACTATGTTGTTGCAACACACGAAACTCACACAGTTAGAGAGTTTGTTAAAGCAGCATTTGAAGCAGCTGGCATGAATATTGCATTTGAAGGTCAGGGTTTAGACGAAGTTGGTAAAGTTGATGGAAAAATAGTAGTCAAAGTTAACAAAAGATTTTACAGACCAGCAGAAGTAGATGTATTGCTTGGCGATTGTACAAAGGCACAACAAAAGCTAGGCTGGGACCCAAAAACAAAGTTCAAAGACTTGGTTAAGTTAATGGTTGAATCTGATCTTAGGTTGTTGAAGAAATGAAAGCTTTAATAACAGGAGCAAAGGGTTTTGTCGGACCTTATCTTAAACAGTATTTAGAATCACAAAACTATGAAGTAATATCAACAGATAAAGACGACTTAGACATTCTAGACAGAGACAAAGTTTTCCAATTCATTAACAAACACAAATTCACACACATATTTCATTTAGCAGGTTTCTCATCACCAAGACTCAGCCATGACAATGCAGAACTTTGTCATAACATAAATGTAAATGGAACAAAGAACTTACTTGATGCAGTTATTTATTCAAATACAAAACCAAAGATATTAATTGTATCATCAGCACATGTTTATGGAAAACCTAAATATTTGCCAATTGATGAACAACATCCATTAGATCCAACAACTTCTCCTTATGCAAAATCTAGAATAGAACAAGAAAAAATTACAAAAAATTACAAATTACCAATAATTATCTCAAGATCATTTAATCACACTGGTCCAGGAAGACAAGATATTTTTATTTGTTCAGAGTTTGCTAAAAAAATAGCAGAAATAGAATCAGGTAAAAGAGAACCAGTAATTGAAGTAATGGACTTAACAGCAAAAAGAGATTTTACAGATGTAAGAGACATGGTCAAAGCATATTACTTAGCTTTGGAAAAAGCACAACCTAATCAAACTTATAACTTATGCTCAGGTAAAGCATATTCAGCACAAGATATATTGGATATTTTACTAAAATTAACACAAAAAGAAATAAAAATAATAGAAAAACAAAAAGAAAAACAAGAAATAGATGGAAATCAAGATAACATACAAGATAAAAAAGAAACACCAAAACAAAAACAACATAATCATATCCAAACACTTCAAGGAACACATAACAAGTTCACTCAACAAACAGGTTGGGAACCAGAAATAGAATTTACTCAAACATTAAAAGATATTTTAGAGTATTGGAAAGAAAAAATAAAAAAATAAAATTATGGTCTACCAACACAATAATGTATAAATTCGTTCTCAATTATATCTTTAAGATCAAATGTTTGCTTTCCTTCAAATATCCATAATGGTTTGTTAATGTTTGGATCTTCATAAATCATCCAAGTTCTTAAATCTGATAAATTAATTTCTCTGAACTCAGGCCATTCTGTTGCAATTATTAAAACATCTGTTTCTGTAACAGCTTGTTCATAATTATGGCAAAACTCTATTTGTTTATGAAAATCATCTTTTGTGCCTAGTTTTTCTTCATTAACATACCATTCTAAAAGTTCATTTTTTGCATTATCCATTGCTTTAGGATCATATGTTCTTATCTTCGCACCAAGACCTAGTAATTCTTTAACAACTTCAATTGCTCTTGATTCTCTTATATCATCAGTATTGTCTTTAAATGCTAAACCAAGTACTGAAAATATTTTATCATTTATTGTCCAAACTTCTTCTTCTATTTTGTCTAAGAAGTAATTTACTTGTGTATCATTTATTGTTAATACATCTCTTAAAAAATGAGGGTCTAATCCTAAATCTTTAGTAATACTATATAATGCTCTTACATCTTTAGGAAAACATGATCCTCCAAAACCAAGACCAGCTGATAAAAAAGCATTTTTTCCAATTCTTTTATCTAATCTCATAATTTCTGCAACTTTTTCAATATCTGCACCAGTTTTATCACAAACACGAGAAAGTAAATTAATAAATGAAATAGACATTGCTAAATAACCATTTGCACCTAATTTAGAAAGTTCCACACTCCATATGTCTCCTTCAACAACTTTGTCAGAAAACATACTATATAGTTGTCTCATTTTTTGTCTAGGAATTTCACTTTCACCAGTATAGCCAATTGCTATTCTGTCTGGATTTTCACAATCAAATACAGCACATCCTTCTCTTAAAAATTCTGGATTTGAAACAACATGATATTCTAATCCTTTTTGAGTTGCATATTTTTTAATAGTTTCAGCAACTTTTTCACCAGTTCTTACAGGAACAGTACTTTTATCAATAATAATTTTTGTTCCATTCATATGAGTTGCAACATCTCTTGCAACTTTTGCAACATAACATAAATTAGCTCTATTAAGATGTGAATCTATTTCACCAGATTTTAATTTTTTAGGTGGAGTTCCAACACAAATAAAAATTAAATCAGAAGTTCCCACACCATATTGTGTGTCTGTAGTAAACTTTAGTTTACCAGATTTAACATTTTTTTTAACTAACTCACTTAATCCTGGTTCATATATTGGTATATTGCCTTGATTTAGATAATCTATTTTACTTTCATTACAATCAACACAAACAACATTATTTCCCCAATCAGCAAATATTGTTCCAGAAACCAAACCTACATATCCAGTACCAATCATACAAATATTTTGTGGTTTATAATCAGACATTTCTATCACCTTATTTATTTTTATATTAAATATTCAATATCAAACAAAATAAACAAACCCTTTATAAGAATTTATATTGTAAAGTAAATATTATAGAAAAATAAAGGTGGACAGCTTATTTATCATATTTAACTTTAAAATACTCTTTTAATGCATCTATTTTCTTTTTGCCTTTCAAATAACCTTTATTTACTTTTGATTTTGAAAATAATCCTAATTCTATGAATTTTTGATAATTTTCTTTATTTTTATTTAAAATTAATTTATATGCAAATCCATTTTTCCAATATCTACTAATATAGTGTTTTAATCCAAAATAATTATGTAATTTTGATAATTGTTTGATAACTTCATAATTTTTTAAATCTGAAGACAATTTACCATCTTTAGAAATTGACCCTTCATTTTCCCAAAAAGCTCTTAAAATTATAATTTTAAAATTATCATTATTCAAAATAATAGAAGGGATTAAACATTTATTATTTGAAGTAGAAAATGACTCAAAATAGTTAATTAAATCATAATAAATTAATTTAGATAAATATTTAACTCTATAATAAGTTTCTTCAGATTCTATTGTTGTTGGTTTAATTTTGTAAAGTGTGAACATATCTCTAATAAATTCATTTATTAATTCTTTTGAACTATTAACATACATTATAGAATAATGATACTTATTGTTGTAAACTGCACCATCAAATAATAAATTACTCATTATTCTAACTTTTTCTTTGCTTATTCCTTTTTCAATCTTTACTTTTTTAGTTAAGCCAATAACTTCAGAATGATATCTTTTTTTACCAGTTTCAGACATTTTTACATTCTTACATCTTCTTTGAATTGTAGAATAAGGAATGTTAAGTTTTTTAGAAATCTCCCTAAGTGAATAACCATCAATTCTTAATTTTTGTATTTTTTGATTAATCATATGACTCAACCTTGGATTAATTCATAAAAATAATAAATAGGATTAGTTATTTAATTAGTTTTCTAAAAAAATAAAATTGATCTTGTAAAAAAAAAAGGTGGACAGCTTACTCAGTTTCCCGTACATAAGTACAGTACAGCTGAATACGGAAGCTTGCTTAACTTTTCCACTTGTTAGCAAGGAGCTAAACAATCTGTGTTCGAATTCCCCTCCAAAATGTATTACCATAAAGGATATGGGAACAGGTGAACCAAACCCCTATGACCGTCCATATATGAGGAACACAATTCCATTTATAAACTTAACTATATTTTCCAGTGTAGAAACCTTTATATATATAATCCTGTTTTAATACCAATATAATCAATAAACAAATAAGGGTGATAATATATGTTAAAAATGAAAAAAATATCAGAAACATTCGACATGAGAGTTTATACAGACACAGGTGATTATTTTGGTGATATTGAAGAATCAATCTTAACTTCAAACAAAATCTTTGGTTGGAAAGTTAAAGCAACAAAAGCTTCATTCTTAGCAAAAGTTCTAGGTTCAGCAAAAGGAGTTATTGTTCCGCATCAACTAGTTAAAAGTGTTGGTGATGTAATGATAATTAGTAAAGCAGCAGTACCAAGCTATAATCCAAATGAAAGCGCAGAATAAGTTTACTTACAAAAAATTACTAGAGAATTTAGCAAGAAGTAATTTTGTTTGGATCAATTTTAATAGGGAAACAGTTGTTGACAACACTAGTGTTAATCAAGTGGAAGTTAAACTAAATATCCCTAATTAGCTTTCTTATTTATTTTTATTAATTTCTTTTTTATTTATTATTTTATTTTCCAACCATCCTTTTCCCACAGCCACCCACCCACTAATCTATAAGGATACATTTATATATACTAATTCTATAATTAATAATTATGAAAAAGATATTATTAATCTTAAACCCAAACTCAGGCAGAGGTTTAGGTAAACAATACTTACCAACAATAAAAAAATTCTTTAAAAACCAAAACTTAGACACATTTCTAACAAAAAAAGCAAAAGATGCTACTAATAAAGCAAAAGCAAACAAGAACAAATACAATATTATAATAGCAGCTGGTGGTGACGGAACAATAAACGAAGTTGTGAATGGACTAATAGGAGGAAAAGCATCATTAGCAATCATTCCTATTGGAACAGCAAATGCTTTAGCATCACAATTTAATATCCCAACTGATGTACATGAAG
The DNA here is from genome assembly GCA_964012725.1 of Candidatus Woesearchaeota archaeon. Classification (GTDB taxonomy): domain Archaea; phylum Nanobdellota; class Nanobdellia; order Woesearchaeales; family CAXGTL01; genus CAXGTL01. The sequence goes on from CAXGTL010000008.1 coordinate 8,462, forward strand.
CATGCAAACTTATTCTCAAGAAAAAACCTAAAAAAGTGGACATTGGTAAAGCAAACAACCATTATTTTCTTCAATCATGTGGTGTTGGCTTTGATTCAAAAGTTATAAGTGATGTAAATACAAAATACAAACAAAAAACTGGAAAACTACTTTTTTACCTAAATATTATAAAAAATTTATTTAGATATGATCTACCAAAACTCAGAATAATTGTTGACAACAAGGTTACTAATGGATATACTGCAATTATTATGAACTCAAAATATTATGCAGGTAATTTTATCATTGCACCAAAAGCAAAAATTGATGATGGTATATTAAATATAATTGTTATTGAAAAAAACTCTCCATTATTAATAATACAAGCAGTACTTGGTGGACATTTATTTGGAAAATTATTAGACTTTGACGACTTTTCACATTATACTGGAAAAAATATTAAAATACAAAGTATAGAAAAAAAATCATTTATACAAACAGATGGAGAATTAATTGGCATAGCTCCTGTAGAAGTAAAAGTTCTTAATAAAAAGTTAAGTGTTATTTATTGATTTTTCAAAATCTTTCTCACCAATACCATCAACCATACTAAACATAGACTTTAAACCTTTTTCAAAAGACTCAGAATCAGCAATCTTATGATGAGTACTAGGAAATATAATCCATTTTTTGTCTAACAAAGAAAAAGGATTAACAAAATATATACTAAATTGTGGTCCAAGACCAACTAATTGTTTCCAATTCTTAATAATTAGTTTAAAATTGCCTTTATTATTAACAACAACTAAACTAACCCATTTATTTCCAGAATTCTTCTTCAACACCTTCAACAAACCACTAAAATTAGAAACAAAAGCTTCAACAAAGAACATCTTTTCCTTACCTTTATGTTTAACATACAGACCATAATCTTTTTTCTCAATAGAAACAATTGTCTTATGAAACACATCTTTACTTTTAATAAGTTTTTCCAACCAATCTGTTAAATATTCTTTTGCATCCAATCTATCACCAGTATTATAAAATATCACAAATATATAAAAATGTATCTAAAAAAACAATAGCAGAAATCCTATTGCTGCCTACTATATATCTACCGTGGCTCAGGCTCATCATTCTATAAGTCTGAGCAGGCAGGGTAGCAATGGGCTTTCTATCCAAAAAAAACAAACTTTATATATAATCTATTTAATCCTTACATTATTATAATCAAATGAGGTGATACTATGACTGAAAAATATGTTGATGAAGGCGAAAAACCTGAAATGAGCAAAAAAGATAAAGATGAACTAGATATGGAAACTGCACAAAAAGATGAAGATCTTGAAACAGAGACAGGTAGAGAAGAACAATTAGAAGATGATGCAATAACTCCTGCAGAGCAAGGCTTTATGAAAGGCGAAGCAGAAGCAACTGACTTAGAAAAAGATAGTGAAGAAGATAAAAAAGAAGAATAATTTATTTATTCTTTTATTTTTTGTAATATATCATTCTTAAATAAAACGTATTTTGTACTATCACAGACCACATTACATAATTCAATAACTTGTGTAGGAACTTTTTTTTCACAAGAATCAAAATATTCACCTATACCTGTAATTAGTTCTTCCCTCATACCATCACAACAGATATACATATTTGAATGACCTTCTAATCCACTATCAAATAATCCTTTTAATCCTTGAACAATGCCTTTTCTATGTCTCATAACATTATTTTCATCATCCCCATTGCTACTATCTGCATTTTTAAAAAAGGTTTCCAAAAATTCAAATGCATTATCTATAGGATAGTCTACTGATTGACATGTAAAAATAGCATCAAGAATATCAAGATATGTTAAAATTATGTTTCTAGCTTCAATAATTTCAGATTCATTATATTGTGCAGCCTCTCTTTTACTAAAATAGTCTCTATCAAATATTGATACATTTTCTTTCTTAACTCTTTTTTTTAAATCTTCTTCTCTTCTTTCAAGAAGCCTTATAGCATTATTACTTTTTTCTTTAAGACGCATTCTTTCATATAAATCATTTGGATTATCTTTTAAAACACTTCTTGCATCTTGGATAATTCCTTTTAACCAATTATTAAGTTCAGTTTCACCTTCACTTCTAATTGTATATTCTTGAACATAACAATTTAAACTACTCTCAGCTTCATTAAGAATAATAATCAAATCTCTGTCTGTGATAGAAGTATCCCAAATTTTCTTTTTAGGTTTTTTCTTTACCATATAAACATATGTAGTATATATTTATAATATAAACATTTCTATACTAAAGAATAATAGTAAGTTTATTATACTTCAAACAAATAAATAACCATAATGAACAAAATAAATTCAATCAAAAAAGCTTGCAAAATAACAGACCAAATCTTTACACAAATAGTCAACAATCTAAAACAAAACAAATTCAAAACAGAGCAAGATATTTATAATTTTATTCTAAAAGAAATAAAGAAAAGACAACTAAGACCATCATTCTTACCTTTGGTTGTCAACAATAACTCTAAAATCCACCCAAAACCAAGAAAATACAAACTAAAGCAAGGATTTTTAGTATTGGACTTTGGAGTTAGAGTCAATGGTTATTGCAGTGACATGACAAGAACATTATATTTAGGAAAACCAACTAAATATCATAAAAAATTTTACAATTTATTATTAAAAACACAAAAATATGCAATAAACAAAGCAAAAATAGGAATGTTTGCAAAACAATTAGACATTTTAACAATAAACAAACTAAAACATTATTCAAAATATTTTACACATGGTTTGGGTCATGGTTTAGGCAAAAGAATACACACAAAACCTAGTCTTAAACTAAATTCAACAGATATTCTAAAAAAAGGAGACATTTTCACAATCGAACCAGGAATATACATCAAAAACAAAAAGATAGGATTAAGAATTGAAGATGTTATCTATTTAGGTAAAACAAAACAGATATTAAGCAAATCAAAAAAAACTTTAATTACAATAAATATTTAAGAATAATACTCAACCAACTTCTTCACAGCTTTCACACCCGAATAAGGAAACTGATAACAAGGAATACCACTATTAATAAACTTTTTATTAATATTCTCAACATATTTACCACCAGTACTAATAACAATCATAGGCTTTAGTTTCATATTATTATATTTAACAATAGTTTCAACAACTCTATCATCTATCAAAGGAAGCTGAAACAACACAACCACCAATATAATATCAATACCTGGATCATCAATCAGAACAGATAAAGCATTATCATAACGAACAACATCAGAATCACCTATGATATCTAAAGGATTACGAACAGAAACAATAGGTGGAAGCAATTTCTTAAGCTCTTTTACATTATTTTTATTTAATTCACTTAATTCAAGCCCATTTTCAATGATTTCATCTGCACTTATTATTCCATAACCACCACCATCTGTTAAAACCATGATTTTTTTACCTTTTGGTTTAACACACATGTCAAGAATTAATGCATAATCAAACATTTCTTCTAATGAATCAGCAGAAATAATATTACATTGTTTAAACACTCCAGAATAAATCAAAGCATCACCTGCTAAAGAACCAGTGTGTGATAATGCTGCAGCTCCACCTTCATTAGTTTTTCCACCTTTGATTGCAATGATTGGTTTTTTCTCACTTACCTTTTTACAAACTTCCATAAACCTTTTACCATCTTTTACACCTTCAATATACAAACATATGACTTTAGTTTCAGGATCATCACCAAGATATTCAATTAAATCACTTTCATCAGTATTAATTGCATTACCATATGATATAAATTTAGAAAAACCAATATCTTTTGATGCAACAAGATCCAGGATTGCAGTACCTAATGCACCACTTTGTGATATAAACCCTATTCCACCAGGATTAGGTCTTTGCATTTTAAATTGTGGTATAAATAAACAATCAACTTTTGAATAAGCATCAAGAATTCCTAACACATTTGGACCAATTACATTAATTTTAAATTTATTAAGCAATTTCTTGACTTCATTTTGTAATTTATCATTACCAGTTTCTCCAAAACCAGCAGAAATTATTACAACATGTTTAATTTTCTTTTGACCACAGTCTTTTATTACATTAAGTATAAGTTTAGCAGGAATTGCAATAACAGCCATATCAATTTTTTCTTTGATATCTGTAACACTTTTATAACAGACTCTGTTTAACACAGACTCTGCATTTGGATTAATAGGGAATACTTTACCACCAAACCCATTTAACATGTTTCTAAATATAACATGTCCTACTTTCTCAGGATTCTTAGAAACGCCTATAACTGCAACATTCTCTGGTTTAAAGAACTTATCTAGATTTTTCATTTTATCCTCTTTTTTAGTTCTTTATTATGTGAAATTATATATAAAAGTATCGAATAGTAAGCTTTAAATAAATCCACACTATAAAACATAATTATGCAAAAAAAGAGGATATTTACTGAAGACCAAGCAGAAGAATTCTTATCAAGATATGTAAAAATAGCTAAATCTAAGCTTACAACGACTCCAGATCAAGCTCTAAACATAGCAAAAAAACTTAAATTTCCATTAATTCTTAAAATCATATCAGATAAAGCATTACACAAGACAGATATAGGTGGTGTAAAGGTATGCAAAGATGAACAAGAACTACAAGATAATTATAAACAATTAGAAACCATTGCAAAAAGAAGAAGATTAAAACCATACCAAATATTAGTGCAAGAGTTTGTCAAAGGTAAAGAACTTATTATTGGTATTAAGAAAGATCCTACATTCCAGCATGTAATAATGCTTGGTTTAGGTGGTATATTTGTCGAAGTTCTCAAAGATGTTGTATTCAGAGCATGTCCAATCACTACAAAGGATGCTCAGGAAATGATTGATGAACTAAAAGCAAAACAAATATTATATGGGACAAGGGGACAACCATCTATAAACATAAACAAATTAAAACAAACCTTAGTAAAGGTCTCAGAAATCCCTAAAAAAAGAAAAAACATATCAGAATTAGACATAAACCCTTTAATCGCAACAGAGAATGGTTGTATTGTTGTTGATGCTAGGATTGTTTTTTCTTAGTCCTATTCTTTCCACCAGTCTTATACACTCTATACCTTCTTTTCAACTTCTTCTCTTTTTTCGACTTCCGTTTGTAATCATCAGACATTAGTACCACCGCCTACACAAAAGTAATCACTCAATCTATAATATACATTACAATACAATCATGTATTTAAATAAGTTGTGCTTTAAAAAAGATATATTGAATTAAATTTAAAAACATAAAATTGCTTCGTTCGCACTTTCAATGTTATTATAATGACAAATTGAAAGCCCCAGTAGTTTGACAATTTGTCTAGGTGCTCACTGGCCTTAACAGGCAGCAATTTTATTAAGAAAAATAATAAGAGGTGCAAAAATGATTCTATGTGACAAAGATCTAAGAAAAGCAATCGAAGAAAAAAAAATCGAACTCAGACCATTTTCAAAGGAACAAATAGGTCCTTCTGGTATAGATGTAAGAATTGGTTATAATATAAGAAGGTTTAAAGATGTAAAAGTTGACAAACTAAACCCATTAGAAGAATATACTGAAGATGAAGTAACAGAACTAGCAGAACCAGAAGATGGAAGATTCATTATATATCCAGAAGATATGATTCTAATCCCAAGCTTAGAATGGATTAATATGCCAAACGATTTAGTTGCTAGAGTAGTAGCAAGACATTCATTCAACAGGTTAGGTTTAGTAGTTGTTGGTAATGCAGGTACAATTGAGCCAGGGTTCAAAGGCTTTTTAACAATCGCAGTAAAGAATGTAGGCAAAACACCAGTAATATTATACCCAGAAATGGCAATATGTAAACTGATGTTTGAAAACATGTCATCATGTGCAAAGATTCCATATGGAATGCTTGAAAAGTCCAAATACCAAGAACAGGAAGGACCTACTATGAGTAAACTGCATTTGGAGAAAGGTTAACAATTCCTACTACCTTTTTTTATACCTAACTTATTCCTTAACTTATCATAATATCTATGATTACCTAAATGAATCTCTTTAAATTCACCATTCACTATTTTTATGATTATACACCTATTTGATGAACCTATTTTTTTAATAAATATAATAACATCTCTTTTAGTAGGAATAGCAAGTATCTCTTCATTTTTAACTTTCATACACCATGGTATAAGATTTACATCTAAGTTCTTGATAGTAATTGCATATTTATTAAACTCTTTATTAAATATAACTTCGCCGAATATCTTTTTTAATTCAAGTTTGAGCTCTTCTACATTCATCTTTAACCTCAGTCAACAAATCAATATAAATTAGTATATTCTCATTTCTTTTATACTTATTGATAGTTTTTTTAAGTTTTTTTAAGAAAATTAGTAATTCATAATACATATATCTTTTAGAATAAAGCTTTAATAACAAACTTTTTACCATTTTATTAATCACATCTATTTTATTTTTTTGCTTCATCTTCTTTATTTTTTTATATTTTTTGTATATAGTAAATGAATCTAATACTATTTTCTTAACATACATATAATAATCAAATAAAATAGACCTAATCATTTTTTGATCATCATTATTCAATATTTCTATAATTGCTTGTTCATAATCAAGAATAAGGTCCTCTGATTCAGGTCTTTTTATCAAAGGTTTTATATCTTCAATATTAAAATTAGCAACACTATATTGCAAAGCAGAATAAAATATAGGTTTTGCTAAATCTTTTTCAGTTATAAACATAAAATGTTTATTTCCTTTAAAATAATCTTTTCTTTTGTTTGAAATTATATAAATATCAATGTCATTATATTTTCTAGAATATAAAAAAGAACCAGATATAAATGCATTTCTATTAAGGTCTTTTAATATTGTTTTAGCTTTTTTTACTCTTTTCTTAATAATGTTTTGACCATTAATATAATACTCTTCTCTCAAAATAACTAATGCATCAATCTTTTTCTTAATTGTTGAATACAAGTATGTTTTTTCTGTTTGTGTTAATTTCTTCTTTTTAATATATTTGTTTAATATATTGATCTGCCTAACTGTAAATAGGTTAGGTATAAATTTGTTTTTGTTCTTAATTACTACTTTACATATATTTTGATGCATATATACTTATATATATATCTTTATTTATAAATGTTTCTAATTTCATGTAATTGGAACAACAAGGAATAAAATCTCAAACTTTATAAACTCTTCCTTACTTACCATACTTATGCTACACATAGACGGTTCATACAAATCAGGAGGAGGCCAAATTCTAAGAACAGCTTTAGCTTTATCAACATTAACACACACTGCATTCTCAATAGACAAAATTAGATCAGGAAAACCAAAGCCCGGTCTAAAACCACAACATTTGACTTGTATCAAAGCTTTAAAGATGTTCACAAACTGTCACACAGAAAATGCAGAAATCGAATCAGAAAAACTAGAATTCACACCAGGAAAAATCACAACAAAAAGTCTAAAAATAGATATAAGAACAGCAGGTTCAATTACTTTATTATTACAATCTTTATTACCAACATTATTATTTTGTGAAAAAAAGATCAAATTAACAATCAAAGGAGGCACAGACGTATCTTGGTCTACACCAATTGACAATTTTAACAATGTAATTCTGCTACAACTTAGACCTTATACAAACTCATTAGATTTAAAAATATTAAAAAGAGGTTATTATCCTAGGGGTGGTGGTGAAGTAGAACTAATTATTGATCCTAAGTACAAACTATCAGAACACAGCACATTTGAAAAGTTCCACCAATACTTAAAAGAACAAAATAAACCAATTCAATTAACAGAACAACCTCATTTAATAAAAATTAATGGAATAGTAAATGCAACAAAATCATTAATGAAAGCAAATGTTGGTGAAAGAATAAAAAAATCAGCACAAGTAGAATTAAAGTCATTAGGTGTTCCAATTAACATAAGAGTCGAATACTGCGATTCTTTAAGTGATGGTTGCGGAATCACATTGTGGGCAACATTTTCAAAAGATAAAAACGAAATTACTGAACCAATCATCTTAGGTGCAGATTCATTAGGAAAAAAAGGAAAAAAGTCTGAAGATGTAGGAACTGAAGCTGCACAAAAATTAATTAAAGAAATTAAATCAGGAGCAGTAGTTGACAAAAATACAACAGACAACCTCTTACCATACTTAGCATTATTCCAAGGACAAATAAAAACATCACAATTAACAAACCATACATTAACAAATATCTATATTATTGAACAGTTCTTAGGTAAAACCTTCAATATAGATGAACAAACCAATATAATTACAACAAAAAACCATCAACATTTATAAAGAGAAACATATTTTCATATATTAAAATGACACAAAACCAAAAATCATGTATATCATGCCACAAAAGAATCACAAATTTATCAGGTACTGTTCAATTCAAGTGCCCTAATTGTGATAAATACGAAATAATCAGATGCGAACATTGTAGAAAAGTTGCTTCTAAATACAAATGTGCAGAATGTGGATTTGAGGGACCGAACTAATGGCAAATGTAATTATAACATTAAAAGTAATGCCGAATTCTCCAGAAGTAAGTATAGATGAATTAGAAAAAAAAGTAAAAACAAAGATTCAATCATTTTCAGGTGAAACTCAAACTAAAACAGAAATCACACCAATTGCATTTGGATTAAAAGCACTTAACATAACATTTGTAATGGACGAATCAAAAGGCGCAACTGATTATTTAGAAGAACAAATAGCAAAACTAGAAGGAGTTAATTCTGTAAGTGTAACTGATGTAAGAAGAGCTATTGGTTAATTCTTATCCCAATTTTCTATAATTTTTTTAAATTCATCTAATTCTTGTTCTTCAGCTAACTTTTTTGCAATCAATATATGGTTTTCAGCTTGTTCTTTTTTTCTTGTACCATGCAGAAAACTAGCATAATTTATATGATTTGGAACAGAATAAGGATCTAATTCAATTGCTTTTTTATAATATTTCTCAGCTTCATCAAGCATACCTAATTTATATAAAATCTTTGCTTTATTACAATATGTTATAGAATTTTCAAAATGTAATATTCTCCCAGTAATTTGTAATGCTTCATGATATTTTTCTTGTGCTTTTTTGTATTCATTATTGTCCTTGTAAGAATCTCCTTTTTCAATAAGATTATTAACATACATATCATATGTATTTGCAACAAGACATCCTCTTTGTATTTGTTTTTTACTTACTATTTTTTTTTTATTAAAATTATAATCAAAACCATTTCTTAATGTTGTTTCAATATTGATATTTCCAACACTTAGGAATATATGATAATCACTTAATGAATAAATTTTATAAGGTATATTTAAGTAATCTAAAATAAATGTATATAATATACTTATACTTAAACAATTACCAATACTATGATCAAGTAATTTATTTAATTCTCCAACACTTTTATCTGCTTTCTTAATGATTCCTTGATTCCATAGATAGGTAAAAACTTGTTCAGCTTTTTTTTCATCATCCATATTATTATTGATTACATTTTTTTCAATATTACTTGTTATTTGGTGTATTTTCTCTTGATATTTTCTTATTTCAATAGAACTAAATTTATTAACATTTAATGTTTCATACACATAATTCTCTTTTGTTACTTCTAATTTATCTTCTAAAGAAAGATGTATTGGTTGTTTTCTTCTAATTTTATTCTTTTTATTATTAATATCAACAGTTAATTTGACATTTGATAATAATAATGCTACTAGAATTGTTCCTAATCCAAATTTGACCATGCTATCTTTATTAGACATTATTACTCTTTAGTAGTGAATTTCATTTATAAAGCTTTCGGTTATTTATATAGTAGAAAAAGGTTTTAATACTCTAATTCCCAATCAAATGCACTCTTCTTTTCATAAATTTCTATTGGTTTATTTGAATCTATATTATTTGATAATTCTTTACCTGTTTTTGGATTTATATATTGACCGTTATTGTTTCTTATTCCTGGATTTCCACCTACAATAATGTATTTTGGTTCATTACCTGGTTTAAAAATCTCATTTAATTGTACTGTGTTTTTTGTTGTAAATGTATTTTTATTTTCAACAGTTGTGTATAATTTTTGTGCTACATATTCTCCATTAAACCTACTTAGAACCTTTTCATCTGCATTCTTTTCTGTTACAGATAAGTACCAATCTCTTGGTGTTGTTGTTGAGGTGTCTGAAAAATACTCTGTATTATAATTTTCCATATTTTGTTGATATAATGTTGTTTCTCTAGGTATTTCTATCATAGGATTTGCAGGTGCTGCTTTTACTTCCAGTGTTGGTTCATACCTATCAATCTCACCTTCAGCAAGATCTCCAATATAACTTTCAACATTATTCCATTGTTGATATGTTATAGGACTAAGCCCTTTTCCAAAAAAATTATCTAAATTAGGATCATTATTTTCAAGTGCATGAAGAAATTCATTAAGTTCTTTTTTAGACATACTATTTATAGTTGTTTTTTCAACAAAACTCATTTCTCTTTCATATCTTTTTTTAAAAATATTTCTAATACTATCCATTTGTTCTTCTTTATAATTAAATCCATAATTACATATATTATACCCAAAATCATATCCTTCTGCTGCAATTTCTGCTCCACCTTTTGCATATTTTTTAATTATTGCACCAGCTTTATTATAAAATCCTGATCCTGGTTTGATTTCTCCTTCCAATTCTTTAAATCCTATATACCCAGTAATATCCAACACAACACCACCAACACCTTTAGGAACATTTGTTCTTTTCTCAACACTACCACAACCCATTGTTTCACTCTTTAACACACCTTCAGAATCAAAACTTTGAGAATTACCATTTCTTTGAAGCACAGTTCTTCCTTCTGGTCTTACAATCTCAACTTCATATCCAATATCTCTTGATTTATAATCAGCATTTATATATTCTTCACCACTTAAATATGATATAGCAATATTTTCATTTTTATTATTTAATAATTCTTGCATATTATTATTTGCATAATAAAAATCAATATTTCCAAGTTCACTTAACTGAACTTGACTATCTTTTATATAAACTGAAGTACGTCTTGGTTCTGTATGATCAGGTAAACTATTTTTATAAATATCAATATGTTGTTCATTTGTTCCCATAGTTAAACCATTATTAAACTGAATAATAGAACCTTTTCCTTGATTTAATAAACTTATTTCATTATATAATCCATCTTTAAAATCTCCAACAAATCCATCACCTAAATAATGAAATTCATTTGTGATAATCTCTCCTCCTTTATCTGCAAAGATTTCTTTTAATTCACCTTGATTATTATAAAACACAGACATTCCTAAATTAGGATTATTATTATATTGATTTCCTAAATGATCTTTAAAAGATCCTTCAAATAAAAATTCTTTTTTATAAGCCTGATAAATAATAAATTCATTATCTTTAGTAGCAGTCATTCCTGTTCTTTGACCATCTGGCATTATATCACCAAATACAGTAACACCTTCATTAACTTTATAACCTCCTTGTGCTAATATATTACATGTTCTTCCACTTGGTACTTGTACTCTTTGACCATCAATATTAAACATATTTTCAGGCATAACATTAATATTTTTTATTTTTTCTTCAGAATTAATTAATCCTCCATTTATTTTAGTACCAGTATCACTATAAAATTCAATATTATTAATATTATTCCATCCAGTTATTTTTTTCCCATCAACTGTTACATCATTTGGACCATTTATTTGTACTATTCCTGAAGAAGCACCTTTTAATACTACTCCATTTACAATTGGTTTACCATCTTGTGTTAAATCAAAATCATATATATTCTTTCCACCAATAGAAATTCCATTAATAGAGAACCCTCCAAACATCAATGCTTGAATTCTTGCTCCTTTATACCTAGGATCATTTAGATCTAATTTAAAATTATAATTTTCTAAAACACCTTCTGGATCATTACTTACTAATTTTTTCTCATCTTGTTTTGTAAATTTTAAAAATTCACTTGAAATCTTAAAATCTTCATATCCTGTAGTCTCATCTCTTATTAAATAAGTAAAATAAAACTTTGCTAATTCTCTATTTTTATTTATTGCACCTTCAATTTCAGATAAATATATTATTAAACCTTGTTCATTATATGAAATATAATCCAATATACTTCCTTGCGAAGCATCTTTCTTTTCTAACAAACCAAAATAATAATGAGTAGCTTCTAGATCTATTTCCATCTTTGCTTGAGTTTGTAATTCTACATGTGCATTTTGTGTATTACTTTTAATCAAACCTTGTCTATCTGCAGTTGTGAACACATTATTGTCATAATTTTGCCATGTAATTATTGGTTTTGTCACTACCCCTGCAATTGTTCCATAAGATGGTGTTTCACCAAAAACACCACTAACTAACAAAACCAATACTAAAATCCAAATTAATTTATTATTCATCTCTTCACACCAAACATATAAACTAAAGGAGCACCATCTATATCAGATAATGAATCAGTTATCATATAAACATAAGTAGATTCATCATATCTTAACACATCAAACTTAACATCAAACCTGTTTAAAAAACTAGTATGAATATATTCAGGTTTATTACTAATATCATCAACAACTTCTCCAACAATATCATAAACATGACCAAGCCTTGCATTCACAACAGACTTATACTTTCCATCAAACTCTTGCTTTTTTCCACCATTAGTTACAGTTATAGGAAAATCAGCATCAACAACAACATTATCTGAACTTACAACAACATTAATCTCAGGAACAGAAGATTCTATCTCATATCCTTCTTGTTCAAACACAGAAAAATCAACACAATCTCTAAATGTTGAACCAATATAAGTACTAAGTTCTTGTTCAATAATTTCTTTTGAAACTAATTTAATACTACTATCATATGCATAATTAATATAAAAATAAATTCCATCAATATCATAAATAAATGAATCTTCTAATATAGAAACATACCCTCCTTGGAAAGATAATAATGATACCATATTATTGGAATTCTTATCAAGGCAGTTTTGTACATACATCTTAATACCTTCATCACTAATTTCAACATTCTTATTTACAACACTTTCACCAGAAAAATCATAAACTAAGAAAAATACAAAACTAACAATCATAACTAGTATAATACCAATTATGATGAATAAACTTATCTGCCCCTTTTTATCATACATAATATTATATTTATATATATATATCATATATAAAGATTTCTAAATAAAAACCACAAAGCTTTAAAAACCATTTATAATTATAAAATAATATGACAACAATAAGGCAACCAATAGTATCAGTATTAGGACATGTTGACCATGGTAAGTCATCAATCCTTGACAAGATTAGAGGTAGTGCTATTACTGAAACAGAAGCAGGAAGAATAACTCAGGCAATTGGTGCATCTATAATACCATTAAAAGTAATAAAAAAGATAATAGGATCACTTTTAGAAACATTAAAAATGAAACTAACAATTCCAGGTTTATTATTTATAGATACTCCTGGTCATGCAGTTTTCACAAACCTTAGAAAACGAGGTGGTAATTTAGCAGACATAGCAATCTTAGTTGTAGATATAAACGAAGGTTTTAAACCACAAACAATAGAAGCAATTGAAATCCTAAAAACATACAAAACTCCTTTTATTGTAGCAGCAAACAAAATAGATTTAATAACAGGTTGGCAAACAAATGATAAATTTATATTACAAAATATTCAAAAACAAACTGAAAATGTTCAAAAAGAAATTGAAAAAAAGTTATATGAATTAGTAGGAAAACTTCATGAATTCGGTTTTCAATCAGAAAGATTTGACAGAATTGATGATTTTGCAAAACAAATTTCTATTGTTCCAACATCAGCGATCAATGGTGAAGGGATACCTGAATTATTAATGGTAATCACAGGTTTAGCACAAAGATTTTTAGAAAAAACTTTAACATCTGATCTTAATAAACCAGCAAAAGGTACAATTTTAGAAGTAAAAGATACAAAAGGTTTAGGAACAACAATTGATGTTATTGTATATGATGGAACAATAAAAGTTAATAATACAATTGTTATAGGTGGAATAAATGAACCAATTATAACTAAAGTAAGAGCACTTCTTGAACCAAAACCATTAAAAGAAATGCGTGATAAAAAAGCTAAATTTAATCATACTAAACAAGTGTATGCAGCAACTGGTGTAAAAATCTCTGCTCCTAACCTAAAGGAAGTAATTGCAGGCATGCCAGTAAGAGTTGCAGATAAAGATAATTTAGAAGAAGTTAAAGACCAAATTCAAAAAGAAGTTGATGAAGTTTTAATACAAACAGATACAATTGGATTAATTCTTAAAGCAGACACATTAGGTTCATTAGAAGCATTATCATCTATTTTAAGAGATAAAGGAATTCCTGTTCAAAAAGCTTCTATTGGAAACATAACAAAAAAAGATATTGCTGAAGCAGAGTCTAATAATGAAAAAAATCCATTATTTTCAACAATCATAGGTTTTAATGTAATTGACGAATCAAATAGTAAAAATACTAAAGTAAAAATTATAACAAGTGAAATTATTTATACATTAACAGACGAATTTGAAAAACATAAACAAGCTCTTAACAAAGCACAAGAAATGGAAGTCTTTGAAGGTATAACAATGCCTTGCAAATTAGTATTTATATCTGGTTATGTGTTTAGACAAAGTAATCCTGCTGTATTTGGAGTAGACATTATCTATGGAACACTTAAAACAGGTGCATTAATTATGAACAAAGAAGGAAAAACTTTAGGTTCCATTAAACAAATACAACATGAACAAGAAAATATTAACAAGATTGATCAAGGAAAACAAGTTGCGATTTCTGTTGACAAAATTGCAGTTGGAAGGCATGTATTTGAAAATGATACATTATACACTGCAATAAATGAAAAAGAGTTTAAGATATTTAAAAAAAACAAACATCTATTAAAAGATGCTGAAAAACAAGTTCTGAAGGAAATCGCAGAGATTCACAGAAAAACAAACCCTGTCTGGGGAATATAACCCACCATTCCTACCCCCAACCACCCTTACCCACCAACCAAAACCCTCGACCACCCACCCTTAAAATTACTAATGAAACTGCCGCCAATTGGCAAGTGAACCAATGTTCGAATTGTAAAAAACTATTGGTGCTCAATTAGACAATACAGAAACCTTGAGCAGGTGAACGAGGCAGTTTCATTGTTCAAACAACTAATAAAAACAAAATGAAAAACTTAAAAATACTTAACTCAAAACAATTAAAACCAATCAAACAATTACTTAAACAACAGTTTGACGCAGACTTCGACTTTAGCAAATACGCAGTACTTCTAAGTTCAAAAGATAAAATATACATAGCAAACAAAGACATATTTACAGACAAAAATCTAGACTTATACAAACTCAGAGTAAATTCTATAGGCATATACTTTGCATATATTAAAAACAATGAACTAAGACTTTCAATCGAAGGTTCACAATTAGTTGGACCGATTGCAAAAACAAACATAATAACATTATCAGACAAAGAGTTCAATCAATGGATACAAGGCATTGATATTGACAAATCAGCCCACAAAAAACCATCCCCCAGCCACCCACCCAAAGAAAAACAACAATACAACTCAATAACTAATAACAAGTTTGTCATCATCAAACACAACACAGATTACATTGGCTGCGGTAAAACCAAAGACAACAGAATACTTAACTTTGTTCCAAAGACAAGAAGAATTAGAGTTAAATAAATATCCTAAATTATAAAACAATAATAAATAAAAATCCTAGAATCAATAAAATTAATATCAAATAAATAAAAAACAAAAAAAAAAGAAATAAACCTACCTTTTCCTTTTCTTAACTTTCTTTTTAACAGCTTTTTTCTTAACTACTTTTCTAGGTTTCTTTCTAACTACTTTCTTAACAACTCTATAACCAGTAACTTTGCTATAGAACTTAGCAAATGCATAGTATTGGCTGTAGCCCATTGCTGGTATTGTCACAATCAATGTTATCAATGGTATTGATGCTATTACTAAAACTAATAACACCACTAACAGTTTCAAATGTACAATTACATATCCCCAAAAGTCAACAAACATTGTTTGTGTTGCTCTTGAAATGTTAAGTCCATCCTTAATTTTCTCAGTTTGTACAAACTGTGCTATTAATAATGGCATTAACAAAGTAAAATATATAACCAAAGCAGTATATGGAATCCAACCTATAAATGGAATTCTAATCAAGATAGAAGCTGAAATCATATAAGCTATTTGTACTACTAACAATGCTATAAATAAGAAAAACCCTCTTTTCATGTTAATTTTAAATCCTTCAAACTCAGGCAGGTCCTCTCTTCCTGACATCACAGATTTAAAAACTTGAATCATGAATCCCATATATGCAAAATATCCTACAATAGGAATCAACATCCAATAGAAATTCCATAATCCTTTAAACCTTCTAAAAGGAAATTTTAATGATTCTTTTATTGAAAAATACATATTACCACCTCATTATTTTATATAATATTTTAATATAATTATATCCTATAATAATATAATTTATAAATGTATTTGTTTTTTTAATGTGCATAGTGCATGTAAATTATTTTTTGTATTAATATAACAAACAAAGATGATAAAACATGTATGCAAAACTTGTTTTGCATGCTACGAATGAACGAGGTGAGTGAGTATGAGCAAACTAAAACAAAGAATATTAACAATAGCAATCGCAATAATATTCGTATTATTCATTGGCTATGGAATACAAACATTCTATCCAGGACCAGAATATGAAGATTTTTGTGAAGAAAAACCAATGCCAGTACCAAGAACTCTTGACGAAGCAGGAGAACTAGAAAAAAGTGATTTATATGAAGAACAAAAAGAATGTAGAGATAATTTTGAGAACGCAAGACAATCATATGATAGAATTGTCTTTATATTATCAGTCATATTTGGTGCAATAGCAATTGGAGCTGGTGTTATGTTAAAACTAAAATCAGTTTCTGCAGGTTTAATGGCAGGTGGAGTCTTAACAATAGTATATGGAGCAATGCGTTATTGGTCTAGGATGTCAGACTATCTAAGATTTGTATTATTAGGTGTGGTATTGGTAGGACTTATATGGTTAGGTTATAAGAAACTTAAATAATTTTATTTTTTTTTATTTTTTAATTTAATATTTATTCTTTCTTTATTCTATCCAATCTTCTTCTCCCAAACCATAACAAACACATCCTTCGGAACCTTAAACCCAGCTTCAACAAAAGCTTTTGCCAACCTATAAGCCTCTGTACGAGGATCTTCTTCTGTAGAAACAGAAAGATTAAGAATCTTATGTACCATGTATTTACAAAGTATACCTTCATTCAAACCCAATAATATAGGCTTTTTATATTTATTAAATAACTTAAATGGTTTAAGACGAACATAATAATCATTACAAAACCATGTTTTCTTATCTTTACCAAGCTTAAACCCATGCTTAACTAATTCAAATTCAATAAGGTCAGTAACTAGTTGTAATAATGTTTTACTTTCAGAAGAATAATTTCTACCAAAATAAAAAAAGAAATCCATATTCTGAACAACTTTAAACTCAACAACCCTACCCAAGTATTTCTTAGTTTTCTGACGTGAACCTTTCTTAGTCCATTTATTTCTAACTAAGTAAGCATACTTATGTCCTTTGATTTTCTTAGTACGGATGAATGTCATAGAAACAGTTAGGCACCATTTATTAATAAACTTAACTAAAACACAACATACTCTCCCTAAAGAAATTCATCTCCTTAGGATATTTATTTATTTTTTCAATTGTTTTCTTATACTTCTTTCTCAACTCTAGAACTTCAGAATGACTTAATCCATTACTAATTTCATAACTAATCTTAGGTTCAAGTATGGTACGTTTCTTTTCAACAACTTTACTTATGCCAAACTCCTTATTATTATCATAAATATATGTACCTTTTTGTAAACCAAACACAGAAGTAGAAACTAAATTAATATTAATAGAATTATTTTCTAAAAAAGATATAGTTTCCATAAACTCTGATTCAGTCTCACCAGGAAACCCAAACATAATGTAAACAACGTTTTTAATGCTTGCATCATGAGAATTCTTAAGAATAATTGAAATATCATTAACATTAGTACCTTTCTTCATCAACTTCAGAACTCTATTATTACCAGACTCAACACCCCATATAACCATAACTAAACCATTTTTCTTCAACTGAGTCAATACAGAAGAACTAAAATCAGCAGTTGGTCGCAACTGACAACACCATTTAACACCTAACTTACCAAACATTTCACCAATCTTCAACAAACGAGAAACAGGTATTGTATCATCTATTAGAAATACATATTTTCCTGCAGAATTTCCATTTTTAGCCCTTAAATCAACAATACTTTGTCTAACACTTTCCAAAGAAAATTCACAATACTTTGCATTACTAAAGTGAGAACAAAACACACACTGTTTATAGCAACAAGTATTAGAAGTTTTGACAGGCATTACAAACTGAGGTACAAAGTACGAATCTAAATCCCAAATTGAATAATCAAACACAATACCATTACCAACATTCACACTATCCCTACTAGGACCAACACCTAAATAATCAACAAACTCATTATAACTACCAAAACATTCATCAGCAACAGAAACTAATTTAGAATTAACACCAGGTCCACCTATAACAGTAACCACATCTTTTAATTCTTTCATAATAGAATAAGCATAAAACGCTTGACTTGAATAAACAATACTAAACACAACAATTTCAGCCTTAGAATCACGAATCATCTTAACAAATTCATCAAAGAACTCTGGATCTAAACCATTTACAACTTTTTTATTATTCTCAGCATAAACTTTAGAACTTATTTTACTATATTCACCAGCAACCTTAGAATATTCATTCAACTTACCCACACCAAAACCACTAATAAATTCACCAAACTTAGGAAACTTCTTCTTATGAAACTCTAGATTAAGATCCAACACACTA
Organism: Candidatus Woesearchaeota archaeon; assembly: GCA_964012725.1. GTDB lineage: Archaea > Nanobdellota > Nanobdellia > Woesearchaeales > CAXGTL01 > CAXGTL01. The sequence goes on from CAXGTL010000008.1 coordinate 27,578, forward strand.
ACTGAGCACTTATCCTTTAACATAGAATACAAACAAGTTACAGAATAGCTAGGACTAGCAGGTGTACAAAACGGTAAATGAACCAATAATATCTCAGTTTGAGACTTCTTAGAAGTATCTAACTTCCTATAAATCTTTGATTTATTTGATTTCATAATAGAAAGTATTTATGAACTCTTTATTAATTATTCTTTTTTTCTGTTCTTAAACATCTTGTCAAAACAACCTTCACAATAAACTTTTTTTACTTCTCCTTTATTCACAAGATATCTTTTTTTACATAATCGACAATATTTAACAATTCTATAATTAATAGCCATTAATAATCCTCCATAAGAAAACTATATGTCCTCCTTTACTATAATAATGCTAAGAGTTTATATAAATGTATCGCAGACTTAGTATATTCAAGTTAAGTGAGGAAACTTAAATTCGTCTGTGCCATCGATGTCATTAATGTCGTAGACATTGATGGCATGGCCAGATGGAGCTTTGTGAACATAAGTGAACAAAGCGAAATAGGATTTAAGTTTTAGAACACAAAATAGTTGACTATGTTTGTAAACATAAGTTCTAAAAACTCAAAACAATAATTTAAAAGTTAGGCACTATCAAACACCTATACTTTAAACACACATTTATCGTCTATAACTAGTATACTAAAATGTATACTAAAATTATTAAAAATACACTAAAAATTCAGCTTAATTTCCCTTCTACTACACCTGAAGTAGTCTCTTTAAAGATCTGAGCACTAAACCTATAAATTTTATTAAATAAATCTTTCCAAGCATCTGAATTAAGCCCAGCTTTTTGACACAACATTTTCAAAGCTTGTTCTGGATCACAATAATATTCAGTAAATACTTGTGGTAATAATAAACCAGATCCATTTACAGAATGAATAATTAACCCATCTCTACCAATCTTAATTTCTGATATATAATCAGAACTATCTTTAACTTTAATCAGTTCAGGCTTTGTTAATACAGAAACTTCTACTTTAACTTTAGAATATTCATCTTTACTTAATTTACCAAACCTAGGATCTGAGAATGCTGCATTTACACCTGCTTGTTTAATACCTTTGTATAATTCAAAAATAGGTTCTGGATATCCAATACAACCTCTTAACTCTCCACCTATAGTAAGAGTAACAAAACAACCTAATTTATCACTAAATTCAGTAATAATATCCTTAGAAACATTAAATTCTTTATTATTCAATACACTTTCAATAGAATCTCGAGCAAGTTTAATCAGTTTTTTTCCTTGTTCTAAAGAAAACATTTTATTTAGCTACTTTTTTAAAATCATCATGAAACTTAACAGACAATTTCTTAAGTCTTTTAGTAGCATCTACTAAACTCTTTTTTACATCTCCTGATTTAATTTCTAAAATAAATCTAGGTATGTTGATTAAAGGATGATCAATTCTATAAGATGCAATTTTCACATTAGAATCATTATACAATTCATCTTTAAGAGCATTACAAAAAGTATCATCTTCGCCTTTTAATTCAAATACAATCTTGTTTTTTGACTTTTCTATTACATTTATTTCCATATATGATCACCTATCAAGTATGTTTTCATAATTAGTTTATAAATTTATTGTTCTTTTATGTGTTTCATCCAAAATATCTGTCTGTGCCGTGTTTGCCATTTTACCGAAGGTAAACATGGCATGGCCAGATGGAATTTTCGAACAAAGTGAGAAAATGGAATAGGATTTTTGGATGGATCTTATTAAGATTTAGTTTCTTGTTTATCAATAGTTTCTATATTTTCTGTTTCTCTCTCTTCTTTCAACTTTTTCTTCACACCATTAGCAAACTTATGCGCAACGTGTAAAGGCTCAGGTGTCTTATGCCCTTTTAACCAATCCTTAACAAATTTAACAGAAGTCTTCATACTAACCATGTGTCCAGGACTAACAAAAACAGGTTTTGCATGTTCTTTTGTTTCAACTTCCATACCTAAAACTTGATCTTCATGCATAATCTTATTATTTCCATCTACGATTCCTATTAACTTTCTTTTAGCAATACCAATTGTTGGTATTTCTAATATTAAACCAACGTGTGAAGCCATTCCTATTTTTCTAGGATGCAATATTCCATTACAATCACACATAAGAATATCTGGTTTATTTTCAAGTTTATTAAAAGCTTCAAGTATAGCAGGCATTTCTCTGTATGCTAAAAATCCAGGAATAAAAGGAATAGAAGCATCTATAACAGCATGTTTTTTTTCAATTATTTTACCATCCATATCAAAAACTACAACCATAGAAATAATCTTATTATCAATAAAAGCTTGATCACAGCCTCCTACGAGCTTAATATCTTCAAAACTATCTTTAACAATAATCTTTTTTGCAAGCCTAAGCTGTTCTTTTTTAAGTTTATTTACGTCAAACTTCATACTAAACTTCACCGGGTTTTTTATATAAATAGAAACACAAAACTAATATATAAATCTTTCTATAAATGACTACTAAGAAGTTACACTAACAAATGAAACAATTGCACTAAACAGAATCAAACCTACAAACACAAACTCTAATCTTTTTCACAGGCTTTCTATGAAACTTCATTGTTTTTTTCAAAGGAAAATCCATTTCCCAAAAATGTGTTAACTTATATCCATTATCAGCAGAAAACTTTTCTAAAAATTTACGTGATTCAACTTTATGTATTGAATAAACTGGTTTTCTCGTCGAGAAACCAACTTTTAAAAACTCTTTATCAGCATGTTCATTCTGAACTCCAAAAGGTGGATTCATGATAACAATATCAATTTTCACCTTATTAACATCTTTTTTATTTAATTTTTCCACATCTTTATTAATTATTTTATACTTTTTCTTAGGTATTTTCATCAATTCCTCGTCTATAAATTTAATATTTTCTTTTAAAACATTTAAAGCATCCTTATCTTTGTCGACGAAGAAAACTTTCTCAGCGTCGATAAACAATGCACCTAACCCTAAGATTCCAGTTCCACAACCTAAGTCTAAAACAGTTTTATCGTCGATAAAATCAATTAACGCAGCGTTCCAAAGAAGAAACGCAGCTATGTTAGAATCAGTAGAATACTGCTCTAAACTCACTTTACTAGTTTCAAAGCCTTTTAGCCTACTTAAAACAACAGATAATTGCTTCTGAGACCTTATACTTACCATATTATGTATAAAATCCTCATTTCATATATTAACCTTGTCATTAAACAAAGCAACAAAACCTCAAAATATGCTTAAGTCTCACTTTCCTACTTATATCCTATATACTCCCCACGCATACAAAGCACTTATCATCTAAAATAAGCTTGTTTCTTCATATTTTCTATATAATCCTATATAATATGTCTAATTTTCTCACTTTTCAATATAAATCATATATGGAAGTCTTATTTTACTATACAAATCACTCACTTTCCTATAGGAAAATCACTATATATCTCTAAATATAGCTCAAAATCTCACCAAATCACCAAAATCAACAAAAAACACCTCAAAACAGTCATTTTCAACACTCACTTTAAGCTCATATTTGGCCTTATTTTAGCATATTTGGGCATTATTTTAACCAAAATATGCGACATTTATGTCATATTTGCCTCACATATCAAGATCACATATTTTTATTATTTTTGTAAATTTTATTTTTTTATTTTTTATAATTTATGATTTTTTAACTTTATTTATTTTAAATCCTTTATCATAAAGAAACATTATAATCCCTTGCATAGTCCTATTTCATTCCTAAGATAGTCCCATTTCATTCCCAGCTGGGACTCTAATATCTCTTAAAACTCGAGAATTTAACCACCTTAGCCGAAATCCCAGTCCCACTTTTGTCCCACTTTTGTCCTGGGACTGTCCTAAAAAACAAAAGATTTATTAAGTTCCTGTGTTTTATTGTAAAATATGGCTTGGTTTTCAAAGAAAAAAACTCCTGAAAATAAAGAAAATGGTTTGACTAAAATTGATAGTTTTATGACGACATCTTTTGCACATGTAAAAAATGATATGCAAATCGTCGTCGAGTGGCTTAATTTTTTTAATAAAAAGAATGATGAAAATGATCTAAAATTTGCCAAAACTGAGCAAAGATTAGCTCAAATTGAGCAACATTTATCTTTTTTACCGTCTATACATGCTCAATTACAGAATCTTCAGAATCAGGATGATAAACAGCACATTTTGCTTCAAAAAGTAAGAAATTTACACAATAAAGTAAGCATGATGGACCATGATCATTCACCAATTTTAATGCGTTTAAGAGAAATTGAACAATCACTTTTATCACCAAAAACTGATCATATTCCTGTTATTAACAAAATGAATGAAATGGCTTCTAGGCTTCAAATTCTTGAGAATCAGCCTATTTCAAAGCCAAAAGTAACAGTAAAAGATAAGCTTTATGCAACCATTACAAGGAACTCAAAAGACTATGTAAAAAAAATAATTTTAAATTTAATTTCAAAATATGAATCAATATCTGCAACTCAATTAAAACAAATCGTCGTCGACGAACAAGGATTATGTTCAAAAAGTTCATTCTATAGATTACTAAAAGAAGCAGAAGAAAGTGATTTTATCGACGTGGTTACACAAGGAAAAGAAAAAAGATTCATTGCAAAACAGCTTAGTTCAGTATGAAAATAAATACCTTTAAATACCTGCTATTTAAGTTGGTTTTTAGATGTCAGAGAAACAAGAAAAACTAAGCAATGAAAAATATGGGTTTAAACAAGCAGTAAGGAGGCTTATTTCTAGGTTAAAAGGAGAGTTAAACGAACATTTAGACTCAATTAATGAAAATACTAATGAAATACAGGCTAATTACGAATATATCCAGGAAATGGACCGAAAAGTAGAGAAATTAAAATTAAGATTAGATAATGTTGAATTATTCTTAAATGAACAAGTAGATTTTACACAAACAAAAAAAGAAACAATCAAAATTCAACAACTATCTGTTAATGAAAAACTGGCTTTTATGGCCTTGTACACATCGAATTCGCCTGTTTCATACTTTGAGATTTCTGAGAAAATAGGTATTTCAGAGTCACTAGTTCGAAGCTATATCATAAATCTTATTGAAAAGGGTGTTCCAATAGTAAAAAAATATATTAATGGAAAACCATTTATTGAGCTTGAACCAAAATTTAAAGAATTACAAACAAAACAAAACATTGTAAAAATCCAACAAAAGCAAATCTCAAGCTTTTAAGCAGTGCTAAAAAGTTTCATTATTACAAAAAACACAAAAAATTCTCCTAAAATTACATTTTTAACATAAAATTCAAATCAATATTTTACAAAAATACAAAAACTAACCATTAAAAAACTATATATGAAAATAAATAATAACAAACAAAAACCTCTCAAATTATATATGAAAATAAATGTCTTGTTTGATTCTAGTATTTCATAAAAATTCATTAAAAAACTAGCAACTTAAATACATTATTTTGATCAAAATATTTGATGAAAACTAGGGATCAATCAACAACAAAATACAACAGAATATCTTTGTTTTGGCATGATTTTTTTAATGTTTTTAACACATCTGAGATAATCATTAAAACAAAAAAAACTATCAAAAAACAGCTTAATTTTAGCTCCCGAACATAACAAAAAAATACTTGAATATGAAAATAAAAAAATTTAAATATAAGTTCGTATTTTTAACAAAATAAGAACTTTTGTTTAAATACTGTCTAAAGAGTTTAAGCAAATTAACAAAAAGCGAACTTTTTCAATAGAAATTGGGTATTCAACAATCAAAAGTTTTAAGCAGCAAAATCCCAAATAAAGGGGGCCAAATAAAGGTGTTCAAAATCGAAAAAACAACTGAAACAACTGCAGAAACAACTAGTGAAGCAACTAAAAAGTATAGGCACAAACTACCAAAATATTTAACAAAACAAGAGATGAGACAACTACTTTCAGTTATCAAGAACCACAGAGATAAGATCATGATTTTGTTTCTTTACAATACAGGATTAAGGAACTCAGAGCTTATACACCTTGAAATCAAGCATTTGAACTTTGAGAACAATACAGTCAAAGTAGTGCAAGGTAAAGGTGGAAAAGACAGAATTGTAAACATTGTTGATGAAGATTTGATTTTAGCTTTAAAAGCATACATCGGAAATAGGAAAAAAGGAACATTATTTTTAAGTAATTGGGGAAAACCATTTACATCCAGGGGAATCCAGAAAATTATTAAGAAATATGCAACCAAAGCTGGGCTTGAAGAAATCTCGAGAATTACGCCTCATACCTTGAGGCACACATTTGCAGTGCATGCATTGGACTCTGGAGTCAACATTGTGACCATCAATAAACAGCTTGGGCACAAGTCATTGCAGACTACACTGATATATATGGAAATATCTAACAAAATGGCTCGGGAAGACCTTGAAAAACATACTCCATTTAAGCTTTAAAATTAGAAAAATTATTAAATATTTTGATAAAAAATAATAAATAAAACTTATAACTTTTAATTCAGGGGGGGATAAAAGTAATTAATAATAATTAATACTTTTAATCAAAAAACAAAGAAATCTTAATCGAAAGTTGTAAATAATAATTGCTATTATTTAGCAGAAACTAAAACTTATATTCTATACTTTAATGTGACTAATAAAACATAGAGAACATAACCTAAAGGTTCATCTATATATTTTACTATATTGAAAAAAAACCGCATGGGTACTCTAAGTGAGTTATACACTAGAGAAATGACAAAAATGAGACAAAAACCATTAAAACATATATAAAAAACAAGTTAGAAAATAGCAACAGAACAACACAAAAACAACACAAAAACAATAACAAAATAATCAAAAACTAATACTTAATCCATATATGAAGTCTCACTTTTATATATGAAAATATTGGGTTGAAAATGTGCTGATTCTTAAGAATTCTCGAGAATTAGGGTATGTATTCACTGAATCTCATTTCGACAATGTCCTTAAAACAAGCATTAAAACCATATTAAATTGATCTTCAAATGTACTTCTATCTCTTACTTTCCTATATAAATTACTTAAAATTAAGCTGATTTTTGCTCTATATGTCCCTAGTATGAAAATAATACTAACAAATACTCATCCATACTTGATTTGTCTAGAAGTGAGTGTTAAATATAGAATTCCTATATGATGTATTGCTATATAGTGCAATATGGCTTAAAATGGGACTTATTCTATATTATAACATAGTATAACTAGTAATTAATATAAAAAATTATAAACAATCACAAAAAAGTGAGACTTGGAGTTAGGCACTATAAGTTTAGTATACTTTTTAGTACACTGGTTGTGTTTTTATCGTCGACAAACCTTTTTTATACTTACATTGCAAATATAATCAAAAATCACGTTTTTGACATGTCGGAATTACATTTTTTTCATGTAATTCTGATCATGATCAAAAACCTATGGTTTTTGACATGTTTTATTTGAATTTTGAATACATATTTCCTCGACTATAAATCTTTATAAAGTTTTATTATTCACAAATTTATATGACTTTAGAAAGAAGAACAAAAAAAGCATTGGGAATTGGTGGAACTATTGTATTGGTTTCAGTTGGATTTGGTTTATATTTTAATCATATGACTTCCAATTATGATTTAGAAATTGCATCTTATCGTCGACAACAAGTGCAAAAACAGTATGAAAAAAAGTTAGAAGATTTTGCAATGGATTATTCATATTCAGAAGATAATTATGAACTTATACAAAATAAAATACCAAAATTCAAAGCAATACAAGAATCAAATATTCCACTACCTCAAGATCTTGAACAAAAACGAGATGATTCAAATATTTATAGACTTATTTCTTGGTGTGCAACAGTAATTGGTTTATCTATTATGGCAGCTCCTTCTTTAAGCTCATTTCATGAAGAATAAAAAAAATAAAAAGTTTAGTTTATAGTCGACAAATCAACCAAAATAATCTAATTGTTTCTTATCAACTTGTTTCTGAGCTTGCTGTGTTCCTTTCATCAAAGCTTTCAATTTAACTTCAAACTCTTTTGCTTGTTTAATCAAAGGTTTTGAATCGATATTAAATCCAAAGATTTTGTCTAAAGCTTCAATCACTTTAGCAGCAGCACGAGAATCAGGCAGATTTGAAGCAGTTTCTGCAAATATGCAAGACATTGGTAACTTTTCTCTTTTTAATAATAATGCTCCTGTTACACCGACTATAATACCTTCTTTTAACAACTTCATACCATGCTTATCCATTTGCTTCTTAAGCTTTGGATCAGATGAATAATAATAAAGGTTTGTTGATTTTTTACCAGGTGAACCTATTCCTTCTAAACTAATAATCATTTTTGCACTAAGCATTTTAGCTATTTGTGCAATTCCATCTGCAATCTTCCACTCCATCCTCTTTGCACCAGTAATTCCATGTATTAACACTAAATTATATTTTTTATTATAATGGATACCTAATGGTTCAATAATTTTGCTTTGATGAATTGTTGCAATTGGTGGCAAATCTTCTAACCACATGTTACCAATGAACTCTGTTTTTAAATGATCTATTAAGAATTCTGTTGCAATTGTTCCTATTAATCCAAATCCTGGGAACCCCTCAATGATTATTACTCCTTTTGGTTTTTTATTAAGTTTTATTATCATATCTATTCACCTCAGTTTATTATAATATGTAAAATATGTAAATAGTATATAAAATCTTCTGTAATTAACAAACTTTAAATACAACTTAGTCATAAATATTATCATGATCGACAACTACACATTTGGAAAATTCATCATCGATGGAAAAACATTTAACACAAATGTTAAACTAATAAATGACAAAGCAAAATCATGCAGACACTTTGACAATCATATAATTATGAAAGAAGATTTCACAGACTTAATCAAAGCAAAGCCAGACATCATTATCATTGGCACAGGTGCATCAGGTGTTGTTGACGTTTCTAAGGATATAATTGATTTAATTAAAGAAAACAAAATAAAATTAATCATAAAAAAAACAGCAGAAGCATGTGATGAGTATAATAAATTAATCAAACAAAAAAAGAATGTTGTTGCGTTATTGCATAATACTTGTTAAGAATTATTCTTCCCCTTAATCTCTTGCAACATGTCCCTAACCCTTTCCAAACCAGAAGGATTAGCATGTTCACCAAGAGCATAATAAGTTTTCTCAACAGTAGAACCCCAAGAAAACTCACCTTCTTCTTTAACAATCTTATTTACTTTGATTTCACCTAAAGAAACACCTTTTTTAAGATGATAATAAACACTACGCATTGTTACAGAAGGAAATATTTGTTTATAGATTTTATAAATATCATAAGCATAACCTTCTTCTAAAAAATATAATATTTCTATAATATTTTTCCTAATTTGAGAACCTATTGGTCTACCCCTCTGTGCCATATTTATATAAAAAGCAAAGCTTATATTTATATGTTACTATATTGAAAGTAAATCAAGCTATATTCTGAATTATAATAATGCTTTTAAACAAGTTATAAATAATTCTAATTATGACAGTTGAATATATAACAACAACAATGTTAGCAAATTATGCTCATAATTTTAAGAATGCCGTTCATAAAACTACAAGAATATGTCTGGCTTACGTAACTGTTGATAAAGAAAAATCTCCAATGCCTATTTTTGACTATGTTAATGCTTGTGTTTATTTAGGTGTTGAACCAGAAGATCATGGTCCTAAAAAAAGATTATTAGAATTAGGAGAATTTATTGATGAAGTAAAAAAATATACTAATGATCAAGTTCTTGAAACTATGTATCATAAAATTGTTGAAAAATTATCTCAAATTGAAGGAATAATTACAACTGAATTCACATTAGATGATTTAGAACAAAAAAGTATTCCAATTGGTAGAATTAAAAAAGAAATTTCTAGTGAATCAATGAAAAGTGATTTTGGTCCAGGTTTAACTGTTTTAGAAGCTCTTGCTCATTTGTATGAGTAAACTTTATAAACACATTATCTTTTTCATAAACTAATGCAGCAGTAGTCTAATGTCTAATAAGGGTTTCACCCTTATCAACCTGAAGTGCGGCATTCCGCTTCGCTTCAGCCACACATTAAACTCATGCGTCGGTAGTCTAATGGCTAGGATAGAGGCCTTCCATTCTTTGGAGAAGTAAGCCTTTGATTCGGGTTCAAAATCCATACTATTAATTTAGTGGCATGATAGTCCCGGCCGACGCATATTTTTATTTTTCTAAGAATTATTCTAACACAGCCTTTATCCGTCTAACACCAGCTGCTATACTTTGCTCTTTCTTGATTTTGAAATGACCTAACTCAGAAGTATTGTCAACATGAGGCCCCATGCAAATCTCTGTTGAAAAACCAACAATATGATAAACAGAAACCTTGTCTCCATAAATATGTTCAAACTCTGCTTGTGCACCTCGTTTCTTTGCTTCTTCAACACTCATTTCTTCTCTAACAACATCTAAACCTGCAGAAATCTTTTCATTAACTAAATCTTCAACTTTCTGAAGTTCTTCTTTAGTAACTTTTCTATCAAAATTAAAATCAAAACGCAAACGCTCAGGTGTAATATTAGAACCTTTTTGAACAATATCTTTTTTACCTAACACATGACGCAATGCTTCATTCAATAAATGTGTAGCAGTATGCAATTTCTTAGTTTGCTCAGAAGAATCAGCTAATCCTCCTTTAAATCTTTTTTCACCACCAGCTCTACTTGTTTGTTGATGTTTTTCAAATTCTTTATGAAAACCTTTAACATCTACTTCAACACCTTTTTCAGCAGCTAGTTCTTCAATCATTTCAATTGGAAAACCAAAACTTTGAAACAATAAGAATGCATTAACACCACTTATATTTTTATCACAAATTTTATTAAATTTATTCAAACCTTTTTCTAAAGTTATGCTAAATCTTTCTTCTTCTTTTTTAATTTCATCTAATATAAACTGTTTTTTAGATAATAATAAAGGATATCTTTGATTATAAATTTTAATTACAATTTCTGCTATTGGTAATAAGAAATTCTCCATACCTAATAATCTACCATGCCTTATACTTCGTCTAATAAATCTACGCAAAATATATCCTTGATCAAGATTAGATGGTACTACAGAGTTTTCATCACCTAATATGAAAACAGAAGTACGAATATGGTCAGCAATAATTCTTGCAGATTTATTTTCATGAGAAACTTTTTCAACACTTAATTCTTTTATTTTATTCATTATCGGTAAAAAGAGTTCTGTTTCATAAACTGTTTTCTTACCTTGCAACATTGCAATTGTTCTTTCAACACCCATTCCAGTGTCAACATTTGATATTTCCATTTTTACAAATTTGCCATCTTTAGTTTTATTGTAATTCATAAAAACATCATTCCAGATCTCAAAATACTTGCCACAACCACAACCAGGTTTACAATCAGAACCACAAGCATTAATTCCAGTATCAATAAACATTTCTGAATTAGGACCGCACGGACCAGTTTCACCAGGAGGTCCCCACCAATTATCTTCTTTAGGTAAAAAATATATTTTTTCTTCAGGTATTACTAATGATCTCCAAATATTTGCAGCTTCTTCATCTCTTGGAGCAACTTCATCTCCAGCAAATACAGTTACAGACATTATTTTAGGATCAAAACCTAATACTTTTGTCAAAAACTCAAAACTCCATTCAATAGCTTTTTTTTTCCAATAATCATTAAATGACCAATTGCCTAACATCTCAAAAAATGTTAAATGAGAAGCATCACCAACATCATCAATATCACCAGTTCTAATACATTTTTGAACATTAACAACTTTTTTACCTGATGGATGTTTTTGTCCCAATAAAAATGGCATTAATGGATGCATACCTGCAGTTGTAAATAATACTGTAGGATCATTCTCAGGTAT
>CAXGTL010000009.1:0-39247 GCA_964012725.1 Candidatus Woesearchaeota archaeon
CTGAACCACACATATGACACTCTGTGACAGCTTTAGGAGCTTGTTTTTTCTTTTTTACTTTGCTAAACTTTGATTTTAGTTTATTAATCATTTGTTTCATATTGAAAATATATAGAATATGGTTATTTATAAAAGTATCTACATTACATTTAAAACTCTTCTAACTCTCTTTAACAAACAAACACTAAAGAACCTGCGCAACCACAACACAAACCAAAATCACCACACCTGCAACTGCTTTCTTCCATTCAAGCTTTTCTTTTAACCAAACAAGCGCATAAATATAAAGCAGAATCGGCATCAAAGTCATTATTAACATAGTATAAACCACACCAAACCTTTGAAAAGAATAATATGTTAATACTAACTGAACTATGATCAAAACCTGAGTCACAGTCAAATGAAAATACTTTTTACCATTTAATTTCTTAAGATTTGGTTTAAAATATATAACTAACACAAGCATTATCAAAAAACTTCTAATAAAATAAAGAGAAAACGCATTATATGTAACTAATAAATATTTTACAATCACATTTTCAAATGCAAATAACAAAGTTGCACCTAATACCATTAAACCTGTTTTATGAAACTTTATATGATGTTTTTTAACATGCGATAATATTAATGCAATAGAAGCAATAACTGCTGGTATCAAAATATAAGGATTTCTTTCATCAGCATAAATCAAAGCTGTAAGCAAAATAGTAAAAAACCCACCAAAAACAAATAATGCATCTATTTCTGTTAATTTCTCTGCTTTCATACCATGAAACAATAAAACATTTGCAATTGTTCCAATAATAACAATAACAACTAACAATATTAAATTAATTGGCAAAAAAAAATCACTACTAAACTCAAAAAAGAACGGAGAAATGATTAACATGATCAAAGAAAGCAAAAGAAATGACACAGATGTAAATAATTTATAATTAACTTTCTCTCTAGAAAGAATAAACTTATTAAGAAACATTTCTAATGAACCAGACACAGCTGCAATTGTTGGTATTATGAATTGTAACATCTTTCTCCTTTTATAATTTTTAAATATAACCTAACCACATAGCAACGAACATTCCAACACCTAATAACAATATAATAACTCCAGCAATCAAATGCAAAATCTTCAACTTTCCAGTTCTCCATTCTTCAGCTTTCTCAGTTGTTGTTATACCAAAATAAATTGCAAATGTTATTACAAGCATTGGTAATATAAATATAAGATTATAAAGTACTAACAACCACAAAGCATAACTTCTTGTTGCAGCTTGAGCAAGTAATCCTAATATAACAATATATGGTCCAGATGTGCATGGTAATAAGAATAATGAAACAACAAATCCAATCATAAAAGCACCAGGCACAGATGTAACACCACGCAATACAGCTTTCATGTGCGGTCTCCAGCTAAGTGGTACTTCCATAATAAACCATTTACCATACCAAAGATAATCTTTTAAATTAAAAAGTCCAATGATTATAGCTAACACAGCAACAACTATAAAAAAACTACGAGTTAAACCTGAAGCCTTAATAGCTGAAAACAAACCAAGACCCATTAAAAAGTATGAAATAAATATTGACAATGTAAAAGCTAAGCCAGCATAAAGTGCCCTTTTTCTTTTACCAGACACAAGTATTGCACTTAACAATATAATAAGAACAGCAAATGCACATGGATTGATTGCATCAACTGCAGCTGCAAGTACAACAGCAGACACTGTTAATGATTTTAATTGATTATTTGGTTCATCTGGATTAATTTTATCTCCGGGACCAATAATTCGTGTCACATTTTCTTTACTAACATCCCCTACAATACAAACATCAACACATTCTTCAATTTCATTTGCAATACCTGTATTATATCCACTAAACACTTTGTCACTTGTAAAAACAATAGGGATTCCTACAGTATCACCAACTTCAAAATTATATTTTTCAGCATATTCTAAAAATAATTTTATATTTTGATTAAGTTCATATCTTTCAATAACTAAATCAGGATGTTTTTCTTGTAAATCATCTAAAAATAACTGCATCTTTGCACAGAATTGACAACCAGCACTTCCAAAGTAAATTAATTTAACTTTTTCCTGTGTTTGTGTATTACTGATTACATTATTATTTTCTATTATTTCTCCTTCAACATCATTATTTTCATCTATAACACCAAATTCTTCATCATGAGCAACAACATTCAAACTTTCTTGTGCAAAACACATAGACATAACTAACAAAAACAATACAAATATTGTAAATAATTTATTTTTCATTTTAAACAAACCTCAATCCATACATAATTGCTATACCTAATATAAATATAATGAGATTAATTAATGACTTTTTTAAATCTAATTCTTTTCTTATCTCTGGTATTAGATCAGATGCTGAGATATATATAAAACCACCTGCTGCAAATGGTAATAAAAATATAATTGATAAATCTAAAAATCCTGAAACATAATATCCAATCACACCACCAATAACAGCAGTTAAAGCTGTTAACAAATTCATCATAAGGGCTTTTGAAGTTTTATACCCACCATGAACTAATACACCAAAGTCTCCTATCTCTTGTGGAATTTCGTGTAATGCAACTGCAATGCTTGTACTAATACCTAATGGTATGCTTACAATAAAACTTGCTGCAATTATTAAACCATCAATAAAATTATGTATAGAATCTCCTACTAAATTCATATAAGAAAATGTATGTACATGACAACCTTCATCATGACAATGTCTCCAATGAAGTACTTTTTCAATAATATAAAACAAAATAAATCCTATTAATACATAAATAAAGATATTTCCGCTACCAAACTCTTCAACACTTTCTGGTATAAGGTGTAAAAATGCTCCACCAATTAATGTACCTGCTGATAATGAAATAAGAAATATTAATATTTTATTTAATCTTTTTTTATTCAAAGCTAATGTAAAGACTCCTATTAAAGAAATCAAACTTACAATGATTGTTGATGTTAATATATATCCTAATGTGTTCATATTATAACCCTTTTTATATGTTTTTATATATCATCCTTTAAATATGTTTTGATTATTTTAAGTATAATTAAAATAAAAGAATAATAAAATAAATAAAAAATAAATAAAAAAAATATAAAAAAACAAAACTTTTATAAACTCAAATAAAACTATATATTATGTGATAACATGGCATACAAAACCCTTTTCATGGGCAAATTACCTGTTAGAGTTTAGTCTGCGCTGTTTTCATTTGTTTTCAATTCTTATGCAGCAATTACTCATTATTTAACCTACATCAGAGGATACTATCACAAAAAAAAACTCTATATTAAAAACAACGCGAGGAAACCAAAATGGAACAAATAATACAAGTAAAAAACCTAAAGAAAAGCTTTAAAACATTCAAAAGAGAAGCTGGTTTACTGAATGCATTCAAGTCAATGTTTTCAAGAAAATATAAACTATCATATGCATTAAAAGGAATCGACTTTGAAGTACAGAAAGGAGAGATATTAGGCTTTATAGGACCTAACGGTGCTGGTAAGTCAACTACAATCAAAGCCTTGTCAGGTATACTTTTTCCTAGTTCAGGAACTGTGAAAGTAATGGATTATGTACCTTGGAAAGAAAGAGTCAAATATGTAAAAAATATAGGTGTAGTATTTGGACAAAAGCATCAATTACATTGGGACCTTCCACCTATTGATACTTATTACTTAAACAAAGAATTATATCAAATACCGGATAAAGCATTTAAACGTAGATTAAGATATATGGTTAATTTGCTTGATCTAAAGGAAACAATAAAGACACCAGTTAGAGACCTTTCATTAGGTGAAAGAATGAAATGTAAACTTGTATCTGCACTATTACATAATCCAAAGATTGTGTTTTTAGATGAACCAACAATTGGTTTAGATGCAATTGCAAAGCACAAACTAAGAGAGTTTGTTAAATATGTTAATGAGAAATATCAAACAACTTTTATTATAACAACTCATAATATGGACGATATTGAAAAACTGTGTAAAAGAATTGTTATAATCAACCATGGAACAATAGTTTATGATGGTTCGCTTGACAAGATTAAGAAAAGTTATGTTAAGTACAAAGTATTGGATGTTAAGTTTGATAACAAAGCACCAATATTTAGATTACCTGGTTGTAAAGTTATTGAGAGGGAAAAATATGAACTTAAGATAGAAGTTAATACAAGGCGACAGTCAGTTAAAACTGTTGTTGATCATTTGATTAGAAACTATCCATTTGAAGACATGGTTATTAGTGATCCTCCGATTGAGGAGATTATTCAGTTGATATATCAGACTAAGAAAAAGATTGAATAAGAGTTTCATTAGTCCCACCAAACCACACCTCAACCACCCACCCAAAGAAGTAAATCACAAAGTAAAGTGGTCTAACAAAAAACAAAAACAGAAAATGAACTTAAATAAATACTTAGGATTAATGAAAGTAGGATTTAAAGTAGCGCTTGCATATAGGTTCCACTCTGTTGTAACTTTGATCATGACTCCGATTTCATTAATTGTATATTATTTTTTATGGAAATCAATATTTAGTTATACAGGCGAAACTATTATTAGAGGTTTCACATTTGAAGCTTTGGTTGGTTATTATGTATTATCAATGATAATTGCATTTTTCACATGGAGCCAAGCAGATAAGTGGCTTGAGCATGATATTAGGCATGGTCATTTGATCTTCAAATTATTACAACCAGTAGCACATGTAGTTCATGAATTTGTAATTGAACTAGGAATGCATAGTTATACTGTTGTATTAGAATTGATTCCAGTATTTGCAATTGGTTATTTCTTTTTTTATCTACCAATAGCTGCATTACCTAACATTATACTATTTTGTATTTCATTAGCTATGGCTGCAATCTTATATTTCCAGTTTTCATACTTTTTAGGATTATCAGCTTTTTGGTTAAAAAGAATAGATGGAATTCGAAGAATGAGATCACCACTTATTGCGTTTTTATCAGGTGGAATCTTACCATTATCATTTTTCCCAGTATGGTACACTAATTTCCATCATTTACTTCCATTTCAGTACATGAGATATGTACCTATAATGATTTATTTAAATGAAATTCCAATGAATAATATGTTTATGTTAATGTTTGGACAATTTGTTTGGATAATCTTACTTGGTTTATTAATTAAAGTAATTTGGAACAAAGGATATAAAAAATTTTCAGGAGTTGGAACATGAAGTATTTCAGAATCTTTTCAAAATTCGTAGCTTTAGATTTAAGTAGTGAATTCAGGTATAAACTAAATATTGTAATGAAGTTCATTAGTTTTATTATAATGGATTTTATTGGACCATTGGTAGCAATTTTGATTTATACAAATACTTTAGGTATTCCTGGATGGAACTTGTACGAGTTTTTATTATTCCAAGGAACTTTAACATTAGTCATGGGTTTAGGCCATACATTTGCATTCAGATTTGCATGGGAAGTAATGGATATGGTAAGAAATGGTGAATTTGATAAGATAATGGTAAAACCATTAAAACCTTTAACATTTTTAATGCTAGGTTCATTTAACTTCCCAGGTGTTGCTGAAGTATTTGCAGGTCTTGTTATACTTATTATAGCATTAATGAACTTAAATTTAGGATTTACATGGAACTATGTACCTTATGTAATATTTATTTTCCTAGGTGTATTGTTTCAGTTAGGAGTTGCAACACTAATATCAGCAATGGCATTTTTATTCATAAAATCATGGTCATTATTCGATATTTGGTTTCATATGACAAACTTTGCTAGATATCCATCCATTATATTTGGCATGGCAATCAGGTTTATCATAACATTCATATTCCCGGTTGCAGTTGCATCTTATTTCCCAGCTGCAGCTTTGTTAGGAAGATTGTCATTATTAGAAATATTGTTGCCAATGTTAGCTGTAATTATGTTTTATCTAGTTACACTGCTGTTCTGGAAGTTTGCAATGAAGAAGTATAATAGTGCTGGTGGTTAAACTAATTTTTCAATGGCCAATATTCATAAAACTTTTGTAAACATACTCTAGAACTAGGATTAAATTTTTCTTCAGGATAATTAATTCTTATTTCTAAACCTTGGCAATCTTTTGGTTTAAACGTATGAATTGTTTTTTCAGGAATATATATATTATTACCAGATTCAAGTCTATATGATGTACAATTTCTATTTTGAATAAATGCATCAAAATCAAGATTTCCTTTATTACCAGCTAAAAAAAGACCTTCACCACTTAAAACAGTTATGTTTTGACTTAAAAATTCATAGAAAATTACATCTATGGGTCTTAGAACAGCAATATTTCTACTTCCATCAGGATTATCCTTAATCATAAAACCATAATTTGGATGAAATTCATATCCTTCTTCTATTTTCTTTTTAACATAAGAATTAAAGACTGTTGCAGGAATTACAGAACCAGGTGGAGTAAAAGTATCTAAACAATATCTTTTCATTTTTTCGTTTTTTACTAGGTTTATTAACCCAAGTCGTTCTAATTGATTATCAATTGCGTTTTGAATAGACATTTCTTCTGATTTTTCCCCATTAGAATCTACTTGTGGTTCTTTTCTACTAGATCCAAAAGCAACACTACTAAAATGTTTCATATATTGTAATAATAAACTACTCATTTATAAGTATTTATTAACTATAAAATATATAACATATAATGAATCATATAAATCTATATAAACAATATTTTGCAATCAACATCTATGCAAATAAAGAGTGTGAAATTAGATAATATTAGAAGTTATATTAATCAAGAAATTAATTTTCACAAAGGTTCTACTTTACTTAGCGGAGACATAGGTTCTGGTAAAACCACTATATTATTAGCAATAGAATTCTGTTTATTTGGTATGCGAAGAGATTTGTCTGGCACTGCATTATTAAGAAATGGAGAAGAACAAGGCTCTGTTGAACTTAATTTAGAAGTAGATGGAAAGAATATTACAATCAAAAGAACATTAAAAAAATATAAAGATGGTGTTAAACAAACATCTGGTTATATTATATCAAACAATACAAGAAGTGATTTGACAGCACAAGAAATAAAAGCTAGGGTTTTAGAATTACTTGGATATCCACAAACATTATTAACAAAATCTAAAAACTTAATGTATAGGTATACAGTGTACACTCAACAAGAAGATATGAAACAAATACTTTTGGATGACAAAGATCATCGTGTTGATACATTAAGAAAAGTGTTTGCAATTGACAAGTATAAAAATATTAGACAAAATTCTTTGATTTATATAAAAAATATAAAAGATGTGAGGAATATTTTAAAAGGTAGGACTGAAGATTTAGAAAACAAAAAACAATCATTAGAAAATAAATCAGAAACATTAAAAACACTTAGCCAAAACTTAAACACAGCAACAGAAAACTTAACAAAGCTTGATTTAGATAATAAAAAAATTAAATTTAAAGAAATAGAAACAAAGCTTAATGAATATAATCAATTAAATAATCAGTTAAATATTTTGAAAACAAAAATTCAGGAAAAAAATAATAATAAAATAAAACAAGATGAAGATATAAACAATATTAAAGAAGAAATTAACAAAATCTCATTAAAAATAAATAATTTTAAATTAGAAAAACCAACTGAAAAATCAGCAACACAATTAAATAAATTAGTTTCTAAAAATCAAGATCTTTATAACAATACAACTAAACAAAAAAACATTTTAACTGAAAAATTAACACATTTAAAGACCAGAATTAATGAAATAAAGTTAGAAATTGAAACAAAGTCTGAGAAAATCAAAGATTTAAAGTTCAAAAAACAAAAATTAGAAACACTTGAATCAGATCTTGAACAAAAACAAAAATTGAAACAATCCATTGCAGAGTTAAATGAAACTATGAATACAATTAATCTGAAATTAAAAGAGTTTCAAGTAAATATGCAAAATTCTGAACAATTTAAAAAACATATTTCTAATCTGGACACATGTCCAGCATGCCTCCAGGTTGTTTCTATTGATCATAAATTCACAATTAATCAAAAGGAAGCAGGAAAAATAGCTAAATTAAATATTTTGATGCAAAGATATAATAAAGAAAAGCTAGGTCGTGATAAGGAATTTGAAGAACTAAATAAAAAATTAGAAGAACTTCAAAATAAAGAAAAAGTTTTTTCACAAATGCAAAATGAAATTAAAAATTTAGAAGAAATCTCTGTTGAACTTAATAAAAAGAAAAAGATTTTGATTAATTTTAACCAAGAGTTTGAAAAAACAAACTTAGAATTAGGAGAAATAAATAAAATTGATTTAACACAAGTACAAAATGAAATAAAAAATAATAAAGAATTATTAAATAAATTAAATGAATATAATGTTCATATTAAAGAAAAACATTATCTTAATGAACAATTAAATGATAAAACAAAATTATTAGAAAATATACAAAAACAAAAGCTAGAAATTGAAAATCAATTAAAAGAAATTAACAAACAACTTAATGAATTAAATGATAAACTAAAAGATTATGGTGATATAGATGAACTCTTTTCCAAACAAAAACAAGAATTTGATGAATTATTAAACAAACATAGAACTTTATTAACTGAAAAAGCAAGAATTGAAACAGAACATAAGCTTATTTCTCAGCAAATATCTGAACTAAAAATTGAAATCCAAGATAAAGAAAAATCTCAACATAAGATTGTTTATTATAATCAGATTCAGAACTGGTTAGAAAATTATTTTATTAAACTAATGTCAGTAATAGAAAAAAATGTAATGTTTTCTATTTATCAACAATTTAATGATATATTTCAGGATTGGTTTAATGTTTTAATGGAAAATGAAGACATAAATGTAAGGCTTGATGAAGAGTTCACACCAATCATTGAACAAAATGGTTATGATATTGACTTTAACCATCTTTCTGGTGGTGAACGTACTTCAGTTGCTTTAGCTTATCGTCTTGCACTGAACAAAGTTGTTAACCAAGTTCAGTCACAAATAAAAACAAAAGACATTTTAATTCTTGATGAACCAACTGATGGTTTTTCCACAGAACAGTTAGACAAAGTAAGGCTTGTGTTGGATGAATTAGACTTAGCACAGGTTATTATTGTCAGTCATGAAAGTAAGATTGAAAGCTTTGTTGAGAATGTTGTACATGTAAACAAAACAGATCATGTGAGTGAGGTTATTGTTTAGGCACCCACTTATACGCAGCCAAAGCCACAACACCAATCACCAACCAAAACAACAACGGCTTTATTCTTCTCGATGCAAATAAGAATATGTTTAAGACTAAGACTATTATCAATGCAATTGAAATGATTTGTTTCTTATTGAATTTCATCATCACTCCATTTTCTTCATCCAAACATCAAACTCTTTTTCACGAATCTTTTCTTTAGAATGTATTTCCAACTTCTTAGTTGGTTCTAATTGTGAAATTTTTATCAACTCAGAACCAGTCTTCATTTTAATTAATTTTTCAAATGGTTCAAGCATTTTAACAGTTTCTTCATCAGACTTTATTACTAAACCAATCTTATCAGTTTTTTGTAAACCACTCTTTTTCCTAAGCTGTTGAACTCTTCTCATTATTTCTCTAGCAAAACCTTCTGCTTCTAGCTTATCATTAAGTTCTCTATCAATAAACACTATTCCATATCTAAACTCTGATTCTTTGAATTTCTCAGGAACATCTCTTTCAACCAAAATTTGGTCTTTTTTAATATCATAAGTTTTGCCTTCAATTGTTAAAACAATCTTTCCTTTGTTTTCAAGCTTAGATAATGCAGACTCAGCACTTATTGCAGTAAGCTTAGATATAATTTTAGTAGTTTCAGCTTTAAACTCTGATGCTAGTTTACCATAATTAGCTTTTATATTAACTTTTATGTTTGGCATTTTCTTTGTCATACCAATTTCTTTAACATTGACTTGTGTTTTTATTACATTTACAAGTGTCTTAACACTTTCTTTTACATCTTCATTACTAGTTTCAATGTACAAGAATCCTAATGGCCATCTTAAACCAAGTTTACATTTTTCTCTTGCATTTAGTCCAGCTTGAATTATTACTTTTGCCATTTCCATTTGTTTTTCAAGTGCAGTATTAATCATTGATTCCTTTGGTTTAGGCCATGCATACAAATGTATAGATTCTTCTTTTAATGCAAACTCTTTTTTCAGATTTAGATATATTTTTTCTGATATAAACGGAGCAATTGTTGAAAACATTTTCAAACATTCCATAAACACTTTGTAAATAGTATAAAGTACAATTTCTCTTTCTTTTGGAGTGCCTACTGATGATTTTTCTCTTGTCAATTGTACATATGTTCTTGATAATTCTAAGAACAATTCTTCAACTAACCAAGGAATTTCATTTAATTTATATTGATCATACAATTCTGTAACTTTTTTAATACTTGAATTAAGTTTAGAAGTAATATATTTTTCTTCAATTGAATAAAGATCTTCAAGTGCTTTACTCATTTCTGAAGGATTTTTCTTAAGTTCTTTTGACAAGTTTATTATTAAATTTTGTATGTTCCATAGTATCATTAAATTTCTATTTTTTAGTTTCATGTCTTCAAAATTATAATTAAGGTCAAGTCCTGGATTTGTTGCACCAACAGTATAATATCTAAAAGTATCTGAACCATATTTGTCCATGACTTCTTGTGGAAGAATATAATTACCTAATGATTTTGACATTTTTCTACCTTTGGCATCGTTAATAAAACCATGCATGAACACTCTTTTATAACTAGGCTTTTCCATTGATATCATTGAACACACTAATAAGATGTTAAACCAACCACGAATTTGGTCTTTTCCTTCTAATATAAATTCAGCTGGAAACATTTCCTTGAACAATTCCTTTTTTTGTGGATAATTTAAACATGTCCATGAAGTTGTACCTGCATCTACCCATACATCAAGTATATCAGGGATACGTAACATTTCATTTTCACACTTACATTTTAGTTTAACTTTATCAATCCATGGTTTGTGTAAATCATCAGGAACTTCATTAACAGCTTTTTCTTTAAGCTCAGAAACAGAACCAATTACTTCATAATTTTCACATTTACTACATTTCCAAACAGGTAATGGTGTTCCCCAGAACCTTTGCCTAGTAATAGAATTATCACGTAGATTAGCTAGCCAAGAATCAAATTGTCTAGCACCTGCCCAATCAGGTACCCAAAGCACATCTTTATTAATTTCTCTTAAGTTTGGTATCAAATCTTCGATTTTAAAGAACCATTGTTTTGTAGTTTTATATATTACAGGTTTATGACATCTCCAACAATGTGCATAATCATGTTCTACTTTAGTTTTTGCCATTAACGCACCTGCATCATCAAGTGCTTGTATAAATTTATTATCATCTTTTTTAGCTGTTAAACCAGAAAATTTACCCATATCATTTGGAAACACACCAGTTTCTGATAATGTATTATATGGTGGTATATTATTTCTATGCCCTACTTCATAATCTTCTGGACCACATCCAGGTGCCATGTGTACCATTCCAGTACCAGCTGATGTATCAACATATTCTTTTGACATCACAACTGTATGAATCTTTGGATGTTTTTTTTTCATTTCAGTATAATCAATTTCACCTTGCATAGGATGTTTATATTCAAGTCCTTCTAATTCTTTTCCTTTAAACTCTTCTAATAATTTATAAGAATGTTCAGTCAAGTTTTGTATAACTATTGCAGCTAATGCTTTGCTTAGTATCCATACTTCTTCACCAACTTGTGCTTTTACATAATCAAGCTCAGGGTTTGCCATTACACCTAAGTTAAAAGGAATTGTCCATGGAGTAGTTGTCCATATTAATAAAAATTCATTTTCTTTTCCAACTACTGGAAATTTTAAGAATATTGATGTATCATTAACAACTTCATATTCAAGTTCGTGCTTTGCTAATGCAGTTGCACAATGTCTGCACCAAGTCATTGTTTTTAATGCTTCATACAATCTTTTATTTTCATGTGCTTTTTTCACAAGCCACCATTCTGATTCAATAAACTCATT
The DNA here is from genome assembly GCA_964012725.1 of Candidatus Woesearchaeota archaeon. Lineage (GTDB taxonomy): Archaea > Nanobdellota > Nanobdellia > Woesearchaeales > CAXGTL01 > CAXGTL01. The sequence goes on from CAXGTL010000009.1 coordinate 12,082, forward strand.
TTTGAATGTTACATATGGATCATCAAAATCCATCCAAATGCCTAACCTTTTTTGAACTTTTTTCATTAATTCAAGATTATCTTTGCACAAACTTTTACATTCAGTAACAAACTTGTCCATACCAAACCTTAGAATATCTTCTTTATGTTTTAGTTTAAACTTTGCTTGGACTGCATGTGCAGTTGGTAATCCATGTGTATCATAACCAGGCCTGTCCCATGCATCAATACCATTCATTCTTTTATATCTAAGAACCATGTCTTTCATACTATAGTTCCATGCATGTCCAACATGAAGCTTACCTGATGTATATGGGGGTCCATCTAAGAAATAATACTTTTTTCCACCTTTATTTCTATCTTTAGACTTCTGATAGATTTCATGATCTTGCCAATATTGAAGTATTTCTTTCTCGATTTCTATTGGTTTATATTGCATATTAAATAGAAGTGTAGATAGTGTTTATAAATTTTACTTATTTGTTGTGTTGTTTCTTCTTATTAAGACTAAACCCAATATCACCATAATTAATACAACAAACCCTGAAACTAAGAACAGAGAACTTTTATCAGAACTAGTTCCAACAACAGCTCCTGTCATATACGGAACTTTTGGAATAATTAATCCTTTAATGTCTTTTTGTGATTCTGCAAAAGATTGTGTTGGATTATCTATAACTTCAGTATGTTCAACTTCTTTAACTACTTCTTTTTTAACAAAATAACCACCACCACTACTTCCAGAACTACTACCACCACCATCATTATTATCATTAACAGGACATGTACCACAATCAGTTGAACAAAATGAACAACTTTCATCACAAATACCATCACCACAAAATCCTTGTTGTTTTATACCAGAATGACTTAATCCAGTTATTTTAAAACTAGTATTTGTTTCATCTGTATAAGAACATTCATATTGATCAACAGAACCAGGACATATAATACCTACTTCATCATTATCATTACATAAAGAAGAAATTTCTGTTATTGAAGATATTTCAGCATCTTTTATACAAAAACTAGTTTTGTTATTATTATCTATATAAACAGTTTTTGTATTATTACCTAAATCTAATCCTTTGATTAAGATATAAATTAAACTTTCATTAGATGCTTTTTCTATAACAATATTTTTAAAATTGATTGTTTCATTACTTTTATCAAATTCAATTAATTTTTTATTATTTTGTTTAAATTCAATTATATTTACTCCAGAAATAAAACTTAGATTACTGATAGTTGTATTAAGATTATCAGCATCACCAATATATCCATTGTTATCATAATCACAAGATAATTCATTTATTATATGTTCTTTTGTTTCATTTGTACATAAATTAGAATCATAAAACCATGTTTCTCTACTTTCATCTTCTTGACAATCACCAACGACTTGTACCCAGTTAGATAAACATGATGTATCATTAGTTATGTTTTGTGTTGTTTGGTTATTTGGTGGTGTTGTTTGATTTTCTGGTTGTGTTGTTTCATTCTCTGGTTCTTGCACATTACAATTAACAGTGTCTGTAAGATTGTTTGATGTTGAATTCAAACAATCATTTGTAAACCCAGTTATAGCACAACATGAATCATAATTTAAGTTAGTATATTCTTTTGTTCTTGTTTTTTGATTATTTGCATCACATTCACTCCAATCAGAATATAATATTTCTAAATCAAGTGAACAATAATTACAATTAGTATAAGTATTATGATCATTAGGAAGATTAATCTCATTATTACAATTTTTCGAATCTGTATAAGTAATCAATATTTGATCATTTGTTTGACATTGTGTGTTTTGCATTATCCAATTAGGAACACAAGTATTTACAATAAAATTCCAAGTATCAGACCATTCTTGGTTATATTTAACTTTCCAGTAATAAGTACTTGGTGTAAGATCATTTACAGTTGTACTTGGTATATTAGTTATTGTTTGATAAAATATATCTGAGAAACCATTATCTTGACTAACATAAACTTCAGAATTAGTATTATTGTTAGTTATATTCCATGACAAAATTATACTTGTATCATCTGTAACGTGTCCTTGCATTGGTGAATTAAGGTTGGGTTGTGAATAAACTATTTGTAATACAAATAAGAATAAAATCATCATTATCATATATTTTAATATATTTTTCATCCATCTCCACCTTTGAGTTATGGTATGTGTTCATAATATATAAAGATTATTATAGTTTATTTTATATATCCTTTACTATCTAAACATTTATAAAATAATCTCAAACTTCTAATACAACATGACAATAACAATAGCAGAATGGCAAGAACAACATCCAAGATATGATAATAAACCTCATATTCCAAATGTATCTACACAAGGAAGGTTTTTTGAATCATATGACGTATCTGGATCTATAGTTTCACATGATTTAGGTTATGTTTGTGGATGTTATAAGGACCAGGGTAAAGGAAAAGGCCATTATAATTTTGGTGGTCAAGTAAAAAAATGGGATAACGTAACTTTTTTGGAGAATTTTATTTCTGTTCAATCTTTATTATCACAAGGCGATTCAATAGCCATAAATTGTGATATGTGCGGTGATAAAGTTAATCTAACACAAAACTTATTTGACAAAATAAATGGTATTCTTCCAGAAACTCCTGTAATGGAAACTACTTTTGGTGATTTCTATACAAGGATATTAAATACAGAAGTTAGTTATTGGAATTAGTTTATTTTTTTCTACGTAAATTACCTTGTTGAGAATTAAAAACATCAAACCTCATAATCAAACACTAAAACTTTTTCAGAAATAGGAATAACATAATCATTAGCAACCTTAACATGATCAGAATGTGTTAAATATTCATCACGTGAAGAAATATCTCTAAAAATAACAACAAAACCTTCTGTATATCCTTGATTGAACCTTTCTTTACTAATATTCTTTCCACCAGTAATAGATGCAATTTCTGGTATTGTTTTCATTAATCCCCTTACTTGGTCATACATTTCATTAACTAAATCTTCATTTACATCTGGTTTTAGTTTAAGTAATACTATGTGGTTTAACATAAGAAAAGGGAAATCGTAAGAATATATAAATGTTTAGTAATCAAAACTCAAACTTCTTCAACTTCTCACTCAACTCATCAAAACTAGAAAACTCAATAACATTATCAATAAACTGTCTAAATATGTTCTTAGTAACATCTTTTCTTATTGCTAATACCATCTTTTTATTATTTGCTAAAGAATATCCTAACTCTATTAACATTCCATTACTAATGTTAGATGAATTAACAAGGAACAATATAATATCAGAACTATCCATTTCTCCGAATGCCATTTCTGTTATCTTCCTTCTACTCCAGTTTTCAGCCCAAAACTTTTCATTATCATCAATAGTAGAATAATAATCAATACCTGCTTGTTTAAGAGCATTTTGTATAGGATATATTCTTTTCTTTAATTCAGAATAATCTTCACCTGTTACTTTATATGCTATGAATATCTTTGTCATATTAAGGTAGAATTAATAATTGTTTAAAAACTTTGCTTAAAATCCAAAAGATTCATTCCTTTGATCTCTTAAATAATTTTTATTATGATAAAGAACAGAATGAAACATAACTTCAGTAGTTGATTTTAACTTTAACTTTGTTTTAATTTTATCTAGGTGAGTGTCTATTGTTGCATTATCAATGCATAACTTAGTAGCAACTTCTCCTGTCTTTAAACCTCGTCCAATAAGATCATAAACTTCCGTCTCCCTATCACTTAAAAGCATGAATGAATTATAAAAATATAAATTACTTAAACATGTTAAAGACTCACTCTTTGGAATCCTAGAAAAATATACTTTATCATTTGGAGATTCTAATTTATGAGAATAAATGCAGAGAATTGCACTAATTACCACTTCATGAGGTTTGTTTAAATCTAATTTGATCTTTATATTTTCTTTATAACTAAAAATTGTATTATCACTTAACTCTAATTTTTCACTAATTTCTTGACAATTATAACCTCTACCTAATAATAAGTAAACTTCTGCTTCCCTTTTACTTAATCTGTGTTGCATTTTGATTACCTGTTTTAAGAATTATTTTTTACTTATGCCCAACTTCAAACATTTTACCCAAAGCACTACCAATCATCTCAGACTCAAACCAAACACCTGCATCATAAGCAGGAGCTATTAAAGAATCATCAACCATCATAAACATAACATGTTTGTTATCAACAACCACGAACCTAGAATTAAGTTTTGTATTTATAACATTAAACCCTGTCTTATCAAGATAAGATTTATTTGTTTTACTAATCGGAGCACCAACTTTAATCTTTACTCCTCTTTTGTCAGCTCTTTTCAAATTATTTCTTAATGAATCTAATTTTTTTTTAACACCTTTTTCTGTTCCAACTAATACAACAGACTTTTTAGCACCATCAACAAGTTGTTTCATTTTAAGGTATGAAGCTTCTCTTGTTCTAAAACTTTTACTAATTTCTGTATGATCAACCATGTCAATCCCTTTGTGCAATAATTCTAATTCACTAAAAACTTTAGTATTTTTAATATTTTCTAACATGTTAATTCTTTCATCTGAATCAAGTTGTACTCTTTTTTTAACTCTTGATACAACTTCATTAGGTGCAACTGCAATGTATTTGATAGGTTTACCTAGTTTCATAACTACAAATCCTTTTTTCTCTAAACTTTCAAGAACATCATATGCTCTAGAACGAGGTACATTTGCAATGTCACTAAGTTCTCCTGCTGAAGAAATTCCTCTTGATAATAAAGCTGTCCATATCTTAGCTTCGTATGAATTTAATCCTAAGTCTTGTATTTTTGTTAGTAATTCTTTCTGAACAATCATATTAGTATATAGGTATTGATTTATACTTTATAAAGGTTTGGGTTTTAAACTACTGGAAAGTAGGGACAAATCGTTATATTTAATTAATAAATATATAAACATTTAAATATATATAAACAAAAAACATACTATATGAAAAAAAAGAGGAACAGCATATTCTTAGCTATAGCAAGTACACTTTTATTACTATTAATAATATTCAATTTCTTTGAATTCTTTCATTTACTATCAATTGAAATCGGCTTCATACTAAAGTTAATATCAGTTTCATTATTTGCATATTTATTTTACAAAGTCAGTACATCGCATTTAATATTTGGTAATAAATCAAAACAAATAGATATCATAATATTAATCAGTTATTTCCTATTTTCAATAAAAAACTTAATCTCAATAATCAATTCTTATTTATTAGAAATTAAAGTAACAAGCAGTTTTTATGACTTTTTTCACTTTATTTCACAGAACCAAATAATAATAGAATATTATAGTTTTGTTTTTGGTTCAATATTATTAATACTTGCATCTGCATATTTTTGTTTTGTAAAGATTGGCAAAAACAGTCTTATGCATTTAATACATGAGGAAAGAAAATTAAAAGGAAAAGACATATTTGTAAGGTTCTTTGTTTCATTAATAGTATTGTTAGCATTTTACATAATAGTTTTTAACTTAGCAATTGAATACTTAGTTCTTGTTATACACGGACCTTTATTATTAATATTATTCTTTGTATATTTATTTATTGCAGTTAACAAAAAAACATTAAAACCATACAAGTTTCTTTACAAAGTTGGACATTCAGTTGAACATGTGTATGGTCAGTTAATAAGAATGTTTCACAGCAAAAGGATTTTGCTAGGTCTTGCTGGATTATTAACTTTGCATTTGTTAACAGACTTTTTTGTTTTTATTATTCCTTATTTAACTGGACATTTTTCATCTAATTATTTAACATTGATACATGCAACACCCCACACACCAATTATTACTTTATTTTTGCAAGACATTGCATTAATAAGTGGTTTTAATTCTATAGGTGTTGTTTTTATCTACTTATTCAATTTAATAGCAATCAGTGTTATATTATTAACACCATTTTATTTATGGTACAAAGTATTTGAAAAAAAGAAAATCAAATTAAAAAAATGGTGCTTAGCTCTTTCATACACATCATTATTCACATTCATAGCAATGCCTTTGTTCAGTATAAATCAACTAACACAAAGCTATGCAGGAATTGATATTTTAACAAAATCTATTTCAAATCACCAAATAATAAATCTCATAACTCTAATAGCAATAACAATCTTAGTCTTATTTTATTATCTAAGCAAAAACAAAACAATGTACAGAGTCTTAAATACGGGCATGATCTTTTTTGTATTAACATTTACATTTATTTATCTATATAACTTTTTCATAAGCATATCTTTATATTATACTTCAGCAATATCTAACTTTGTTGATATATTTGTTAAGATTATTATGTTAATATTTTTTGCTATCAACATAATATTTTATATATTTGGATATGCAATGTTAGTTAAGTATATATTAGCGGACAGACTAAAATGGTAAACATAAAAATATCAAGCATTTTATTGTTTTGTATAATCATTAGTCTAGGATTTTTAATTGGATTTGTATTTTCTAATAAAGACATTTTATTATCAGACAGTATAAGTGTTACAGAAAAACCATCACCTTATAATCATATTCCTGAGAAAGATATTATAGTTGCATCAGACAGAGTTATAATCAAAGTCAATGATCCGCGATGGGCAACTTTCGCAGACAGCAATTCAATGGACCCTGTGTTTGACATAGGTGCAAACACTATCCAAATCATGCCAAACAAAACAAAAGATATTCATGTTGGTGATATTATTTCATACAAATCAAAGTATGCAGAAGGTACTATTATACACAGAGTTGTAGAGATTGGCGAAGACAATGATGGATGGTTTGCTGAATTAAAAGGTGACAATAACCTGCTTAAAGATCCTGGTAAGATTAGGTTTAGCCAGATAAAGAGTTTGACAATTGCTATTGTTTATTAAAAATGAAAACAAAAAAAATATTTTGGAAAGCTGTATTTTTACTAATGCTATTCATACTAGGCATAATGCTAGGTATCAATTTAAACAAAACAAAGATGGAGTTAATACAGCAAGACAAAGACAACACTTTAACACTAGAAAATATGAAAGAATGCTGTACATTCACAGACCTTGAAGGTGCAACTAAAGTCTGCAAGTCATTATCAAACTACGGCTGTGATGAATGCTATGAGTTCTGTGATGGTCGTACTGAGTAATTATATCTGTGTACAGAAGAATTTCCTGAGTTAATAAAAGAAATAATCTAAACCATTCCAACAACTAACTTAGTAAACAAAACCTGCAGTAAAGCACCAACTACAATCACAACCAAAGAAGTCATAAACAAAACAAAAGCATCCTTTGCAACATTGTCAAACCGTTTAGAGCCGAACTTCTCATGCATAAAAGCCTTAGACATGACTCCGCCTGCAATTGCTGATAACAGGAATGCACAAGTCATTGGAATGAACCAGAATAATAAATATATTAAAAATATTAAAGAAAATGCTTTAAAATCTTGTGAAAGTTTCATAGATTCTACTAAAAACGTTGCAAATATGCTTGCATTTAATATTATTAAGAATACTCCACCTGAGCCATAGAACAATGACAATAAAAAACATACTAATATTAATAATAAATTCTGTACAACTAATTTCAATGTTGTAGCTAACACACTTAAATTAGAATTTAATAAAGACGTTGTTAAATATTCAGAATCTTCTATAAACTTTATTTGATAATCATGTGTTATAAATATATTATTAGAGAAAAACACCATGACTAATGTTATTATTGCATATGCTAGGAACACTCCTAAAAATAATAATAAAAATATTTCAAATATAGATTTATGATTTTTGTAAAACCTTTTTAATCCAACTTTTGATTCTTTTTTTTCTTCTTTTTTAATTTCTCTTGCTAAGATTGGCATTAATAAGATTGTTGTTATCAAAACATGCGCAATTGATGAATGTTTAGGAAATATTAAAATTGCAGAAATAAAGCCTACTATTGTTAAGAAGAATGATAACAAAACTATCTTTGTAGGGTTTTTTTTAGTTTTTAATGTTAATATTTCCTCTAACAAATTATTTCACCACTTTTTTTATTAAATTTTTACCACTTTTTCTTAATTAAGTATACTACAACTACTATAATTATTAATAAGATTATAAATGTTAGTATTGCATTTAAATTTGATTCATCTTCAACTTGTGCATCTGGTTCAATGATCTCTGGCAATCCATCATCATGCGCAACCACTTTTAATTCAACTTCTTCTTCAATATCATCAACTACTTCTTCAGCCTTTACTGAAATAGTTTCAATTACAATTGTTTTTGGTGCTTTAACAACCATTGGTAATTCATACTGAACTTCAATTGATTTTGTGTTTGTAAATTCCCACATCATTAACGGATCTTTGTCAAGTATTACTGCATCTGTTGTAATTAAATCAGTTGAGTTCAAAGTTTCTTTTGGAATATATTCATACACTGTAAAATCAGATTCTTTGTTTGCATTGATTTTTATTGTTACTTTTTTTTCTTGAAATGTTTTTTCTATATCTATCTTACCTAAAGTGCTTGTAAAGTCAGTAATAAGTTCACTTTTGTCTAAACCTCTTGTTTCAGAGATTTTTGATAATATTAATTGTAATTCTGTTCCTGTTATTGCATTATTAATTTTAACTGCTTTTTCACATCCAGGACCAATAACATTTAAATAACGATTTTGTTTTAAATCTTTACAAAATATGTTTTCTGATGATTCATCATAACTAAGATCTGTATTAATTTCATTATCATATATTTGATTATCATTTGAATTCATTATATAAATTGAGTTTTGCTTAGAATCTAATATTTTGTTATTAGTTATTATGTTGTTATTAGAATTGTCTAAGTAAAATCCTGATTCAAAATTAACAAGATTACAATTAATGATTTCTGAGTTCTCTGTTTCTTTTAATAAAAAAGCAGTGTTCTCACCATTACCAATTAATGATGCTTCTTTACAATCAATATTAACATTGCTTTTGACTTCAGCTGTGTAATCAATATTATATTCTTGTTCACATAGAACTAAGTCTGAGTCTATTATCTTGGGCAATTCTGTAGTACAGTCTTGAGCAAGAGCTAAGTTAAGTAATAATAATATTACAAGAATACTTATCACTGACCTTTTCATTAGTTTAATCACCTAGTTGTTATTTATATAGTTTATATATATAAAGGTTGTCATAATTGTCATCAAACAACCAGTTCACCCAAAAGTGGTGAAAAACAAAAACTTTATAAACCAAAACATATATATATTTCTATATATAGGGTGTATATATGGATAAATACAAACAATTGGCAATACTCAGCATAAGTACAGCAGCAACGACATGGTACATGTATGCTGGCAATATAGCTCCTGCACATGCTGATACTGATGTGCCACAAGAACAAGAGGAAATAGTAAAGTCTGAGTTAGAGACTATTCTTGAGAAAGCTAACCAACACTTAGAGTTAGGTGAATCACAGAAAGCAATAGACACATGCACAGATGCATTACAAAGACCTAAGTATGACAAACAACCAGAACTAAACTTCTTCATTGGATATGTATTTAGTCAACATGAAGGCTATGAAACAGAAGCTGATAAAGCCTTTACCAAAGCGTTTGATGCTGTTGAGGGTAGGTTTGAGAAAAGGATGTTTGCTGAGGATATTTATGAAAATGGGATTAAAGCAGATTGGTTGTATGAAGGTGGGAAGATTTTTAATCCAGATGTTATTGTTACAAAAAAGGATAATATGAAATTTCTTATTTTTGATCCTGGTGAATGGACCCATTATTATTTTGAAGACAAAAATGTTGGTTTTAAACTCCAACAAATATTAAAAGATGATTCTTTAGTTAATTTTGTAGAATTTGATAAGTTTATGAAAAAAAATTATACAAAAATCAAATGTGTTTCAGTTCATCCAGAAGGTTATATGTTGATTGGTTTAGGTGACTTTAGTATATCTATTCCAACAAGTCTAGGAATTAAGCGGAAGATTTATAAACTTTTTTAATATAAAAAAAGAGGAAAATGAAAAATTTAAAATTTTTATTTGTATTTCTAATAATAATCTTATTAAGTCAATTATGTTTGGCTCCAAGAGAGGTTGATGATGGAAATTTAAATCCATCACAAAACACTTACTGGACCAAACAAAACACACCAAACCTAAACACAGAAGAAGTCAAAGCACAAATCAAAGAACATTTCAACAACCCAGCATTAGAAACACTAATAGCTAGAAGATCAGAAGCACTCCAAGCACTCTACGACAAACCATTCAACATCCAACAATCAATCCTAGAAAACCCACAAACAAAGTTCGAAGAAGACAAATTAGTCATGTACAATGATGAAGGCAAAGTAGAGTTTGAACTAGACCTAAAGAACCCAGCACAAGAACCAAAAATAGAGAAAACAGAAGAAGGTTACAAATACAATGGTCATGAGTTCCAGAATGCAAACAATGTCCAATTCATAGACAATATGTTAAGAGCACTTGCTCCAAACACAGGAATACAAAGAATAGTCTTAGACCCACAACAACCAATAGACTATGCATTCACTGGAACTGTTAACTATTTACAAGACGGAGATACTATATTAGTAAATGTAGTAAACCCAATATCACAGAACAACAGACTTTTCGTTGACCATGCACAACAAGTAACAAGCGCAGACTTAGTCGTAGCAGGTGACAATATCTTCAGAAATATCAAAGATAGCACTTTTGAATTAGATGATCAAGGAAAACTAATAAGCGCTGACATTACATCAAGCACAGACAATAATTTACAAACAATAGCAAAGCCAGAAGTAAAAATAATTCTTAACAAAGACTCACACTTATTACTAAAAGATCAAGAATTCACATTAACAAAAGGAACAATTTCATTTGAAACTTTAGATTTTACAGAAACAATAACAACAACTGGCCAATCAAAAATTTCATTAGACTTTTCTCAATTAACAGGTTTTTATTCTTTAACATTAAGCAAAGATGCAGAATATGGTATAGAATATAATCAAAACCCAGAAATGAGTTTCAAAATAATTCCAGAAACAGACAATTACATTATTTATATTAACAAAGCTGGAGAAAACAATTTTGATTTTGAATCTGGTTCAACAGACTGGGCATTCATTGACATGCCATCTAAGACTATCAAACTTAATAGCAAAGCAGACTTTTACAAGGCTTCTGGAAACGGGAACTCTGACTTTATTAAACTAATTGAAAGCAATAACCAAGACAATGAATTTACTTTAACATTTGACACTGAATTCATATACTTTGATGCAAAACTAAGTAATGACAATGTTCTTGCTTTAACTGAAAACACAGTCATTGCAAACATTTACTTAGGTAATTATCAATTATCAGAAACTATTGTCAATGTAGGTATTGATGAAAATAGTATCCACACAATTGCTAGTTTTTCCCACCAACCCAACCCAGATTACATCAATAGCTATTCCCATGGAGATACTACTATTAATTTAGTTAATGGCAATCTTTTACAACAAACAGAAACAAACACAATCAATTTATTTTCAACAAACCAAAACTTACAACAAGAAATCTTAGAATATAAACCAGACTATTGTAATATCTACAATACAAATGAAAATTATATTGAGTCTTTGTTTACAGAAAACCAGTTAAATGCAAATGTTATAGGTTCAACAGAGGATGCACAACCATCTTTTGCAATAATCTTTGCATCATTATTATTTTTATCAATATTAACTATAACAAAGCTTAGAAAAAAATCACAAATTTCATTATTCATTATTGTAGGTATAGTTTTATTAGTAATTATTATGATTATGTTTGCAATAGTCATGAATGTAGAATCTTCAACCACTTCAACAATGGCCAACATAGACACATCTTCTGTTCAATTATACATGGATAGTTGTTTATCACAGTTAGCACAATGTTCTATACTTCATCAAGGACTTAACTATGGCCAAATAACATTAACAACACAAGAACTAAACAAAGCAATCTTTGAATCAAACACACAAAACTTCTTAGACACAAATGCAATGGAATGTTATAACAATATGCCTTATGATCTAAAGCAAGACGTGAAAGTAAACACTTTTGAATCAAAAGTGCATTATAATTCTAACACAATCATTGACATTTATAGTGACATGACTGCAAGAAATGATTTTTCTGAACAAGGTGTTTCAGATTACCAAACAAGCTTACCAATCCAACTCAACAATCTTATCAACTTTGCAAACACAATACAAAACATTGACTTAACATTACTTGGACAATCTAATTATGATATAAATATTTACAATGTCGATAGTAAACCATTATACATCATAACTGATTCTGGTTCAATAGTGTTTGATAAAGAATTTAAATTGATTAAATAACTATTTCTTTTTTCTTTTAACAAACTTTTTCTTAACAACTTTTCCTTTAACAGCTTTCTTCTTAAACTTACCCTTACCATCATCAACTAAACTTTCAGTATACCTACACTTAGGAAACTTATTGCAAGCTAAGAATGTACCATATACAGACTTACGTACAACTAAATCACCTTTACCACATTTAGGACATTTTCTTCCAGTTTTCTCAACCTTTTTAATTTCTTTTTTCTCTTCAGCAGTAACTTTCTTACTAGCGCATGCTTTATTAAAACAAACATTAAAAGGCCGTTTTCCCTTCCGGATAATCTTGATCATTGGAAAACTACATTCTTTACAATTAGTGTTAGCAGGTTTAATCAAACCAGCTGGCAATGAAAATGTAGTTTTACATTTAGGATAAGCAGAGCAAGCAATAAAATTACCAAACCTTCCTTTTCTAATGCCTAAGTTACCTTTTTTACATACAGTGCAAGGTCCTAGTTTATTCAATTGTTCATAAGTATCACGTTGTGCTTGTAAAAGTTCTTTACCAATCTGTTTATCTTTTGTTTTAAAATCTTTAATAATTTTATTAAGAGCTTTCTTAGCATGATCTAATACTGTTTCAGGTGAAGATTCTTTCTCACGGATCTTTTCCATTTCGGTTTCAAAGAACCTTGTTAATTCTTCGTCAACAATCTTTGGACAATACTTTTCCAGAGTTTCAATTGTTCTTATTCCTAACTCAGTTGCTTTTATTGCTTTACCATCAACATATCCTCTGTTAAATAATGTATCAACTATGCTTGCACGAGTAGCTTTTGTACCAAGCCCTCTTTTTTCTAATTCTTTAATAATAGAAGATTCAGTAAATCGTCTAGGAGGTTGAGTTTCTTTGTCTAACATTGAAATTTTCTTAACATTAACTATATCACCATTTTGTAGGTGAGGGAGTTCTTCTTCTTTAAACTTAGCATGTTTACCATATAATATGTGCCAACCTTTTTCAACAGTCAAAGTACCTTTTGCAATAAATATTTCAGTATTACAATCAAGTTTAACAGTCATTGTTTGACGCACAGCAATGTCACCAAATGTAGCTAAGAACCTTCTTACGATTAAATCATAAAGCTTTGTTTCATATTCGTTCAATGCTTTTGGCAGAACACCAGTTGGATAAATAGCTGGATGTGCAGGATCAGTTTTTTTACCATTATTAGGACTTAATGATTGTTTTTTTAATAATATAGCACATTCTTTAATATAACCAGTTTGTTTAGAAAGTTTAGTAATAATTTTTTTATAACCAATACTCGGCGGCAATATCTGTGATGAAGTTCTTGGATAAGAAATACATCCAGAAGTATAAAGTTCTTGTGCAACTTGTAAAGTGATTTTTGGTGTCATACCAATTTTACCATGAGCTTCTATTTGTAATGAAGTCAAATCAAAAGGTTTTGGTGGTGCTTGGTTAAATTTTTTATGAGTTACATTAACAACTTTAGCCTTTTTTTGACCTTTAACATTTTTCATAACTTTGTTAGCAACTTTTTTATCATACATGTCACCAAGATTGTGAATAGAAAGAAAATCTTTATTTTTATTACATAACATTTCTATTTGCCAGAATGGTACAGGTACAAATTTTCTTATTTCCTTTTCTTTATCAACTACTAATTTTAGTGCAGGTCCTTGTACACGGCCAGTTGACATTATTTTGAATGCACCTGCAGTTTTAATTGCAGCAGTTAATGCACGGGATGTATTTATTCCATAGAACCAGTCAAGCATGTGCCGAGTTTCACCAGCTTTTGCTTGTCCCCAATCTAAATGTTTTGACTTGTTTTCATAAGCTTTTACAATATCTTCTTTCATTAATGTTGAGAATTTCATTCTGTTTGCATCTTTCTTTTTGCAAGCAAACTTTATTACATTTAGACCAATTACTTCTCCTTCAATATCATAATCAGTTGCAACAGTGAACTCGTCAGCGTCTTTAGCTAACTTTTTTAATAGTGTTAAATACTTTTTTTGAAATGTAGATTTTTTATTAACTTCAGTTGCAGGTCGCCATTCAATCTCATAAACAGGGAAACTCCACTTCTTTTCTGTATCTTTTTGCTTTAACCCATAAAGGTGTCCAACAGCACATGCAACAACAATGTCTCTTTTACCATGTGTAACAAGATAATATGGTACTTTATTTACTGATTTCTTTATTGGTTTACCGTCGGCAAGTGCTTTTGCTATCTTTTCTGCTGCTTTTGGTTTCTCTGCAATAATTAATTCATACTTTGGCATAATAAAAACAAATAAGTAGAATTTTATTTAAAAATGTTTGGTTTTGTGTGAATTTTTAGTTAAATTTATAAATAATAATAACAAAAATACTATTATAATTATTAAAAAAACCAGAGGTGGAAATATGAAAATAAAAAATTTATTAATAATAAGTTTATTAATTCTATCAATATTTTTAGTAGCGTGTGATTTTAATCCAAGCGATATGATTGTTTGTGAAAAACCTTACATTAGAGTTGGAACAGAATGTTGTTTAGATGCAAACGCAAATAAAATCTGTGACAATGATGAACAACAAAAAATTGGGGAAGGGGTTCCTTCACCAGGGATAATACCTCAAGAGTCTGCAACACAACCTGTAGCTACTCAACCAGTTGCAACAACTCCTGTAGAAACTACAGCACCTGCAGAAATTGTTCAAGTTGAAACTACACCAGAAGCTACAACAACAGGATTTACATTAACACAATCAGATGAAACTAAAGAAATGAGTGCATTAGATCCTGATGTACAATGTTTATATGATGCAGATTGTAATTCTGGAGTAGGATACAAATGTGATATGCATAAATGTGTTGTATCAACTACAACAACACCCACAGAAACAACTACAACACCAGTAGCAACAACAGGACCAGCACTAAGCTTTGGTTCAATTGTGCAATTGACTGATTTTACAGATGGTAATAAGAGAGAATATGCTTCCATATCTGGTAATGGTCAAAAAATTATCTATAAAAAACATATAAAAAATCCTGAAACAGGCGGAGGCCATTGGACTTTATGGGTAACTGATACATCTGGTTCAAAACAACAAACAAAAATCTTTGATAAAGGATTACAAGCAGCAAGTAGTTTAGGTTCATTATCAAATACACCTATTCTTGATTATAATGCAGCATATGCTTATTTTGCTTATGAAAGAAGAGCAAATCCTAAATCAGGATGGGCTGATGAAGTTGGTATGGGAAGAGTTAAGTTATCAGACAATTCTTTTTCAGGAATCAATCTTGATATAAGCGGTTATCAAAAAGTTGACTTAGGTAATTTCTTTGTAACAAGCAGTAAGATTTATGTTTCAACAAGAATGTGGAAAGTTGCTGAAGGTGTTGATCCTAGAGATTGGGCAGAAGCACATGGATTCATGAGAATGAATCTAGATGGTTCAAATCAGGAAACATTAGCTACATTTACACCTGCAGGAGCAGATACTAGTCCTTATGTTGGAAATAAGTTATTTGTTGATGAAGCAAGTGGTAAGCTTTATTATGAGGCTTATGGTGGAAATTATGTGCTTGATATGAATACAAAACAAGTATCAAAAATGTCTGTTCAAGACTATGGTTTTATTGCATTTGACAATGGAAAGTTGATATCTAACAAGTATGGAAATGTGTATGTATATGATACTGCAACAGGTGCAATAAAAGAAAATATTGGTGGAGGAGCAATGCAGCAACGTGGTGCAATGAATGGAATAGTGTATTTTAGCTGTTTCAATAGAATCACTAATTATTGTGATGGTTCATTTAGAATGATAGACTTAGAAGGAAATACAAAGACAATAATCACAAAAGACACTCCACAAGCAGAAAATATATTGTCATGGGAATACCAATCTAGTAGTAGTGGAACACAAATAAGTGGTGACGGTAAAAAGATAATCATGACAAATTTCCATAGTACAGGAACTAAGAACTATTATGTATTGAATCTGAAATAGTTTTTTTTCTTTTTTTTCTTTTATTTATATTCTATATCCCTTACAACAACAATACTTATTAATACCTAATTCTACCATTGATTCATGAACAAAACCAAATACATGTATAAGAAAATAATCTCAAGAATACTTAACAAAGACTTTATTAAACAAGATAAAGCTTTCTTTGAATATGGTTTATTTGATTTTGAAAATGAAAAAATATTTCTTGATAAAGAAAACTTTCACAAAATACAAAATAATGAGTTTAATGGACAAACATGTTTCATAGATGGCGGTTCTTCAGAACTAATCAAATCATCAGACATAGGTCTTTTCTTTATAAGAATCCTTGGATTAATATACAAAAACAATAAAAAACAAAAAACAATTAAAAAAGAGTTCTATGCATTAGTTACATTAACAGAGGATAATAAAAAACAATTTTATAAATTTGAAAAATATAATGTTGATGGTGAATTGGTAGAAGGTGATTTCTTAATAAATATATTTGACAAAACAATGATGTTTGGTGGTAAACGTGTAGAAATTTCACAAGTTGGTGATTTGATAAGAACATTGTCTGAGATAAAGTTAGCAAAAGATATAACACAAGAACTACATGAGCAAGATATCATTGTTCTTGACGGCAATCTTGAGATTGATAAAACTCATAAATTTGAATATTTTAAAGAACTATATGAATCTGCACCAAAAATAAATATCTGTGCATTATCAAAAACATGCAATATTATAACTAATAAGAACAGATCTATAGTCCCAGCAATATTTGATTTAAAACCTGAACAAAATGAATTTTATTATCATCCATTACATAAATCAGAGCAAGAGTACGATACTACTTTTGTCAAACTTAATAAAAACAGTGATTATTTGTTTAGATTAGACTTTAGCAAACAATCAAATATCAAAATAATAATGCAAGCATTGAAAAACAATAGCAATGATTTCACATTTCCTGGTTATCCATATGGTTTAATTGTGGCTGACAAGTTTGCAAGGATTAGTAACAAAGAAAAAGAATATTATTTAACTATATTAAAGACAAAGTCAGGTGATAATTGGAATATCATTAAGAAACATATTAACACTTTGAATGCACATGATGTCTTGGATCATATTAGTTAAAAAGCAAAAGATTTATATATGATTAATCCACAAATATATATAAATAATAAATTTATATTAAAAGAGGTGGATTTTATGGGAAAAAAGAAAACAAATCAAGGAGTACATAAAGACTTATTTCTGTTTGGAATCTTAATTGTGTTCATATTTGCATTTTTTAAGATGTTCCAGTTTTATTCAATAGGTGAAAATTACACACCATTGGCATTTGAAAAATGGGTTATTCTATTGCTGATAATTGTAGGTGTAGCAATTGGTTGGATGAACATTACAAAAAAGGAAACAATGCCATTGTTAATCGCATCATTAGTATTACTAATGGTTAGATTCAGTAACTTTGATGCATTAGTATTTGAATGGTTCAATCTTGGTGTTTATCTTGATGTGCTATTAAAACAACTTGGCGTTTTAGTTGGATCAGCTGCAATTGTAGTAGCAATCAAAGAGTTTATTTCAGTTGCTAAGAGCAAGTAATTTTTTATTTATTTTTTTCTTTTATTTTTTGTATTTCTTATATATAATAAAGAATAGATAGATTTAAAAATAATGATAATTTTACCTTTACTACGCCCTTATAGCTCAGTGGCTAGAGCATCTGCCTTGTATATTTAATACAGAAAGCAGAAGGTCGCCGGTTCAAGTCCGGCTAAGGGCTTATTTTTCTAACTAACAAAATGTTTCTATAATTAAAATAAGAAATAACTATTTCTTCTTTCTTTTCAAATTAGGCAAACTCTGAGCTCTTGGTTTAGGTTTTGATTGAGTTCTTGGTTTTGACTTTACCAACTTCTTTTGTTTGTATGCTGGTTTTGTTGATTTCTTATATGGTTTCTTAAATCTAGGGTGTGGTTTCCTTGCATCTCCTTTCAAAAGATATTTTTTCATATCACTACCTAAGTCAAAGAAATCATCTGCTTCGTCTTTGATCAATCTTGATGATGTTTTAGAGAATGCAATAACTTCTGTTCTACATCCATGAGACTTTAGATAAGATAATAAATCTTTGAAATCACCATCACCAGAAATTAAAACCACAGTATCAACTTTATTACTCAAACGCACAGCATCCATTGCTATTCCAATGTCCCAGTCACCTTTTTTAGTTCCTGTTATAAAAGTCTGAAGACCTTTCATTTTAACTTCAATACCAATTCCTTGTAAAGCATCATGAAACTTATTTTCATCTCTCATATCAGCTTTTATTACATAAGCAATTGC
Organism: Candidatus Woesearchaeota archaeon; assembly: GCA_964012725.1. Taxonomy (GTDB): domain Archaea; phylum Nanobdellota; class Nanobdellia; order Woesearchaeales; family CAXGTL01; genus CAXGTL01. The sequence continues at coordinate 30,856 of CAXGTL010000009.1, forward strand.
TCTTATTAATTTTCTTCCCGATACTGCTTTCTTTAGTATTTCATGAAAATTAACTTTTGCATTAAACATGTTTCTTGCAGAATAATACATATTTTGCACATCAAATAATACCAATACTCTTTGTTCTTTATGTTGTAATTTGTTCATTTTTATACCTCTTTTGATATTTATATTTTTATTATAATCTTATTAATTATATAGAACTATATAAAGATTACCTAAAGATATATATTTAAGATACATTTATATATTACATCAGAATATCATAACATAGGGTTTAACTTCTTTAGTCGGTACGAATTACATTAATATTAGTGTAATCTTTGAATTATACTATATTATATAGTAATATTTATAAATAAGAGTGGAGTTTGATACTACATGGCAAATATATATGATGTTGATCCAAACAAATTAATAGAAAAAGCAGCTTTAGAGTTAAAAAACTTAGGCTTAAAAAAACCAATTTGGACAGACTTTGTTAAGACAGGAATGCATAAAGAAAGACCACCTGTTGATAATGATTGGTGGTATATTCGTTTAGCAGCAGTTCTTAGATCTGTATATAAATTAGGTCCAATTGGTACATCAAAATTAACAAGAAAATATGGTGGAAGAAAAAATAGAGGTCATAAACCTGATAAAGTTTTCAAAGGTTCTGGTTCTATTATAAGAAAAGCTTTGCAACAATTAGAACAATCTGGATTTGTTATAAAAGCTGAGAAAGGTGTTCATAAAGGAAGAATAGCTACACCAAAAGGAAGATCATTTTTAGACAAAATTGCTGGTACATTATATCAAGGTAAACCAAAAGTAGAAAAAGTTGAAAAGAAAGAAATAACAAAACCAACTGAAAAAGAAATTGCAAAAGTTGAAAAGAAAGAAATAACAAAACCAGCTGAAAAAGAAATTGCAAAAGTTGAAAAGAAAGAAGTAGAAAAACCAACTGACAAGAAAGTAGAAAAAGTTGAAAAGAAAGAAATAATAAAAGAAGAAAAAAAAGAAATAACAAAAACTGATAATAAAGAAATTATTGAAAAAAAACCAAACATGCCTACAAAAGAAAAAGAGGAAAAATAAAATGGCAAGATACAAATCAAAAGGTAGAAAAATCAGATTAGCAAAATTAAATAAAAGAACTAGATGGGCACCTTTTTGGACAGTTCCAAAGATTTATGGAAAAAGTCGAAGAGTTCATCCTGGTAGACACACAGTTATTAAAAGATCTTGGAGAAGAGTAAAAACTAAAGCATAATGTTTTTAAATTTTAATTTAAAAGCTATGAATGAAACGAAGTGAAATGAATATGGCAGAAAATAAAGAAATTAAAAGAGTGTACAATGTTCCTCTTAGAAGGGAATTTCTTAAATCAGCTAAATGGAAGAGAACAAAAAAAGCATCCAAGGCATTAAAAGAGTTTCTTGCAAAACATATGAAAGCTGACATTGATAATGTAAAGATTGGTAAAAACTTAAATGAACATATGTGGAAGCATGGTATTAAAAATCCACCGCATCATGTTAAAGTAAATGTTGTTAAAGATAAAGAAGGCATTGTTAAAGCAGAATTAGAAGGCATTGAATATAAATCTTTCAAAAAAGAAGAAAAGCAAGAAAAAACTAAGATGCAGCAAGCAGTTGAAAAACTAAAAGGAAAGCCTAAAGCAGAAAAGAAAGTAAAAGAAAGTAAAAAAGAAGAAACAAAACCAGAAGTAAAGAAAGAAACACCTAAAAAAGAAGAACCAAAGAAAGAAGAAAAGAAACCAGAAGCAAAAAAACAATAACCTTTTTAAACACTAACTATTTCTCCTATATTAACCCATACAAGAGTATAAAATGACAAACCTACCATTTATAAAATTAAATAGAAATGTTTTAACTAAAAAACAATCTGAAACTTCTGATAAATTTGGTTGTGATCCATATAATAGACCTGTTAAAGAGCTTCTTAACTATGGTATCATCAATATAGACAAACCTAAAGGCCCTACATCTCACCAGGTTACTGCTTATGCTAAAGATATACTAGGTCTTAAAAAAGCAGGCCATTCTGGAACATTGGATCCAAAAGTAACAGGTGTATTACCAACTGCTATTGGTAGAGGTACAAGAATTGTTCAAACATTACTAATTGCTGGAAAAGAATATGTTTGTTTAATGCATTTACACAAAAAAGTTGATAAAGATAAAATAAAACAAGTAATGAACAACTTTCTTGGTGTAATTGACCAACTACCTCCAGTGAAAAGTGCTGTTAAACGAAGACTTAGACAAAGAACTATTTATTATTTAGATGTTTTAGACATCAAAGATCAGGATGTGTTGTTTAAAGTTGGATGTGAAGCAGGAACATATATAAGAAAACTTTGTCATGATATTGGTTTACAGCTTAATACTGGCGCACACATGGCTGAATTAAGAAGAACAAAGGTAGCTACTTTTTCAGAAGATACTTTAGTAACAATGAACGATATAAAAGATTCTTTTTGGTATTTTAATAATGAAAATAATGAAAAATTTATTAGACATGTAATTAAACCAATTGAAGTTGCAGTTGATCATTTACCTAAGGTCTGGGTTCTTGATACTAGTGTTAATTCTTTGTGTCATGGTGCAAGTTTAAAGATTCCTGGTATATCTAAACTTCATGATAATATTGAGGTTGATGACATGGTAGCAGTCATGACTTTAAAGAACGAATTAGTTTGCATTGGAAATGCAAAGATTACTTCTAAACACATGTTTAAAAGAAACAGAGGTTTAGCTGTTACTATTAATAAAGTTTTTATGTTGCCTGGTATTTATCCAAGGATTGAGAATAAGTAAGATTCTAGAAAGGTAAAATTCCATTTCTTCTTTGATACATTCTTTCTTTTACAGTTTTTAGACTCAAAGAAACAACAAAATATAATTCTTTACTAAAGCTAAAATAATCCTTTAATGTAATACTTTCTTCAGAAGTAGTTGCTGAACTACCAGAAGATGTTGGATCATTAGGATTTTCAGTTATTACTAAACTTTCTAAGTACATATTTTGTGTATTTACCATATCAACTAGAGATTCTTGATTTATTTATAAGTATTTATTTACTAGAAAACATGGGTCTGGCCAGACTCGAACTGGCGACTATCTCGATTTTGAACCAAAAGCTAGTCAACGAGATGTCATGTATGGTACCTAAGTATAGCCACTAGACCACAGACCCTTATTTACTAAACATTAGTAATATATAATCTTTTATTTTTTTGCTCAATTTCTACTTCTGTAATATCATTGAATAAAAGATCATTACCCCATGGCAGAAATTTACTATCTTTAAATCCTTTAAAATAAACACTCAATACTCTAAATTCTAATATTTGGAAAGGTGTTTCTGTTGTTTTATGTGCGTCATTGATTTTAAAGAACTTCACATGTATAAAATAAGGATACATATCTAAATCATCTTTTTTATTATAATTCTTAGCTCTTGATACAAACATTGATTTTCCTTTATATTTTGTCATGAATAAGCACCTCCTGTTATATTATTATATACAGTTTTACTTATATATAAATGTATCTTCATATATGCTTTGTAGAAATCCTATCGTTGCCAAAAGTTGTTTGCCGTAACTCGGACTAATATTTCCATAAGTACGAGTAGGCAAGGCAACTACGAGGCTGAAAGCCGAGTAAGGATTTCTACAGAGTTTTCTATCAATCTATAATATATATAGTATACCTTATAAATACAAACAAATTACAACATCATGGCCAATGATTACGCTTAAAAGACCAATGGTCTTTTTGCGTCCTAAAAATCCTCTGGATTTTTCTGATGTTATTCCCGACTGAACCTTCGGGTAGTGATGAACGGTAGTAACTTATGAGGCCAATATCTTTATATATTCTATTGAAATAATAACTATTATGACACTTAGAATAGGGCACAGAGGAGCTCCTGGATATCTTGATGAGAACACTATTGAAGGCTTTAAAAAAGCTTTAGCTTTAAAATGTGATATGATAGAGTTTGATGTAAGAAAATGTAAATCAGGAGAAATAATTCTAATGCATGATCGTAGAGTAACTAGAGCAACTAATGGCAGAGGTTTTGTTAGAAATCTTGAATATAAAGATTTAAAAAAGTTAAAAACAAATAATGGTTATAAAATTCCAACTTTAGACCAAGCTTTACAATATTTAAAAGGAAAATGTAAAATTATTATACATATTAAAGATAAAAAATCTTATCCTATAATTGTTGCGCTTGTTGAAAAACATAAATTAACAAAAGATGTAATTTTGTCTTCTTATAAAACAAGGGTTTTAAAAAAAATAAAACAAATAGATTCTAGAATAAAGCTCGGATTAGTTTCTGACAAAAGGGTTGGTTTATTAAGAAACGCAAGAAAACTTGGTTGTTATAGTGTTCATCCTCACTTCTTTGCAAGGCTTACAAAAAAGTTTATACAAAAACTGCAAAAAGAGTTTAAGGTTTATGTTTGGACTGTTAATTGGAAAGGTTCTATTAGACGTCTGAAAAAGAAAAAAGCAGATGGTATTATGTCTGATTATCCTGATTTGATATAAGAATAAAAAAAGCCTCTGGCCAGACTTTCATCAATTTCTTGAATTTGAACTGGCGACCTGTCGCTTACTAGGCGACCGCTATAGCCACTAAGCTACAGAGGCAATTTTGTTTTTTTATGTGTGGCTTTATGCCACACTATCCCGATTGAACCTGATAAGGTTCATGCTACACAGGCATAAATATAAGTTTATTTAGTTGATTTAAAAATGTTTTGTATTTCTGGGGTTTGGAAATCTGGTATTTAAACACAAACTTTATATCTAACCTCTACTTTTATAATAATATGATACCAGAACTAGATGAAAAATCATTAGAAGAATTCATTCTAAATTCACAGTTTCCAGTAGCTGTGCTTTTCTGGGGCCCATGGAGCCAAGCATGTAGAGATGTGGTACCAATATTAGAAAATCTTAGAAGACAGTTTGCAAGAAAACTAAAGTTTGCAAAGGTTAATATCAGTTCAAACAAAGCTTTGGCTGACAAACATAATGTAAGAGGTATTCCAACAATTGTTTTCTTCAATGTTGCTGCTAAACCAGTACATTCTATATCTGGTGTTTATTCTCAAGCTGATTTCACTAACAAGTTTAATTCTGCAATGGGTTTATTGTAAGAAGTTTCTATATTTAAAACAAAAAAACACTGTTTGTAAGCCACATCACTCGATCTTTAAAGCCTTCATAATCTTGTCAAGCTTTTGATTAATAATTTTAAGATCCTTACCAGAGTTCTTATTACCAGAACCTCTGCCAGAACTATCTTTGTCTTGTTTTGCAAAACAATCATCACAAAATAAAGGTTTACTTGTAGTTGGTTTAAAAGGTACTTCACATTTAGCACCGCAAGCAGAACAAGTAACTTGAGTCATTTCAACATTACCTCTAGATCTACCAGAATCTCTTCTTCCTCTAGAACCGCCTCTGTCTCCAAAGCCGCCTCTACCTCTAGAACCACTTCCAAAGCTCTTCCTACCTCTACTACTTCTGCCTGAAGAACTATCTCTAGACTTTCTTCTTCCACCAAAGCCGCCTCTACCTCTAGAACCACCTTTGGAATACTTCTTTGTACGATCGAATTCTGCCATAATGTGTTAGAACTAGTATTAGTTTATAAGGTTATGTGAAATAATATGTGTTCAATTTTAACCTAAACTACCTTTCTCGATTTCTTTTACACTCAATTCATACTCAAACTCAATATTATGAAACCTGTCAACATCTTCTGGACAGATAAGTGTTAAAGAATATCCTTTTTTATCAAGTCTTCCAGTTCTGCCTATTCTATGAACATATATCTCTTTTTTTGTTGGAACATCATAATTAATAATAATATCAACATTTTGAATTTGAAGACCTCTAGCTGCAACATCTGTTGCAACCAAAATTTTAATCTTTCCACTTTTAAACAAACTAAGATTTTTCAATCTTTCTGTTTGTTCAAGATTACTACTTATTGATATTGCCTTATACTTTTGATGTTGCAATAATTCAGTAATATTATATGATCTTTGTTTAGTATTACAAAATATTAATGCACGTTTAAACTTTTCTTTTGAAAATATATCTAATAATATTTTATTTTTTTCTTTTTTTTCACAATATAACTTTTCTTGTACTATATTTTTAGGAATTAGCTCACCAATTCTTAATAATTCATAATTTACTATTTCATTTTCAATAAAAGACTTAACTTTGTTAGTTATTGTTGCTGATGATAATATAATCTGTGTATCTTTACTTATTCTTTTTTTCATGTACGCACAATCATCATAAAAACCTTGGTCAAACATTTGATCAGATTCATCAAATACTAAATATTTTACATCACCAACTTTAACTTTTTTATTATTTACATGCATAATAAGTCTTCCAGGAGTTCCTACTATTATATGTGTTTTTTTAGTTAGCGTTCTATAATCTCCTTTAATTTCTCTGCCACCATAAAAAATACCTACATTAATACCTAAGGGATTACATATTTTTTTAATCTCTTTACCAACTTGAATGCAAAGTTCCCTTGTAGGTACAAGAACAATCATTTGTGTATTATGTTTTTTATTAATTTTCCCAACAAAACCTAAAAGGTATGCAAGTGTTTTTCCGCTTCCTGTTCTAGATGTAAACACAATATTTTTACCTTGTATTGCTAATGGTATAATTTTATCTTGTACTTCAAATGATTCATTAAACTTTAAACTAGTTAAAACTTTGACAATTTCCTTTTTTAAGCCTAGTTTGGTAAAATCTCCCATTATATAAGTAAGAAAAGAGTTTGTGTTATAAATGTGTTCCTTTTTTGTTGATTTTTAAGAGAATTAATATAAATAAAAAAAAATTATTTAATATAAAACCTATATGTAGGTCTTGCAGCAAACACAATAAATGCTCCTAAGAACCAACCCCAGTGTATAGAATGAACTAAATCCATTGCAGCAGGCCATACTGTTATTAAAAACAATATAAATGAAGCTACTGACAATTTAATCAAACTAATATCTTGTACATCTAATTTTTTCATTTGTTTTTCATACATATTTTATCACCTTTTTATACATCTAAATAAGATTCCATAAACCCGCACTTAGAGCAAGCATAAGTATAATACTTTTTTCCACCAATGAATGTTTTTTTCTCTGCTTTCTTCCACACATGAGAACATTCATGTCCTTTGATCATGTTTGATTTACATTTTGTGCATTTCATATGATTATTTATAATTTAGTAATTTATAAATCTTGTGTTACAAAATCATACATTATTGAGAAAACTTTAAATACTATTTTAATATAAGTTAACTAAGAGGTGATAATATGAACAAAATAATAATATTAATGATTCTTATGTCTGTAGTACTTCTTACAGCATGCGGAAGTGGATCTCGTGAAGTAGGATATAAAAGCGATCTTAAATCAGGTTATTGTGGAATAGAAGTTCCTGCAGCTGTTTGCAAATGTGCATTCCATGGTACACACTGTGAAGAAGCAAAAATGACTAAAACAGAAGCTTCTGAAACAGTTGATACAGGATTTGCAGAATTTGATAAAGAAGGAATAGCTAATTTTAAACAAGACTGTGAATCTAAGGATGGAAGATTTAATTCTGGTGATGAACCAAGTTGTACTTATTGTAATGATGGATTTTATTGGGAAGATAATGAAAAGAGTGGTTGTGAACAAAAATAGTTTACATTTGCAATATTAAATAAATCCCATATATAGCTAATATAATAACGATTATAAGTCCAATAACACTAATCATAAGTGGTACTTTCCACATTCTTTTTTTAAATTCTTTTTTTGTTATTGTTGCCATATTTATTTTTATATAAAACTACTCCAGAATAACCAAGCCCCTAAAATAATTATAAATATTGCACTAAGCCATTGTTTCTTTTTAAATCTTTGAGCTTGCTTATGAATTTGTTCTGGCCATCCAACTTTTGAAATTCCTTTGATCAAAGTAGACCAACCAAGAATAGTAATAACAACTTCCCAACTATAAACCCAAACATTGTGTAATATAACTGTAACTAAGCCCATGATTAATGTGATATAACCAGTTGATATGACAAATGCTTTATCATCTGTCATTTCTATTGTTTTACCTAATTGTTTTGTTATAATAAATAATGCACCAAATATTATAAAGAAACTTCCCCAAAGTCTTGCAAAGAATATTGTTATGTCCATATTATCATCCTCTTTTTGTTTATTATAATTATAAGTAAACTAGTATTTAAAGTATTCTGTTGGATATTGAGTTTAACCTAGATTTTAACTGAAGTTTTTGCGAAGCAAAAATTTGGGAGAGTGGAGAC
>CAXGTL010000010.1:0-35178 GCA_964012725.1 Candidatus Woesearchaeota archaeon
TTGTTAAGAAAAGAAAATCAAAACAATTTAAACCAAAACAAAGCACATCCTTACCAAGACAACAACCAATGTCTATGCATAGACCACAACAACAAGGATTACAACAACAAAGACCGTTACAAAGGCCACAGATGAGTATGCAAGAACAAATAAAACGTAAAAGAATAATCTCTAGATTAGAATTATATATAAGAGGAGCTTTAGTTAAAGGTTATACTTATGAAATGTTAAGAGCTCATTTAGTTAGAAATGGTTGGCCAGCTAATGTAGTTGATGAAGTTATAAATAAAATTAAGTTTTCTGGAATAAAGTAAACCTTTTTAAACTACTACATTCTCTATTACTTTATGGCATTTCAAGACATAGTCTTTATTGAAGAATATAAGCATTACATAGATGTAGCTTTTAGAAAGTCAAATAAACAAGCTGCTAAAATCCGTGGTTCTAAAATCAGAGGAACTAGACTTGACAAATCATGGAGAATTGAGTTATCTAGGATTGAAGCAATAAAAGCAAGTCTTGAAGGAAGTTTGATGAAAATATTAAGAACATTTCCTACTATAGATGATCTTCCTGAATTTTATAAAGAATTACTTAAACTACATATTGAAATTAAACAAATAAAGAAATCACTTGGTGCAATTAATTGGGCTATTAATAAAATAAATGATTTTCAAGGAATTTATTCTTCTAAAGTTAAAACATGTAAACAATTAGCAAAAATTAATCAATATAGAAGAGAATATAGTGGTAGGATTAACTCTGTATTAAGACAAGTAAGAAAAGATTTAATTATTTTGCAAGATGTAAGAAAATTGTTAATTAATTTTCCTGTTATAAAAGAAAAGTATGATAAAGTTGCAATCTGTGGGTTCCCGAATGTTGGAAAAACTACATTGTTATCTAAATTGTCTAAATCAAAGCCAGAGATAAATGAATATGCATTTACAACAAAGAAAGTTAATGTTGGTTATTTTGAAGGCAAAGTTAAAGGAAAAGATGTAAAAGTTCAACTTTTGGATACTCCTGGTACATTGAACAGATATGAAAAGATGAATTATATTGAAAAACAAGCTCATTTAGCTATTAAATATTGTGCTGATGTTCTTGTTTATGTTTTTGATTTAACTGAGCCTTATTCTTTGAAAAAACAAATAAAGTTGTACAAAGAGCTTAAAAGGAATAGGATTCCAATGGTTGTTTATTTAAGTAAAACTGATATATTGGATAAAGCTAAGATTGATGAGTTTGTTGCTGAGCATAAGTTTAAAGTTTATGATTTTGATGAGTTGAAAAAAGAGCTTCTTAAATAATTTTTGTTAATTTCTTTATATATAGGTTTAAAATAGATACTTTTATATATTAGTTATACTTACTAGTGTGTATAAGTGTGTATAAAAATGTTGATGAATGAAAAAACAATAATAGCATTGAATCAAGAAATTGGTCAAAATGGAGAATTAAGTAATCAAAGCTCTCTTGATTTTGCATTAAGTATGGTAAAACATAAGAAAAGTTGGTTATATGAATTAAGTTATTTGTTAAGAAGTATATTAGTTGATCATGTTTTTGAAGATGGAAATAAAAGAACTGCTTTAGCTTTGATAATTACTTATTTTGATTATAAGGAACTTAATTTTGATAAAGATAGAATTATCTTTATTGTTCATACTATTGCAAAGAAAAATGTAAAAAGTGTTACAAAGATAGCGAGGTTGATAAAAAGTGTCATCATTTATTAAAAGGGCTAGAAAGTTGATAAATGAAAACCAAGATTTGTTTATTGCTTTAGAAGATTTAGATTATACTGGAAGATTAAGTAAAGTTAAGTATAAAAATAGGTATAACTTTACATTAGACCAAGATTTAATGAATAAATTAAGAAATTTTTGTAAAAAACAACATATAAAGATGTCTAATTTTGTTGAAGATGCAATTAGGAAAGAGTTAAAATGAGATTCTGAAAATCGAAAGTATTATATACTATAAGTACTATTAGTATATATTGTACTTACAGGTGTTACATGTGATATATTTTAGTAAACATGCTAGGCAGAGGATGGTGCTAAGAGGCATATCTGAAAAAGAGGTTATAGAAGCTATTAAAAGAGGGTCTAAGACATTACAAAAACCTGATAAAATCTTATCAGATTATAAGTACTTTTGTGTTGTTTATAAGAAAGTAGGAAAAAATATATTTGTTATAACAATTAAACCAAGGTGGTAAATATGGCGTGTCCAATGTGTAAAGGAAAATTGAAAAAGAAAAGAATAAAAGAAAAAATGTTTGGTATAGAATTAGGCAAGTTTCCAGCATTAGTTTGTGCAAAATGTGGTGAGTCTTATACAGATGAGAAAACTACTAAAAAAATAGAAGCAATTGCAAAGAAAAAAGGTATTTGGGGTTTAGGTAAACAAACTAAAATTACTAGAACTGGTAATTCATTAGCTGTTAGGATTCCTAAAGAAATTGTTGATTATTTACATTTGAAAGAAGGAGAAAAAGCTTATATTCACCCACAAGATAATGGAATTATGATAGAATCTTTAGAATGAAAATGAGACCTCGTGCTAACTTTAACAGAGAAACAAAAAAGAAAATATTGCACTTACATGATAAAGGACATTCTTTATCAAAGATTTCTGAACAATTAGAATTAAGGATGGTTCATGTTATGGATGTTTTAGATGAGAAGAATTTAAAACCTAATTTAAGTGAGTTTGAAGATTAATTATTTAGTTTCTTCTACAACAATGTTCCAAGCAAAAGGAAACTTTTGTGATGCACGTTTCATAGCTAATTTTGCTGTAGGTATGTTTGCTTTAGAAACACCAACATGCATAATAATTTGTCTTTTTTTAATTCGTGCTGCTGTGCTAATTGGTTTACCAAATGACTTTTTCATACCAGTACTCATTCTATCTGCACCTGCACCGCTTGCTAAAGGGTTTTCTCTTAAAATATGATGAGGAAATACTCTGATCTTTAGATGATATGCTTTTTTACCAATAGTTTTTTCTAAAACTCTGTTACTAGTTTGTCTAGCTGATTCTAATGCATTATGTCTTATTTGTACATTGTTTCTAGAAACTAGTTGTACTTGGAATGGAAATTTCTTTGTAAGATTGCCTATATCAAACTTAACAATAGTACTATTAGGCCTAACTTTAATATAAGCCCTTTTCTTATACTTGGATATTCTTGTATAAGGTCTTTCTAGTCTTCTATAAGCATTTGCTCTTCTTAATCTTGCCATGTATATGTGATTTTAATATTGGTTTATAAATGTTTTGTATAGTTTGCTTCATCCAAAAATCCTATTTCGCTTTCTCGCTTTGCTCAAAAGCTACATCTGGCCATGCCATTATTAACTTCGTTAACAATGTCAATAATGGCACAGACGGATATTTTGAATGAAGTGGTAATTACATTAGAAATATTTAAACTTATAGCAACATTTTTAAATAGAAACATATATAAATAAGATATACATAAGAATATATATTAAAACTAATATTAAAATAAGAGGTGGATACATATGATATTTAAAAAAAGAGCTTCATTAGCGCTTTCTGTAAATGCTATTGTTGTTATTGTTATTGCGTTCGTTGTTTTAGGTCTAGGTTTGACTTTGACAAGAACTATATTTACTGGTGCTCAGGATAAAATTCCACAAGCACTTGATCTTACTGCTTTAGAAGCACAACCTTCAACAGGTAATCCTATTACATTATCAGGAACTGTAACAATTGATGCAGGTGATTCAACAGCATTTAATGTTGGTTTTTATAGTATAAATGGAAAAGCTACTGATGCTATTTTTGCTTTTGAAAATTGTATGGATGAAGATGGACAAATTTATAAGTTTGAAGGAACTGTAATTCCAGATGCTGGTGTTAATAAAAAATATGTATTACCACAAATTAATACTTTACCAGAAACAGTTGAACAATCAAAATCAGCAGCATTTAATATTTTGATAAAGCATTTTTCAAGTGGTCCAGATCCTAAAGCTCCAACAAAGGAAGTTTATGGATTACCAGCAAATAAATTATATGTTTGTAATATTGGTGTAGTTAAATCACAAGTTTATACTAAATTTCCAACAAAGTTTAGTGAAGGATTGTATGAGAAAAAACAAATTAAATTAAGTATTTCATCTTAAAAAAAGAGGTATAATTACAATGGCAAAAAGCAAAAAGAAAAAGTTAACATCTCAGCAAGAATTCGACATAATGAAACTTGTTTTAGATAAACTACTTTGGTTAGGGTTTATTATTATGGGTTTTGGTATGTATAAGATGGCAGAAACAGGTGTATTCTTAACTGGTATCTGGTACATTGTTGCTGGTGCAATATTATTAATATTATTCATAATCTTTATGGTTAAAGAATATGAGATGTTAAAATAAATACTTTTTTTTAATTTTTTTAAAATGTTTAATAATAAAAAAGCAATCGAAATTTCAATTAATTTTATAGTTATTCTGGTTTTAGCTATTTTTGTATTTAGTTTATCAGTTTGGTTTATAACAAGTGTAATGAAGACTTCTGTTGAACTTCATGAAAAGTCTTCTGCTGATCTTGATGCTCAGATTGGATATCTAAATTGTGGTACTACTCCTGTTTGTTTGAATATGGATGAATTAGAATTATCAAGAGGAGAAGATGATGCATTTGGATTAAGACTTTATAATTATAAAGATGAAGATATTACTATTCAAGTTACAGTTGATATGGATGATCAAGTTTTAAGTAAAGCTTTACCTAAAGATAATTTTAAGGTTTTGTTTGGTATTGAGCATGGTAAATTTAAAAGAGTTGTTCATTTAAAACGGAATGAAGAAAAACCAGTTGGTATTGGTATTATTGCAAACGACGATGCTCCTTCAGGTAAATATTTGATTAAAGTTGAGACAAAGTATTGCAATGGTTCAAATTGGTGTACTCAACCTTTTGATTTTGGTGATGGTTTTTATTTACTTTATATTGATGTGCCTTAGTAAGCCATCCACAGCCCCACCACCACCCATAGGCTATGATTGACTGTTTCCCACCTTCCTAAACCCCCGACCACCCAAGCCCCTGGCTCAATAATTATTGGTTTTTCTGGTTATTTTACTTTTTCTATAAATATAATATAAAATTAATATTAAAACAATAGAATATATTACAGAATCAGACACAATTCTAAACCCTATATCATAGAAGAATTGTTTAGGAAACATCTTAATTAAATTATCAGTTAAAGGGTTTAATAACCAAGTATCAGACTCGAACAAAGCTAAATGAAAGTTTATGAAGAACTTTGAAAAGTTTGTGAACATGGTCCAACTTAATAATAATGTTGATATTATGTTAAGAACATTACCTGATATTAATATAATAATCATGTTTTTTGTAAAGTTATTATTATTTTTGAAATATAATATAAATGTTAATATTATAAATATTGTTAAGAAAAAATAAAATAAGATTGATAAGCCTTGTATTATTTCTTTTACTTCTACTAAATGTTGTGTTTCTTTTTGGTTGAAGAAGGGTTTTATTGTTTTAGGATATGTAATGTTCACTTCTCCTTGACCTACTTGTAAATAATCTAATAATTCTACATTTACTTGGTGTAATTGTGTTTTGTTTATTGTAAATTCATTGTAAACATTGTTCTTTTCAAACTGTTTATGATAATAGTTTGTGTCAAATGCATTCATTTGAAAACTTATTAATAAAATTAGGATTGGAATTAAGATAATTAAGATTAATTTTGAAGGGTTGAACTTTCTTGTCATTATACTTGTTTTACCTTTTACATATTAATAATTTTAGCAATTCTTATATATATATTACACTTTCTGTTTTTATAATGAAACTTAGGAAGATTAATGAAGATAATATAGAACTTCGTGTTTTTGGATTGGGTCATCTTGATGAAAAAAAATATACTGTTAATAGTAATTGGGGGCCTGTAGAAGATATAATTAATCTTGAACATCAAAGACTTGAATGTGTTATTGTTGTTAAAGATAATGATAAACCCCTAGGTGAATTTCCATTAATTTTAAGTGATTATGATCCTAGTTTAAATTATGATCAGTTAAGAGATAAAGCAAAAAAGTCTGCTGTTTATATGTATAATAAAAATCTTGCTAATTATAAAGAGTATGTCGGAAATTGAAAATTTCTGATCATGATCAAGAACCAATAGTTCTTGACACTAACGCAGAAACTCAACTTCTACTTCCATTTGATCATGAGTTGGATATTCTCTTACAATGGCTCTTGTGTAGTTTTTTATTTTCTTTATCTTCTTTGTGCTTGTAAGAATTCTTAGTTTTTGTTCATCTATTTTTATTAAATTGTTCCTTATTCTATATTGTTTTTGTATATCTTTTTTTAGTTTTTCTAATTCTTTCATATATTCTTGTCTTTGTTTTTTTGTTAATTTTGCTAATTTCTTTCTATAACTAAACTCTGGTTTTAATTCTTCTAAATAGATTGCACCTCTGACTAATGTTCCATCTGGTTTTACAATGTCGTAAGGTTGTGCAATGTTCTTTGCCCTTCTTTTCAATCTATTACCTAGCTGTACTTTGTCTTTTAATGTTGTTGTGCAATAATGTGTGTTTAGTTTAGTTTTTTCACAGAATTTTAATAATTTGAATGCTAATTCTTCTGATCCTTTTACACCATAGCTAATATCATCTTTTGGTTTGTATTTAACTAATCTTTGAGAACTTGAATCACTTATTTCTAGTTCATTTAAGTTTAAGAACTTGACTTTGTCTTTGATATAAGTAATTAATTTTTTTATTTTTGTTTCTTTTTTAGGTATTACTGGAATTTCTACACCAACATCCCAATCATAGTTTTGTGCTAGTTCAATTCTTTTCCAAAGTTTGTTACTTTCTAAGTTTGGGTGAAACCTGATTTCATCTAAACCTGCATCATATAGTTTGTTTAGATTATCTTTTGTTACTAATGTTAATGGTGTGTATAAGTGTATATGGAAATGGTTTCCAAACTCTTTTTTTAATAATTTTATATATTTAACACATCTATCAACTTTTACTAATGGATCTCCGCCAGTTATGCCTGCACCTTTTGCATTTATTAGTTTTGCTTCTTGGATTACATCTTTTTCGTTCTTTATTTTCCATTCATCTGCATAAATATCATCTTTCTGATGCTTTGTGTCAGATACTGGACAGAATTCACATCCAGTTGTACATATTCCTGTTATGAATAGTACTAATTTCTTGCCTTGGACACAGAGTTTGCAACCTTTTGGTAGATTTCCTACTAAGTATGAGTGGTATGGTGTTGGTTTCATAAAAAAACCCTCTGGAAATTCATAAATATTATCTTTTCAACTTCTTCTGGTTCCATTCCCTTTATCTCAGCAATCTTTTTAATAGTTTCAATCACATAATGTGGTTTGTTAATCTTATCTTTGTATGGAGATTGGTATGGAGCATCTGTTTCTGTTAATAATTGGCTAATGTTTACTGTTTCAACTATTTTTTGAAAATGTTCAGATCTTGTGATGGATGGTGGTATAGAAAAATAATAACCTTTGTCTGCAATCTTTTTAACTAGTTTTAGTTTTCCACCAAAACAATGCATTACTACTTTTTTTAAATGTGTTTTTTGTAATATTTCAAACACTTTATCTTCAGCTTTTCTTGAATGAATAATAACTGGTTTATCAAGTTTTTCAGCTAATTTTAATTGTTTAACAAATAATGATTCTTGTGCTTGTTCATCTTTACCTGTCTTCAGATCCATTCCAATCTCACCAATTGCTATTATTTCATCTTTATGTTGTCTTATGAATTCTAATTCTTCATCTATATTAAATGGTTCTTTGAGATAACCATAATCACCTGGTGAAATTTCTTTTTGTAATGCATCTATTGGATATATTCCTAATGAACATTTAACAATACTGTACTTTTTGCTTAGTTCAAGAGCAAGTCTGTTAGAACTTTTGTTTAAACCGCATGTGATGATAGTTTTTACTTTGTTTTTCTTAGATTCTTGTATGATTTCATCTACTTTGCTGTATATTAAAGGATGGTCTAAGTGGCAGTGTATATCTATTAGCATAATCCTACCTACATTTTCTCAGATATTTTTGCAACAACAATTGCAGCAACTACTGCTATTATAGTCACAACTATTGCATAAGCTATCATTGACCACATTTCACCTAATACACCAAATGCTGGTTTTATATAAGCAGCAAATATTAGTTTTATTGCATCGTTCCATGCTAATGCTGCTACTAAGGCAAATGCTGCTGTGATTAGTGTTGTTAGTTTGTCTGTTATTTGTTTTCTCATATAAAGTCTAAAAAAGAAATTGGTTTATATATGTTTTGATTATATATATATTATTCATTTCCAATAATTAATTCAGGAGCACCCATTGGATAATGTTCTTTACCCCAGCTATTAACATCTTTATAAGTTCCTGGAGTTTTTTCACCTATTAAAGTTCCATTAACCATTAAAAAAGGCATGTATTCTGTTTCTTGAGAATAAAACTGATTCATTGTTGTGAAAAATATACAGAATCTTACTTCTAAATTTTTTATATAACCTGATATTGGAAGATTTACATCACCAATATTTCTTTTAATGTCAATTATTTTATGTGAACCACTTTTGCCCCAATCATATGGTTCACTACCATTTATTTTTTGACTAAGATAATTTAATTTGTCTTCTAAATTACTTTTTGTATGGGCATTTACTAATAAATCAATATCAACATCACCACCTAACCAAGACATAAGATTTCCCGCTCCCCCACCCCAAACCTGTGAATGAGACCCAGAAGTTAATGCGTATTCAATAAAACCAGGCATTATATTGTCAATTTCTTTAATAATAGGGTTTGCTGTTGTTATTAATTTTTCTGAAAAAATGGATTCTTCTTTTCTAAGCAATAAATAACTGTTAAATGCTTTAGATGGATCAGTATTATAAAATAATTCTACTTTTTCTTTACCCCATTTTCTTATTATATTTCCATTATGCAAATAATTAGGATAAAATACTTCAGGTAAATTAAAATTAGAATGTTTTGCAAAACTTTTTAATTGTTCATTAGTTAGCTTTTTTAGTTTTTTTTTAACACCATAATATAAAGGTAGAATCAGTTCATCACCTTGTCTTATATAAATAGGTTGTTGTGTTTCTAGGTCAATTTTAATAAACATGCTTACTTCTTTTTTTGTTATGTCTTGAATGTGGTTTCTAAAACTTAGGGGACACATTAAATAAACAGAACCTTGGTCTGGAAATTTATAAGCTTTGTATTGTCCATTTTCATCTAGTTCTCTGTTACCTTTCCATTTAAATACCCAAGGATCTTCTTTATGTGCTTCAATTATTTCATTTATTAAAAAGTTAATATTTTTCACCATGTTCAAATTTGAAAGAAACCCCATTAAGTTTATATATGTTTTGATTTATAATTCTGTTTATGTATAAAGAACTTATTATGGAAATTAAAAAGAAGAAAACTCTTAAGAATATAGATGATGATTTTGTTATATACCATTTAGATAAGTATTTCAGACTGAATTCTAAGTTAAGGACTATGTTGGATAAGGGTAAGGTTAGGAAGAAGGTTGTTAAGGAAATAAGAGCTATACTACACAGAACATATGGCATGTTCATCACAAAAGATTATTTTAAAAAGCATAAGATCAAAGATGTTGATAAATTATTAAAAGCTCATAAATCAACTAAAGAAAGGTTACCAATATATCCTGATCTGTATCAAATATTGTTTAATATAACTGGTAAACCAAAGTCAATACTTGACTTAGGTTGTGGGTTTAATCCTTTGTCTTATAAATATATGAATCTTCGTAAGGTAAAGTATTATGTATATGATATTAGTTCTGAAGATTTGGATTTTATTAAAGGACATTTATCTTTTTTAAAGACTAAATCAGTTAACTTACTTTCAGAAAAAACATTGCCTAAGACAGATGTTTGTTTTATGTTTAAATTATTGAATCATATTGATCTTTCTAAGCATCACAAAGAAAGTGAAAAATTGTTAAGGAAAGTTAAGTCTAAGTTTGTTGTGATTAGTTTTCCTTTGGTCACTATTTCTGGCAAAAAGATGAATTATAAACAAAACAATTGGCTTAAGTTTATGTGTGAAAGAAATGATTGGTCTTTAGTAAAAAGATTTAGTTTGGGTAATGAAGAGTTCTTTGTTGTTAGGAAATGATTAAGTTTTGTCTTATTTTACCCACAACACCAACCCCCGACCACCCACCCCTGGGCAATAGTTGAATATGGTTTACTTCTTGGTTATCTTTGTTACAAAGAATCCTTCTGTATCATTATCATAAGGCCAAATTCTTAGACAATTTTTTACTTGAGGATTGTATTTGGTTTTATCAAACTCCATTATAGGTGGTGATGATTTTAATCCTTTGATTTTTATATTTTCTATTTCTGCATTTGGATAATTCTCTAATAACCATGAAACAACAGCCTCGTTTTCAATTGGTTCACAACTACAAGTGCTGTATACTAATGTTCCACCTGATTTTAAGTTCTCAAATGCTGTTCTTAATAATTGTCTTTGTATTCCTGATAGGTTTTTTAATAGATTAATGCTCCATTGTTTTGTTGTTTTAAGACTTTTTCTAATTGTACCTGTACCAGAACAAGGTGCATCTACTAAAATTCTATCAAACTCAAATTCTTTGAAATATTTTCCTTCCATTAATGTAATTACATTATTTGTTATACCTAATCTTTGCATATTAATTCCTAAAGCTGCTAATCTTATACCTTTGTAATCATTTGCAATAAGAACTCCTTTATTTTTCATATATTGTGCAATCTGAGTTGCTTTTGAACCTGGTGCTGCACACATGTCAAGTATTGTTTCTCCTGGTTTTGGATCTAATACAAGCGGAGGTATCATTGAAGCTGCATCTTGTACAAAGATATAACCTAATGCATGCTCAGGTGTGTTACCAATATCTCTTCTGTCTTCTTTGTGTGTTATAAAAAAGCCTTGTTTACACCAAGGTACTTGTTTTAATATCCAACCTTGCTTTGTCATACTTTTTTTTACTTTTGCTGGAGTAGTTTTCAAAGTATTGACTCTTATTGCTTGCCTTGGATAAGAAAATGAATAATCTATGAATTTGTCATAGTTTGGGCAAAATGATTTATAATGTTCTATGAACTTTGGTTTTATTTCTTTAATTAGTTTGTCTCTTCCTTTGATTGGTGTTGGCATGTTGTTTATTATGTGTGATTTATTAATAAATGTTGCTAAGATTTATATAATAATTATGATTCTTGTTAATAAAATGTTTTTTATAAATTTGAATGAAGAAGAAATTCAGTTAAAAGGCTGGGATGGAGAAGATTATTGTACTTTTTCTTGTAAATATGTTAAACAGGAAGGATCTCAATATGCTGCCTGCTTAAGAATTCATGGTATTTATTGTTCTTATCTTGAAAAATTAGTTAATCTTGGTTGTGATTTTATAGAACATGCTAATATTGTAACTGGTAAGGGTTCATCTTGTTGTGCATATAAGATTTTGAAACAAATGCTTGAAAACAAAGAAAAATATAAGCCTATTCTTGAAGAATTAGCAATAAAATAGAATTTTAATAAGTAAACCAAAAGATTTATAATGTTTAAAATAAATAATTGTATATATAAAATATAAGGGTGATAATTATGGATGAAAGAACAGAATCTTTAATGAGAATTGTTGTTGGAATAGCATCAGGCATTATTCTAAGTGTTTGGCAAGTATTTATTCGTATATTAGCTATTGTTAATTTTCTAATTGCATTGTTTGCTGGTAAACGTAATAAAGAGATTGCTTTGCTTTGTGAAATATGGAATACTCAGGTTTATATCTTTCTTAGGTATATGACATTTGTTTCAAACAAAAGGCCATTTCCGTTTACACCATTAGAAAAGAATTTTAGTAAGTTTGAATGATTTTATTTTTTATTTCTTTTTTTATAATCTTTAATAGCATTTTCCAGAGCTTCTGTTCCTAATATTGAACAATGAAACTTTATTGTTGGAAGATTACCAAGTTCTTTTGTAATATCTTTTGCAGTGATCTTTAATGCTTGTTCTAAGGTTTTTCCTTTTGCTAACTTACACATTGCATCTGATGCTGCAATTGCTGCAACGCAACCATATGTTAAGAATTTTATATCTTTGATTTTATTATTTTTGATTTTTAAGTATATACGCATTATATCACCGCACTTTACATTACCTACTTCTCCAACAGCATCAGGATTTTTCATTTCTCCTGCAAACTTTGGGTTCTGGAAATGTTTAATTACTTTTTTTGAGTACATTTTTTATTAACCTACCTATTGGTGATATCCTCCTTAGTTTTGTAATTATATTTGGTATAACTTCTAATACATAATCAATTTCATCTTCAGTTGTGAATCTGCTTAATGTTAATCTTAAAGATCCGTTTGCATCTTCGTCTGACAAACCAATTCCTTTCAAAACATGGCTTGGTTCTAAGACTTTTGATGTACAAGCTGACCCAGTAGATGAACATACATTCTTTTGGTCTAAATAACCACCTAAAGCTTCTCCTTCAATTGATTTGAATGAAAAGTTTGCATTATTACATAATCTGTTTTTACCTAAAGGTCCATTTAATCTTACTTCTGGTATTTTTAATATTCCATCTATTAATTTGTTTCTTAGCTTTGTAATATGTTCAACATGTTTTTGGTTTGTTGCTAATTCTGCTGATTTTACAAAACCAATTATTCCTGGAATGTTTTCTGTTCCAGCTCTCATTGCAAACTCATGGTCACCACCATGCTGCCATTGTTTAATCTTTACTCCTTTTTTAATGTATAAAGCACCAACACCTTTTGGTCCATGTATTTTGTGTGCATTTAGTGTGATTAAGTCTGCATGTTCTGATGTTATTTCTGTTTTTGTGAAAGATTGACATGCATCTGTGTGTAAGTATACATTATGTTTTTTACATATTTCATATAATTTAGTTAGATCTTGTATTGTGCCAATTTCATTATTACCATGTATAACAGAAAATAATATTGTTTTGTCTGTAATTGCATTTTCTAAATCTTCTGGTTTGACAAAACCATTTGGATCTACATTTAGATATGTTACTTCATATCCTTGTGATTCTAACCATTTACAACTTTGTAATACACATTTGTGTTCAACTTTTGTTGTAATTATATGATTTTTATCTTTATTAGCAAACGCAATTCCTTTGATTGCAAAATTATTTGATTCTGTGCCACCTGATGTGAAAATTATTTCTTCAGGTTTTGCTTTTAATAATTTTGCTAGTCTTTTTCTAGCATTTTCTAAAGCTTGCTTTGCATCTTGACCAAATGAATGTGTTGAAGAAGAATTTGCATAGTTATTTTGATGATATTTATTCATTTCTATTATTACTAATGGATCAACTTGAGTTGAAGCTCCATTATCTAGATATACTTGTTTAAATCTCACGTTTATCACACTCCCTACAATAATATTTTACATGTTTTTCTACTAATTTTAGAATTGGTAACACTGTTTCTTTGTTTAGTGAGTATATTCTTTTCTTACCTTGTTGTTTTACATTAAGAATATTGCACTGTGACATTGATTTCAGATGATGTGATACTCTACTTTGTTCTTGATTAGTTTCTTTGCATATGTCTGTAACACTTAGATTTGTGTTTCTTAGGGCCATGATTATCTTAAACCTAGCATTGTTTGCAAAGTTCATGAAAAATGAATTGTATGATTTTGAGTTCATATGATAATGTTGTCATATGTTATATATAAAGGTTGTGGTTTTTTAGTGTAAATTTCAAGAATTTTCTATATTTTCTTTACCATATAAGGTTGTTCTAATCTGTATTTTAGTTTTTTGTAGTAGTTTCTAACACCAATGCCTGATATGATAATCATTTTGTTTTTATTGTGGTGTTTTGCAATCTGTTCTGCGATTTTTAATAAGTTTTTACCATAACCTCTGTGTTGTGTCTTTCCTTTTTTGCCTATTACTGCTGTTTCACCATAAACATGAAGCTCTCTTATGATTGCGCTGTGTTTGGTGATTATATTTGTTTGTGAGGATTTGGATTTTGTTGTTATTGGTAAGACTTTACTTGGGAATCGCATTCTAATAAACCCAACAATGCAATCATTAACTTTGTCTTCTGCTGATATGAAGTACTCCTTACCGAACGAAGCTTTGTATTCATAAATATAGAATTTAACATTATTGTGGTCAAGTTTTCTTCTTCCTGGTTCTCTACACCTTATACAATTGCATTCTATTTTTGTTTGTTGATGTACCATTTGCCTTAGATTAGTCTTATCAACACCAGCTTCTATTGTATATGTAGGAATATCACGTTGTACACGCATGATTCTTACAAACTTTGGTATGTTTTTCTTGAATTTTGTAATAATTTTAATAGCTTTCTTTGTTGTTATTGGTTTGAATTTCTTACTTGTCCATAAATCATAAAGTTTAGTACCTTTCATAACCATGCATGGATATAATTTTAACATATCTGGCCTGAATTCTTGTTTATCAAATAATGTTTGTAATGATTTTAGATCTTGTTTTGCATTGACACTAGGTAAACCTAACATCATGTGATAATTTATTTTAAAACCTAAGTCTTTTAGAATCTGTGTTGCTTTTATTGAATCTTCTATAGTGTGTCCTCGTTTTATTTTCTTTAAAACTTTGTTGTATATTGTTTGTACACCTAATTCTACTCTTGTTGCACCCAATCTTAGCATTTGTTTTGCATGTTTTAGTGTTGCATAGTCTGGTCTTGTTTCAATTGTTAAACCAATTACTTTGATTTTTGATTTCTCGTTTTTCTTTTGTTCCCTTTCCACAGAAACATTCTTTGCTTTCTTCTTTAACTTTAATATCTTCTTCTGTATATTCTTTGTTCTTTCTGGATCACCAATTTTACCTGGTAGTTCAAAGAATTTCAGAAATTTTTTTACTTGTAATTTGTTGTTTTTGAAAAATAATTTAGAAAAGTCATTCATTGCTTTGAACGAGTACATTATAAACTCATCTTGATATTTCTTTGGATAAGATGGAAATGTTCCACCCATTATAATTAATTCAATCTTCTCAGGCAATTTGTTCATTGCACAGTATTGTTCTAATCTATTAAATACTTGTAAATAAGGATCATACTTGTTTCTAATTGCTCTTAATGTTGCTGGTTCTTTGCCTGTGTATGATTGTGGTACTTCACCAAAGTGTGATTTTGGTCCACCTGGGCACATTAAACATTTACCATGTGGACATTTCATTGGTTTTGTCATGATTGCAACTACATTAACACCACTCATTATTCGAGTTGGTTTAATTGTTAACAAATGTTTATATTTTTTTCTTTGTTGTTTATTAGTATGATTAAGAATTTCAATATTGCTTGGTATTTTTGAACCTTTTAATCTTCTGATTACTTTTAGCTTAAGTTTGTTTAGCTTTTCTTGAGAATCTATATTAGAATTGTCTAATTGTTTGAGTATTTCTTTGCAAAGTTGTTTCAAATTGACCACCCATAAAATGCTAAATTTTCATTTTCATTTGTGATTCCATATATATGTGTGAATCCATCATCTATAGTGTTTGTTTTTAATTTTAATATTGTTTCAATGTTATGTTCATGCATTCTACTTTGTTCTTGTGTTATTTGTTGTAGTTTATTATTAGA
Organism: Candidatus Woesearchaeota archaeon; assembly: GCA_964012725.1. Lineage (GTDB taxonomy): Archaea > Nanobdellota > Nanobdellia > Woesearchaeales > CAXGTL01 > CAXGTL01. Next base: position 15,769 of record CAXGTL010000010.1, read on the forward strand.
ATTAGGCATATATTTTCCTATTACACATCCTAATATAATTATAGCACTAGCTATAGGTATGTAGACTCTTGGACTTATATTATTGATTTCCATATACTCTGAGAAGTAGTTATTTACTTATAAATGTAATCTAATATTTTACATCAATGAAATTGCCTGTTCTTAAATGTTTAACACCTAATGCAGTTAAAGCAGAATTTAATTTTCCTGTTTTAATATCTATTTTACATTGTTTTTCTATTAAACTAGAAACAACTTGCGGTGCATATGTTCCAAATATTCTGCTTCTTTCATTATGATCTTTTGTTTTTAATAATTTTTCTAGAATGTTCATACTTTCGTTTATTGAAACTTGTTTGTTTTCTGTTTGTTTTAAATAATTGTCAACCAAAGTTCTAGCTTTTCCTTGTTCTTCAACATAATTTGTAGTATCTAACTCAGGTAATGTTATAGTTTTGTTTGGTTGTGTATATTTTTTAATTAAATCTTGTTTAACTTGAGCTGGAGTTAATACTATTCCTCCTAATAATAATATACTTGCTAATGTTGAGATTCTTGTCATTTACTTTCCTCTAACACTTTTATTTTAATTTCAACTAATGTGTGCGGTTTTAGTTGATTTTGCAAGATCTTTGGAATCACAATTATTGCTTGCTTTCCATGTTTGCTAATTTGTTTTGTTAATGTGAATTCTTGCATTTTTATTCTATTTTATTTATAATTTGATTTTGTTTTGGTTCTTTTTGAGTTTGTGATATGTTTTCTTGATGTGGTAATATGTTGTAAACAGGACTTTCTTTAATATCTCTTAAACCTTTTACTTGTGATAAATAATTTGGATTTATGTACATTTTAATCTTCACCTTTGATATCTTTTCTTGATATACCATGGTCATATATGTGATTTATATGGTTAATTCGTTTTATATCATCTTTATCTTCAACTTGATGTCTATCTTTCCATTCACATGCTGTTCCATTATTATATACTCCTGGACAGATTTGTTTTTCTTCTTCATTATGGATAACTATGTGTAAACCTTCAATATCTTTCATTTTTGTTTTAGGTTTTCTTTGTTTTGATCTTTCTCTTTTTTCATTAACTATTCTTGTACGTCTTTGTATTATATCACTTAAATAAGAATTTTGTACTGAATCTTCAGTAGAATCTTGACTAAGAATGTGGTCTCCTATTGTAATTTCTGTTCCGTATATTGCTGACATTTTTTGTGTTTACCTCTTGTATTATGTATACCACATGTATAAACTCATACATATTATACATAGGAATTTTGTTCTGGTATATAAATCTTGCGGTATTAATTACTCTTAAGTGATGAAAGAATTGTCTGAAACACTGTTTTTCTGGCATTTGAGATGGCTTAAAACGGGCTTTAGAAGGTTTCTGGGTTAGGAATTCTGAAATATGACCAAAATGTCACATTAATACATGTTCTACAACAGCTATATTTAAAAACATATTAGGATTTCTTGAGTAAGTAGTAATTGTTTAGACTATGTATTTAGGCAATTATAAGAGTTATTAATTTAATAATAATATAACAATAAAAGGTGGAAATAATATGACTAAAAAAAGTAAAAAAACAAATAAAAAAGAAAAAAAAGATAATAAAGGTAAAAAGGTAGAAGATAAACCAAAAGATTTAGCTAAAGCTCAAGAACAAGAACTATTAAATAAGTTACCAAAAGATGTTCAAGACAAGCTAAAGAATATAAAAAAGAAATTAGATAAGTTTAAAGATCAAGTTCTTAAGAAATTTGATAAATATATAGTTGGTATCGCATTATTGCCACCAGAAAAACCACCAAAACCTAAAGAAGGTGAAAAATTACCAGATATTTCTAAAGAAAAAATCAGAGTAATGATACTTGTAGATGATTCTGATTCAAAAAAGATGTCTAAGCAAGAACTAAAAGAAAAACTTGGTTCAATTATTGCAAAAATGGCTGATGATATTGATAAAAACATTGTTCCACAGACTATTATATTGTCTGAGTTATGGCAAAGTTGTTTTGATGGTAAAAATGAATTATTGCAAATGATTGCAATGTCTGCGCCTGTATTTGATAGAGGAGTTTTAGCAAATGTAAAAGTTGCAGAAGTTCACAAAACAATGGTATTAAAGAAATTTGAAAAATATATTGTTTCTTATGTTGTAGCTGGTTCAATTATGAAAGGTTATGCAAAACCTACATCTGATCTTGATGTATATATTATAATTGATGATACAGATGTTAAAAAAATGACAAGAGCTGAGCTAAAAGATAAGTTAAGAGCAATCATAATTGGAATGGGTCTTGAAGCTGGACAAATAACAGGTGTTAAAAATAAACTTCATGTACAAGTTTACATATTAACAGACTTCTGGGACTCATTAAGAGAAGCAAATCCTATTATATTTACATTGCTTAGAGATTGTGTACCATTCTATGATAGAGGTGTGTTTATGCCAATGAAACAATTACTTCATATGGGTAAAATTAAACCATCACCAGAAGCAATTGACATGTTTATGGGTTCAGGTGAGCAAATGTTGAAAAGAGTTGACATGAAACTTAAATCTATTGGAATGGATGATATATTTTTAGCAATGTTAACACCAACTCAAGCAGCACTTATGCTTTATGGAGTAGCACCTCCTGATCCAAAGTCATGTGGTCAAGTTATGAGAGATATATTTGTTAAAAAAGAAAAATTACTTGAAGACAAGTTTGTAAAAATGTATGAAAAAGTACATAAGATTAGAAAAGATATTGAACACGGACTTAAAAAAGAAGTTTCAGGTAAAGAAATTGATGAATTATTAACAAATGGTAAAAAATATCTTGCAAGAATCAAAAGATTGTTTACACAAATAGAAAAAATGAAACAACAAGAGTCAGTTCTTCATGTATATGAAACAATTGTTACAGTAATTAGAGATGTATTGAAGATGGAAGGGTTTGACAAAGTAAAAGAAGCTGAGTTAGTTTCAATGTTTGAAGAATATATTGTGTCAACTGGTAAAATACCTGCAAAATATATCAGAATATTGAATGATATATTCAAAGCAAAGCAAGACTATGATGCAAAGAAGTTAACAGCAACAGAAGTTGAGCAAGTTAAGAAATCATCTAGTGAGTTTATCAGACAAATTGTTGAATATATGCAAAGGAAAAGAGCTCGTGAACTTGAAAGAACAAAAGTAAGAGTTAGATATAGTGGAAAACATTATGGTGAAGTAATGTTACTTGAGTCATTAGCTTTTATCACACACGATCTTGATGATAAACCAAGAAAAATAAGCAAAGCTTCAATTGGTAAAGATGGTTCATTAGGAGCATTACAAGAAACTAATCCAGAGGAAATGGAGAAAGCTTTGGCTGAGTTCAAAGGACCGAAGAAAGCTTTCCTAAAACAGAACATATTCGAGTCTTTGGAAAAGATCTTTGGTAAAGATGTTGAAGTTTTGGTTAATTAGTTTGTTTTTTTTTGTTTTTTTATTTTAATTCTATTTTAATTTTGTATTAAATTTGGTTAATTTATTTAAAAGATATATTTTTACTTTCCATATAACTAAGTATACCTTCAACATATTCTTTAGATGGAACTAAAAACATTAAACCTTGAACAAATTTAAGATCTTCACTTATAATATCTCTTGTTGATATTGGTTCTAAATCTTTATTTAGGAACAATCCTCCTGCATTTTTATATGCAAAAGCAGTTCCTGAGAAATCAAGTAAACCAACTCTGTTAGTAATATATGCTTTTACTTGTTGTTCAATAGTTGCTCTCATATTTCCACATGAAGATCCAAATGTAGGTATATTAAAATTAGGTTCTATTTGTGGGTTAGATTTTTTTAAATAAGAACCAATTCTAATTAAGTCCTTTTGACTAAATTCATTAAATTTTGTTATTTGTATTTTTTTACCATTTATGAAAGTTCCCAAATCTTTTATTGAATATATTGATTTTTCTAATTTTGGGAAATAGAAAACAGTTCCTAAAGGGTCTTTTCCATTAAATAACGTAATACAAACAGCAAAATCTGATTTTCCTGTTAAATAATTCTTACTTCCATCTATTGGATCAACAAGTACAGTATTTTGATCTTCTGGTAATTGATTAATATATGGTAATCTTTTTATGTGACTTTGTGATGTTAATATTAAATCAACTAATTCAGTTTGCCCTTTTTTTTTAGCATCTTCAATATCTTGTTCATCAAAAACTTCTTCAAGAAACATACCAAATTCAGGATACTTTACACTTACATGATTGGTAACCATATTTTGACATTTTAAATCCATTAATGAGAATGCTTGTTTTTCAGATCTTTGTTCTTCTGATATTAAATCTTCATTTTTAACTTCTTTTTTTATTGATTTAACTTTACCATAAGAATTCATTGCAATTTGTCCAGTTTGTTTTGCTAAATCAACTAAATCAAGCATACATGTTTTTAGTTCTGTTTTATTCATCTTTGTTACCCTCACTTAATATTAGTATATGGGTATATTGATTCTTATTTAAATTTTTCTAAATATAAAATCCATAACTTCAACTCAGATTAAAACCTTAGGTAGGTATTTATAAATGCTCAACCTACATAGTTATGTAGTTAGAATTTAACTAATACGGAGGAAACAAAATGAAATTTATGAAATTAATAGAAAATGAGATTGTAGCTATATTCTTAGCTATAGTGATTGTGATATCTGCATTAGCAGGTTGTGTTAATAATGCTGATATTGATCCTGATATACAGGTGAGTGAGAGTATATTAAAGTTTGAGTCTGCACAAGACATAGTAGATGTATTTGAAGAAGTTAAAAAAGGTCAGGAGCCGACTATATTTGAAGAAGCTGTAGGTATAGCTAAGTCATTGGTTGGTGCTAGGCAAGTGTTTGGTTCTGTAGGTGATACTATGGTTATGGAAACAAGTGTTGCTCCGACTAGTGCAGGAGATTCTGCTGGTTCTGGAAGGGACTTCTCAGAAACAAACATCCAAGTAAAAGGTGTTGATGAAGCAGATATAATTAAGACAGATGGTGATTATATTTATGCAGTTGCTAATAATAAGATGTATATTGCAAAAGCATATCCAGCTGAAGAAGCTGAAGTATTGTCAATATTTGAGTTAGATGGATTTAGTCCTCGGGAAATGTTTATACATGAAGATAGGTTGATTGTATTTGGTTATCAAAGAATTAATTATAAAAATGAACCTGAAATAGAAGTAGGTGCACCAGTAAAGATTGCTGCTGAGATTATGCCTTATCCATACTTTAGATCTTCAATGGCTGTTAAATTGTTTGATACAACTGATAAAACAAATCCTGAATTATTAAGAACTGTAGATTTTGAAGGTAATTATATTACATCAAGAAAGATAGGTGATAATGTGTATTTTGTTGTTAATTCAAATCCGCATTATAATTATGATGAACCAATTGAGATTATGCCTTTGTATAAAGAAGATGATGGAGAAGCAGAACCAATTGTAGATCCTACTGATGTTGGTTACATTGAACCATTACATGCTGTTAATTTTATTACAGTTGCATCAATATCAATGACTGATGAAAATAAAGAAGTTGGTAAAGAAGTAATAGTTGGTAATGGACAAAATGTTTATTCTTCGGTGGAAAACTTATACATTGCTCAAACAACTTATCCAAGGTATGATAATGTTGGTGAACTTATGGATGGTTTTACAGAAAAAACTGTTATAACAAAGTTCAAGCTTGATGATGGTGATGTTTCATTCTTAGGAACTGGTGAAGTAAAAGGACATATCTTAAATCAGTTTTCAATGGATGAGTATGATAATCATTTTAGAATTGCAACAACTGCTGGAAGAATAACAAGAACAAGCGGAACAACATCTAATAATGTTTATGTTTTAGATTCTGATTTAGAACTAGTTGGTTCTTTAGAAGATTTAGCACCTGGTGAATCTATATATTCAGTAAGGTTCATGGGGAAAAAGGGATATGTTGTAACTTTTGTTAAGATTGATCCACTTTTTGTTATAGATTTATCTGATCATACAGATCCCACTGTTTTAGGTAAACTAAAAATACCTGGTTATTCAGATTATCTACATCCGTACGATGAAACACACATAATTGGAATTGGTAAAGATACAGAAGCTTCTGACAAAGGAGACTTTGCATGGTACCAAGGTGTGAAAATGGCAATCTTTGATGTAAGTGATGTTGAAAATCCAATTGAAATGCATAAAGTAATTATTGGAGATAGAGGAACAGAATCACCAGTGTTACAAGATCATAAAGCATTCTTGTTTGATAGAGAAAAAAATTTACTTGTATTACCAGTTAGAGTTGCAGAAATTAAGGGTGAGAAAAGTAGAGATAATCAGTACGGAGAGTTTGTTTTCCAAGGTGCTTATGTGTATGATGTTGGTTTAGATGAAGGTTTTGACTTGCGTGGAAAAGTTAGTCATAATACTGAAGAAGATTATCTAAAGAGTGGTCGTTACATGAGTTATGATAAACAGATCCAAAGGTCGCTTTACATTGATGATGTGTTGTACACAATGTCACAAGCTATGCTGAAGATGAATGATTTAGGTTCATTGGAAGAATTAAATTCCCTTAGTTGGGAATAATTTTTTTTAATTTTATTTTTCTTTATTTTCATCACTCCATACCTAAACAAAAAACCAAAACCTTTATTAACTAATTCTTTATTCCTTTTTTTTATAAAAATAATTAAAATGTAGCAAAAAGAGGAATGAAATATGAAAACTGGTTACAAAGTATGTGATGCAATGACAAAAAAACCTATAATGGTTTTACCAACTACTTCTATAATTGAATGTGCAAAGATAATGTCTGCTAATCATGTTGGTAGTTTGTTGATTAGTGAAGAAAAAAAGATACTTGGGTTAATAACTGAGCAAGATATTGTTAGAAAAGCTGTTGCACAACATAATAATCTTCATAAATCAAAAGTCGAAGATCATATGGAAAAAAGGTTGCATACAATTGGTCCTGAAGTTGATATATTTGATGCAATTAAAATGATGGGTGAACATAATATTAGACATTTGCCTGTTATGGATGATGAAGAAATGCTTGGTTTTGTTACATTAAAAGATATTCTTAAAATACAGCCAGAGTTGTTTGAGTTGATGGTTGATAAGATTGAGTTAAGGGAAATTGAGAATAAACCTGTTGATTTGTAGTTTATTTTTATTCTATAACATTAACACCAACTGTTCCAGGAATCGCTTTAATATAATTCATTAGTTTTTTTAATATTTCTTTATCTTTAATATCAAGTTTCATATTAATCTGTATATTCTGTCTCTTAGGTTCTGTGTTTAATGATTTAATGCTAAGCTTTGCAGCAGAAATTACATTGAGAATATCTGCTAATAACCCTACTCTGTCCTGAACAGTAATTATTAATTGTTTTATGTTTTCTTTTTTCTTTATTTCTTTCCATTGAACATTAATTCTTTTCAAGTTTAACATAGAATCTACATTTGGACAATTCTTTGAATGAATTGTAATTTTTTTGTCTTTTGTTTTAAAACCAACTATTTCTTCTCCAGGAGTTGTTTCACAACATCTTGAAAATTTTATAATAGGATCTTTAACATTTTTAACAATAATTTGTTTTTTTATTTTCTTTTTATTTATATCATCATATTTTTTTTGTTTTTTATCATCAAACTGTATACCTAATGCTTGTCGAATCTTAGCTTTTGCATTATTTGTTCTTGCAAATGTTAACCAATGTCTAGAAGGTTTTATTTTGTTCTGTGTCATTATTTCAACTATGTCTCCACTTCTTAATTTATGGGATAAAGATACTAACTTTGTGTTAACTTTTGCTCTTGCACATTTGTTTCCTATTCCTGAATGAATCTCATATGCAAAATCTATTGGTGTAGATTCTTCTGGTAATGCAATTGGGTCACCTTTTGGTGTGAAAACTATGATTTCGTCTTTGAATAGATCAATTTTGACTGTTTCAATCAAATCTTTTGCTGACTTTGATGTTCTTTGCCAATCTAAGAACTGTCTTAACCAAGCAATCTTTCTATCAAACTTTTTGTCTCTTTCTGTTCCTTTGTATCGCCAATGTGCAGCAATACCTTCTTCTGCTTCTATGTGCATGTCTTTTGTTCTGATTTGAACTTCTACTGGTTTTTTTTCAAACAAAATTTTAGTATGTATACTTTGATATCCATTTGGTTTTGGGTTTGCAATAAAATCTTGGAATTTATTTGGTAAATATTTCCAATTTGAATGTAGGATTCCCAGAGCTCTGTAACAATCTTCATTATTTTTAGTAATTATTCTTATTGCAATTAAATCACTTATATCTTCAAATTTATATCCTCTTTTTACAATTTTTTTATAAATTGAATAAAATGTTTTTACTCTTCCATAAATATATGTGACTTGGATATTTTTTTGTTTAAGTTTTTCTTTGATTAAACTCATTATTGTATTAAACCTTGTATCTCTTTCAATTCTTTTTTCAGCAATTTGTTTTTTAATATCTTGATAAATATTAGGATGTAAATATCTTAATGATAAGTCTTCTAATTCTGATTTTACTTTATACATTCCTAGTTTGTGTGCAATTGGTGCATAAATTTCTAAACTTTCTTGTGCAATCTTTTTCTGTATTTTTTCTTGTTTATGTTTTAATGTTCTCATGTTGTGTAATCTGTCTGCTAGTTTGATTAATATTACCCTAATGTCTTTAGAAGTTGCTAATAAGATTTTTCTAACAGTTGCTGCTTTTCTTTCTTCTGTTTCACCTATATCTATTTTTCTTATCTTTGTAACTCCTTGTACTAAGTCTAAAACTTCTTTACCAAATTCTTGTTGAAACTCTTTTTCTTTAATTTTTGTGTCTTCAAGAATGTCGTGTAATAGTCCAGCTGCAATTGTTGCAGAATCAAGGTTCATTTGTATTAATATTTCAGCAGTTGCAACACAATGTTCAAAATATGGTTCACCAGAATCTCTTACTTGTCCTTCGTGTGCTTGTTTAGAGAAAGTGTATGCTTTTCTTACTAAGTTTACATCAGCTTTTGGATTGTATTCAAGTATTTCGTTTATTATGTGTTCTGTTGAGAGCATATTTGATAATTATATGTTAATATTTATAAACTTATTCCACATTCCTATGTTTATGAACAAACTAATCTGCTTAGGAATAGAAAGCACTGCACACACATTAGGTTTTGCTATAATGGACTCTGATAAAAAAGTCTATGCAAATGTTAAACATGGTTTTGTTACTAAAGAAGGTGGAATGAAACCAGTTGAAGTAGTTGATCATCATGTAGAATGGTGTGATAAAGTGCTTAAAGAATGTTTGGATAAAAGTGGTTTATCTTTGAAAGATATTAATTTAGTTTCATTTTCACAAGGCCCTGGTATTGGACATATGCTAAAGATTGGTGCTTTTATTTCAAGATATATTTCATTAAAATTAAAAGTTCCATTGGTTGGTGTTAATCATTGCATTGCACATTTAACAATTGGAAAAGCATTGACTGGTGCAAAAGATCCTGTGTTATTATATGCGTCAGGTGCAAATACTCAAATAATTGCTTTGGAAGGAGGAAAGTACAGAATCTTTGGTGAAACATTAGATATTGGTGTTGGCAATTTCTTAGACACATTTGCTAGGTACATTGGTTTAGGTTTTCCAGGTGGTCCAAAAATCTATGAATTAGCTTTGAAAGGTAAAAACTTGATTGAGATTCCGTACGTTGTAAAAGGAATGGATGTTTCATTCACTGGAATACTAACTAATCTAAAACAAAAGTATGATTCTGGTAAATATTATAAAGAAGATTTATGTTTTTCATTACAAGAAACTGTGTTTGCAATGTTGTTAGAAGTTACTGAAAGAGCAATGGCACATTGTGATAAAAATGAATTATTATTAGGCGGTGGGGTTGCTTGTAATAAATTATTGCAAGACATGACAAAAAGAATGTGTTATGATCGTGAAGCTAAATGTTTTATTTTAGAAAACCAATACAATGTTGACAATGCTGCAATGATTGCATGGCAAGGTATTCTTGAGTATCAAGTTATGAAAAGAGATCCTGATATTAAGAGAACCAAGGTAAAGCCTTATTGGAGAACTGATGATGTATTGGTTTCATGGGTAGATTGAATATTTTTATTGTTGATATTGTTTTTTATTCTTTTTTTTCTTCACTAACTTCTTGTTTATTTAGTTCTTGTTTTTCTTCATCACTCATATTCATTTTTTCTTTAATAACTTCTTTCAATGCTTTTGCTTGTTCTTCAACTTTGACAAGCACAGTAATGTCACCGAAAGAATCTATTGCACACTCTTCACAATAATAATCAGAAGTATCTTTAATCCAATACTTTGCTTCTGCACCACACATTGTACATTTTTTAGCCATTGCAGTATAGAAGAGAAAAGGTATTTATAAATGTTATTGTTATTTTGTTTTCTGGGGTTTGGAAATCTATTTTTTATATTATTATTATTATTATTATGGTCATTCAAAAGAATAAGTAACATTATTTAAATAATCACCAGACTCTAATCTGCTTAATACTAAGCTTTGACTTAATTCTGTGAACTTCATAATATTTAAGTTTAATTTTGTTGTTGATAAGTCTGTGAGTTTTATGTCAGAAATATAACCTCCTGCTAATTTAAAGTCTCTGTATAATAAAGATTTTAATTTGTATTCTTGTGATTTTTCTGGAAGTCTGATTATTGTATCATCTGGATAAAGGGCAACTGTATAATAATCATCATTATAGATTTCAATAACAACTTGTTCATTATTTTTTATTTCTTTTGGTATTCCAATGTTTGCAAAACTTAGATCACTTTCTAAAGAGTTTATTTCTAATGTAAAGTCTTTTGTATCAATTTCTTGTGTACTTGAACTAAAGTCTAAATCAATTGGCATTACAAAATTAAATTCATAATTTTTTCCATTAAATGATAATTCGTCAGTAATTTTTACACTTACAGGTACAGTTATCATATAATCAAAATTAAATGCTTGCTTTTCTAAGTTATCAGAATATTTTAATAATTTTTTATTAAAACCTTTTTTTAAAGAAAAACCTGGTGCATTATAGTTAAGTGGAAGCCTGTTATAATTAAGTTCTACTTTAGTTTTTGGATAAATGTTGTCTGTTATGATCCAAATGATAGTGTTTGCATCTTCTTCATAATCTGTATTTTCTATTTTGATATTTTTTAAAATCTTTTTGCTTTGTACTGCTGTGAAATCAATTATTGATTTTTCATAGTCTGATGAAGATTGTTGTTTTTGTTTAACAGGTAAGTTTATTTGTGTTACTAAATAGTTTGAAATAAAATTGTTTTTATCAGATTCTATAATTTGTTTTAGTTCTAAAATGTGGTTTAATCTAACAGGAATCTTTGTCTGGAACTCACTTATTTGCATGATTTCTGTTCCTAATACATCACTAATTATAATTGGATAATTTAGTTCTATAATAATGGAATCTTCTTTATAAATTATTTCTAAATCAATGTTTTCTCCATAATCTACATTATATTCTTGTCTAATATATTCTAAATTATCAACACATTCAGGTATTGTTTGTTTTAAATATTTTTTTAATTGATCTTTGATTAAGTCTTTGTCAACTTTATAGTTTTGTTGAACAATACTTTGTGCAAAATCGTGTTCAAACACATAACCATTCTTTTGACCTAATTCATTTAAAGCTAGTTCTGTGTTTTGTATTAAACAAAGCTCGACCCTGCCTTTAAGGTTAGCACTGTTTATTTGTTGTGGGTAGACTTCGAACCTGTTTGTTGTGTAGAAATATAATGACATGAATAAGATTATGATTAAGCCTATGATTATGAATGTTGTTGTTTGACCCCTTTTTTTTGACATTATTATATTATTAGTTTGTGTATATATAAATGTTTTGGGAGAAGGTTTTTAATTCTTAAGAATATTTATTTACATAGAATTAACAGGTTTTAATCAATCAGTACTCATTCTCTTAACTTCAATACTAATAGCATTTGCATTCACTCGAATATAACGTGGACATTCAGTAAACTCATACTTGTTCTTTTTGCAGTAATCAATTATCTTTTGTTTATCTTTATCATTTCTGTACATAATAACAACATTGATTCCTTTTTTGTCTTTGTGCAAAATTTTCATCTTTCCTAAGTCTTGCTTAATTTTACCAACTTCTGTGAAAAGTTTACCATACCTAGCACCTAATTTGTCTAATGTTTTAGGTAAGTTTTTAATTATTTTATCATGAATTTCTTTATTTTGTTCTTCAAGTTTATATTCACATTGCTCTGCCATTTTTTCATCCTTAAAACTAAGAAAACCGCCATATCCTAAGTTAAGTGGTTTGTTTTCACCAAAACTACAAACAAGAATATCTGCATAGTCACCGAACTTGTCTAAACCAATACAACCTGTAATATCTAGGATACATATAATATTATATTTTTTACAAACTTCGTATATTTCTTTATATGGTTGGTCTGCATAATAACCAGCAGGGTTTTGGTAAATCAGAGCTGCAAAATTATTATACCTTTTCAAAGCTTTTTCTAGCTGGTAACCAGAAATTACTCCAAATGTTGTTTTTAGGTCAAATTTCTGCAATTTTAACTTCTCTGTAAACTTGTGATATGACATCCAACCACCTTGGTCTTGGATTAGAATCATTTTTCTATCATTATCCTTGTTTAGCTTTTTAACTTGTTTTAAAGCAAGCCTGATTGCAGTGTTGCCTCTATTTGTTAGAATAATGTTTTTGTGATTTGTTAGTTCTGTAAGTTTTTCATGTATTTTGTTCATATTTAATACTTGTATATATATATGGTATATTAGTGTTTTGGTTTTATTTCTGTTTATATATGATTTACTATATGAAAAACGTAAACTTTATAAAGAGTTCTCATATATATAAAGGGTAGTGTAGGGAAGTTCCATACAAAAATCCTACTTCGTTTTACTCATTTCATTCGTAAAACTACGCCTGGCCATGCCATGTTTGCCAAACAAACATAGGCATACACGGCACAGACGGATATTTTGACTGGAACTTATGTTTTATTTATTATTATCATAGATAGGTGATTAGATATGGGAAAAAAAGAGGGAGTGACATTAACTGATGTTGATGCGCTTATAGACTTATTAGAAAGAAGAAAAAGAATTTCTGTTGAAGATGCAGCTAGACAGCTTGGTACAGATGTGTCTACTATTGAAAACTGGTCAAACATCTTAGAAGAACAAGACCTTGTTACAACTAAGTATAGTTTAACAACTCCATACTTAGAAATTAAACAAACAAAAGATGATAAACATGATGGATTGTTTTCTGAAAAAAATGATAAAGTTTCAAAAGATAATGGTCATGATACAGTACCTCCACAAGAAAAACAAATAATGGAACCTAGTCTTGACATGGTTGGAAAAGAATTAACAACTCCTGAACAAGAAGATATAAATGGGTTAATATCTCAAGTAAAAGCTTTAATTAGTGATGGTAATCTTTCTTCTGCAAAAAAAATTTATTCTCAAATAAAAAGATCATATGATTCATTGCCAGTTGTTTTTCTTCAAAGAAAGAACAAGATTGAAAATGAACTTATTCACATAAATAATGAATTATCAATTTCATTACAAAGGCAAGGACTAGAAAAAATTAAACAAGGAACAGTTGACATAAATAAACTTCTTAAACAAGGTAATGGTTTAATTAAAAAGAAAGATATTGATAATGCAGTCCAAGTATATAATGAAGTAAAAAGTGTATATGATTCTTTGCCAAGTGGTTTTTTTAGTGAAAAAACTAAATTAGCAGAAAATATACTTAAGTTTTTTCAAAAATTGTCAACAATTACTACTAAAATCAATAATAAAAACATGGAACTGAAAACAAAAGAAATTCTTGTTTTAGTTAACCAAATAGAAGCATTTATTGCACAAAGAAATGTTGAAAAAGCAATAGATGTTTATACTAAACTAAAAAAAGTTTATTCATCATTACCTCCAGGGTATCTTACTAAAAAATTAGATATACAGGAAAAAATGATTAACATATACAGACAGTTAATGGTTGACAAAAAGTCTATACTTAAATCAGATGTTATTGAAAAAATAAACACAATAAAGCAGTTATTAAAGTATGCTAATGATTATATGAAGAAAAATGATATTGAAAATGGTGTGAAATCATTTAATGAAGCAAAAGCTATATTTGAAAAAATGCCAAAAGCTTTTTCTCATGAATATCATGTTGCTCAACAGATGTTATTAAAATCTTATAAACAATTGATTGAGTTGAAAGAATATGTTTCAGTTAGATCAATTAAATCAGGTTCAACAGAAATACTTAGCTTGATTCAGAAATCTAAGACAGCACACAAAAACAAAGATTATGATGTTGCTTATGATTTATATGAAAAAGCAGTTAGCCTCTATAATCATTTCCCTCATGGTTTTGATCCTAAAAAGATTGAAATCAGGACAAAAGTTTATCAACTTTATTATGATGTTGTATCTGGAAGTGATTTTATTGAACTAGGAGAACTAAATCCTTATGTCAAAAATAGATATTTAAAATTGCTTGATTTAATGGTAACTGCTCACGAAATTGTTGATAGTCAACAGTTTTCAATGATAGACCAAATCTATAATAGCATTTATTCATTGTACAATGAATTACCTGTTGGTTTAGTAAGTAAAAAATTCTTATTAAAACAAGAAATTTCTAGAATATTCGAAATTCATAGGTTCTACCATGCAGCAATTAACTTAAGAAAATATTATAATAACAATGATATGAAGGGTTTAAGGTTTACTTTGAATTATATAAACCAAAATTATGAATCTACTGAAAAAAAATGTTATGGTTTTGTTAAACTTGTTAAGTATGTAAAATTAGAATATGAAAAATATGTTACAAAAGCATATTCAAGAGAACAAATGCTTGCTTTAAAGTTAAAAGCTAAACAACCTGGAAAATTAGAAGCTAAAGAATCTCCTAGGTTTGTTCTTCCTGAAGAAATACCTAAAAAAAGGGATGAAACTACTTTAGAGACTGAAGAAGAAGAAAGAGCAAAAATAGATAAATTGTTTAAATTAAGAAAAACTAAAAAACTTTACAAAGCTGCAATGAAAAATATTAAAGAAGGTGATTTTGTAACTGCAACACAAGCATTGGAAAGGCTTCAAAGATTAGAACCAAGGAATAGACTTATTGAAGAAAAATTAGTTGAAGTTAGGGAACTAAGAAAAAATAAGTTTAGAGGTTCAATTACTAATAGATTAATTAATGCTAAAAAACAAAGATTAAGAAGATATATGGGTCAAAAAAATTATGGTAGTGCTTTACAAGAAGTTCATACTATACTTGAACTAGATCCTGAAGATGAAGAAACTCAACTTCTTTTACAAGAAATAAATATGAAAAAAGATCAAGCAAGAGTGTAATGAAAAATGGCAGAAGCAGGAAGATTATTAGAAACATATGAAACAAAATTAGACGAGATGATTGTTAATGTTAAAATTGTTAAATATGTAACTGAGTTTGTTCCTACATACCTTATTTCTATATTAAATATTTCAAAAGCAACTAATTTAGTTTTAAAAAGGGTAAGGGAAGATTTTATTTCATCATTAAATCTTGGTAAAACTGAGTTAGGTGGTCCAGAAGGAGTTAAAGATGTAGAAAAAAAGTTTAAACAAGAAATTAAAATCTTGATTCAAAAATATTTTCCTAAAATTGATGACAAAACATTGAGATTGTTAACAACATACGTTGTTCAACAAAATATCGGTCTGGGAAATGTGGAAATTCTTTTAAGAGATCCTAATCTTGAAGAATTGGTTATTAATAGTGCAAAAGATCCTATCTGGGTTTATCATAAAAGACATGGATGGTTAAAAACAAATATTTATCTTAAATCAGAAGATCAAATTAGACATTATTCAACAATGATTGGAAAAGATGTTGGTAAACAAATAACTGTTCTTCAACCTTTGATGGATGCTCATCTTAAAACTGGAGACAGAGTTAATGCTACTTTAAATCCAATATCTTCATTTGGTAACACAATTACTATCAGAAAGTTTGCAGCTCGACCATGGACAATTACTGATTTCATTAAAGCAAAAACTACATCTTATGATGGCGCTGCTTTACTATGGCTAGGGATGCAGCACGAATTATCAATCTTAGTTGCAGGTGGAACAGGATCTGGTAAAACTTCCATGCTTAATGTGGTAGCTAACTTTCTTCCACCCAATCAAAGAGTAATTAGTATTGAAGATACACGTGAACTTCAGCTTCCAGACACACTTCATTGGGTTCCAATGGAAACTAGGATGGCAAACCCTGAAGGAAAAGGAGAAGTTACTATGCTTGACTTAGTTGTAAACTCATTAAGAATGAGACCTGATAGAATTATTGTTGGAGAAATTAGAAGACAAAAAGAAGCAGAAGTATTGTTTGAAGCAATGCATACAGGACATTCAGTATATGGTACAATACATGCAAATAATGCAAAAGAATGTGTTATTCGTTTAACAAATCCTCCTATTGATATTCCTAAATTAATGCTTCCTGCATTGAATCTTATACTAGTTCAGCACAGAAATCGTAGAACTGGTGCAAGAAGGTCATTACAGATTGCAGAAACAACTGAGTCAGGGGATCCAAATGTTTTGATGCAGTTAGATATGCAGAAAGATATTTTGGTTAGAAAAAATAAATCAGAATCTATGATGAAGACTATTAATCTTTATACTGGTATGACTGAAAAGGAATTGTTTAAAGACTTAGCTGATAAAAAAGTTTTATTAAAAGATTTAGTTAAAAGAAATATTACAGATATTCATAAAATAGGATTAATATTTGCTGAGTATTATACTAAGCATTTAAAATAAGTAAAAGGAATGCAAATTCCTAACAAAGTAGTAAAAGGGGTGGAAATTTATTGAGTAATGTTGTTCATTTAGTAAAGAAAGTATTCCCTAAATTAGAGCATGACCTAGTTTCTGCTAGATTAGATTTTACAATTGAAAAATATGCAAAAAAGATTATGATGCAATCACTTTTTGTTTCTATATTTTTTGCTTTTATTGGATTTTTTGTTTTAGGTATTAAGATTGCTATTCCTGTATTAATTGTAGCTTTCTGTGGTGGTTTTTGGTTCTTTGGTAATTATCCTAAATCACTTATCAAAAAAAGAGAAAAAGATATTAATAGAAATCTTTTGTTTGCAGGAAGGTATCTTCTTATTAAGCTTGAATCTGGTGCTCCATTATTTTTGTCTATGATTGGTGTTTCAAAATCATATGGAGAAGCAGGAAAAGCATTCAATGATATTGTACAAGATATTAACTTTGGAAGTTCAATTGAAAATGCAGTTGATAGAGCAATTAAATATAATCCTTGCAAAGGTTTGACAAGAATTTTATGGGAATTATCTAATT
This sequence comes from Candidatus Woesearchaeota archaeon, assembly GCA_964012725.1. Lineage (GTDB taxonomy): Archaea > Nanobdellota > Nanobdellia > Woesearchaeales > CAXGTL01 > CAXGTL01. The sequence continues at coordinate 33,291 of CAXGTL010000010.1, forward strand.
CAATTAAAACAGGAACAGACATTACTAAGTCTATGGACGCTATTTTAGAACAAATTAGTTCTGAATATATAATTGAGATAGAGAAATATGGTAAAAAACTTAATTCTCTTATTTTGTTTTATTTAGTAGCAGCAATTATTTTTCCTTCATTGGGATTAACAATGTTTGTTGTGATTTCAAGTTTTATTAATATTAAAGTTCCTGGTATTATATTTTATGTTATTGGAGCAATGTTAGTAGGGATTCAATTATTTTTTATAGCATTATTTAGGGGAGCGAGGCCTGCAGTTAATTTATAATGAAAATTCAAAATTTAAAGAATTTTGAAATTCATTGACAATGAAAATTAACAAATTTTCAAGCATGCAAATCTAAAATTTGCATAAATCGGAGATTTAAATGAAAAGAGATAAGAAAAAGGAATTTTTGAAAAAGTTTGGAAAAGCATTTTTGCCAGAGAAAGCTAGGCCAAAAATCAGAGATTATTTACAAAGGGCAGGCATTTATCAAATTCCTTATGTTTTGTTTGGAGGATTGTTTTGGTTAAGTTCAATTCTTACTTTAATTGTATTTGTTTTATTATGGTCTAAGATAAGTACATTTGCTACAAATGCTTTATTCATGTTTATCACTGTGTTTGTTGGGTGGTTTGCAATTCATTTAGCAATTGCTTTTTTAATAATGGCTCTTGTTTATTTTTATTTTGATTATAAAATTTATAACAGAACAAAACAAATAGAAAAGGTTCTTCCTGATTTTTTAACTGTTTTTTCAGAGAATCTTAGAACTGGTATGACTACTGATAAATCTTTGTGGAGATCTGTTAAACCTGAGTTTGGTGTTTTAGCATCTGAAATCAAGATTGCAGCTAAACAAGTTTTGACAGGGAAAGATATTGAAAATGCTTTAGATGATTTTTCTACAAAATATGATTCTCCAACTTTGAACAGATCTTTAAAATTAATTGTTGAGGGTATGAAGTCTGGTTCAGAGATTGCTTCTATAATTGATAAAGTTGTTGAAGATATTAGAAAAACAAACGATCTTAAGAAAAGGATGGCAACAAATGCATTTACTTTTATGATTTTCATAACTGTGATTGTTATTTTTATTGCTCCTGGATTATTTGCTTTATCACAAAACCTTTTAATGATTATTGCTAAGTTTGTAACAAATTTGCAGTCAGCTGGTGTGTCTGCTACTAACTTACCTATTCAATTTGATACTATTGCAATTGAACCAGCAGACTTTGAAACTTTTTCAAGAGCTTCACTTATTATTACATCATTTTTTTCATCATTAATAGTTGCAATTATTAGTAAAGGAGAAATGAAAGCAGGACTAAAATATATTCCTGTTTTTATGATTGGATCTTTATTATCTCATCAATTATTTATTAGTGTTTTAGGAGCATTGTTTGGAGGTATGTTTTAATGAAACATATTAACAATAACACAAAAGTACGAACTAATAAGAAAGGACAGACTAACAAGAGAGTCTGGACTCACAAGAAAGCACAGACATTATCAATTGATTTAATGATTGGTATAATGCTGTTCATGGGAATGCTTGTTATATTTTTTGGTGTGATGATGTTTACTGCTCAACCTGCAGATGTGTCTGATCTGAATAATGAAGCAGAATATTTAGTCAATACTCTTGATTCAGAAAACTTTGGTATTATTGAAGAAAACCAAGTAAGTGAAGAAGAGCTTCAAGCATTATCAACCAAAAGTTATGAAGAAATTAAGTCAGACATTGGTGTTGGAAATGAGTTTTGTATATTTTTAGAAGATGAGAACGGAGAAGTTATTCCAATTGAGACAGATGAAGGTTTGTATGTGTATGGAGTTGGTAGTAATAAGATTGAGGTTGGAGAAAATATGAG
>CAXGTL010000011.1:0-33333 GCA_964012725.1 Candidatus Woesearchaeota archaeon
ACTTCAGACAAAATTAGGTAAAGAAAGTAGAAAATGGTTTGTAGAAAGAGCTGGTGCATGGGAAAATGCAGCTAATAAATATATAAAAGTGTTTTATAGACATTTAAATGAAAAATTGTTAATTGATACAAAAAAAACAAGAATTAGCATAACATATAACAATCTTATTAATTATAATTTAAAAGGTCAAACAAACTTATCTCAAAAACAAAAATTTACAATGGATGTTGAAAAAAATATTGATTCTGCTCTTGAATTTGCTAAACTTCTTAGTAAAAATAAAATAATTGGAGAGTTTTATATTAGCGGAGAAATGGTTGAAAAACATCCTTCTAAAATCAAACAAATTGCAAAATTAGGACATATTATTGGTGGGCATGGTTACCATCATGAAGATTTTGCAAAACTTAATTATAATCAAGCACGTACAATTATTAAAAAAACAATTAAGATTTTTGCAGATAATGGAATAAAAATGATTGGGTGGAGGTTCCCAGGATTTAGTTTTAGAAATCATCATCTTAAAATTTTAGTAAAATATGGATTATTTGATTCTTCAATAAGAACAACTCAATTAAAAAAATGGGGTAAATTAATCTTTTTTAGAAACTGGTTGCGGAATGCTAAAAGAGGAATAATATTTTGGCCAGATTTCTTTCCAAAAGGATTAGTTGAAAAAACCTGGAGCCATGCTGATTTAAATGAAAAACAGCTTGAAGATATAAAAAATAAGAGTGGTAGATTAGTTATTCATTGTTACAATAAATAAGATAAAGTAAGTAAAATAAATAAAAAAATAACTTGTAAATTAATAGGAAAAAACAATGTCATTAAAAGAAGTTAAAAAAAATATGGTATTTTATCTTAAAGATGATCTTAGGATCTTTGTAGGTTACTTTATGTTTACAATAAAAAGGTTTTTTTCTATACCTAAAAGAGAAATTTCTAGACTATTTATTAAGGATAAAGGAGATATAGAGTATAGAAATAAAGTTAAAGGTAAAAAAGAAATAATTAAAGATGTTTTAGGTAAGAAAATGGTTTTACCTACAGAAGATAAAGGATTGTCAAGAGATTTAATGATTCATGGAATAAGAGAACCTCATTGTGTTGACATAATGAAAAAAATTCTTAAAAAAGGAATGCATGTTGTAGAAGTAGGAGCAAATATAGGATATTTTGTTTTACAAGAACATATTATTCTTGGAAATACTGGTAAAATTTATGCAATAGAACCTAATCCTTTATCTGTAAAATATCTAAAAAAGAATGTAAAAATTAATTCTATGAAAAATGTAAAATTACTTAATATGGGAGTTAGTGATAAAAATGGAGAAATGACTTTCTTAATGTCAAAAAAATGGAACTTAAGTCGATTCCAAAATGATAAAAAAACTACAACATCTGATGTTTTAAAAGAAATTCCAGTGAAAATCAAAACACTTGATTCACTATTTGCAAACAAAAAAGTTAATTTTATTAGAACTGATATCGAAGGATATGAATATCAAATGATTAAAGGTGCACAAAAAGTATTATCAAATAATAAAAATTTAATAATATTTCTTGAATTTCATCCATATATGATGAAGAAAAAACAAAGAAAAGAAATGGCAATTATATTGAAAAGATCTGGGTTTAAAATAAAGACTGTATTTTTGCAAGACCCTGATAATTGTAGATATGTTAAAAGATTTACATTTAAAGATATGGCAGGAAAACCTTATTTCTTTCCTTTACATTTAGTTTTGGAAAAAAAGAGTTAATAGTTTATAATTAATTTGATCTAATAGGTGGTAGGGTAATTAAGATGTTAATATATTTATATTCGAAAAATTTAGGATTAAAAGGTGGAGGAGTTAAAAGTAGTTTAATTACTAAGAAATATCTTAATTTAGCTGGACATGAATGTCTTTCTTTTACAAGTGTTAAAGATTTAAAGAAAGCTATTGGTGGTGATAAAGAAGAATGGAGGAAAAAAGAAAAAGGAAGGAAACCTGATTTAATACTTCATCATAATATTGTTAATATGTATTCTGTGCTTAGAATTTCTAAAAAGTATAAAGTTCCATTAATTGTCACTGTAAATGGTTTGATAACATGTGGTAGAGGATTTCATTATATGCCCAATAAAACAGGATTTGGGAAAGTGTGTACAAAATGTTCTTTTGTAAAAATTATTAAGTGTTCTATTTTAAGTGAGAAAGGTCTTAGAAATAATTTTTTAAGAAAAATAAAACTTATATTAAGTGCTCCTATTAGATTTTTTAAAATTAAAAAAAGAATTTATTGTTTGAATAAAGCTGATGCTGTTATTGCAGTCGGATCAACACTAAAAAATATATTAATTAAGAATGGTGTTAAAAACAAGATATATGTTTGTCAACAACCAATTGACGATGATTTTTTAAAGCAAAGTAATGGTAGAAAATATTATGATAAAGGTTATGGTAATGATTCAAAGACTATTGGTGATGTTGATTTGAATATGAATCTTGATGTTATTTCACATTTTAATAAGTCAAAGAAAAAAAAGATTATATTAGCAGGAGGATTGTTTCCTGAGAAAGGAGCATTAGTTTTTTTAAAAGCTTTTGATGAACTTAATGTTGATGGTCTTGTTGATGATGTCGAAGTTTTTATTATAGGTAAAGTTCATCCATATGTTGATTATTCAGCATATAAACCTTTTATGAAAAAAAATGTACATATTACTGGAAAAGTTTCTTTAAATGAAATGAAGAATTTTTATAAAAAAGCTGATTTTTTAGCATATCCTAATATTTTATTAGAACCTTTTGGAAGAGTCTGGGCAGAAGCTGTTTTGTATAAATGTCCTGTACTTACTATTAAAGATCGTGGTGGTGCTAATGATTATTTAGTTGATGGTCATAGTGCTTATTTTTGTGATGCTAATCTTTTCTCTTTAAAAAAAGGTATTATGAAAATGCTTAATGATTCTAAGTTTAGAAAAAAGATTGCAAATGAGGCATATAAATATGGTGTTAAGAATTTGATTGGTTCTGTTGTTGGAAAAAAATTGAACAATATATTTAAGGATGTTATTAAGTTATATTAAATTCTATAAGAATCTCTTGAATTAAAATTTCTTAAGTTTCCTCCACCATTGATCATTATCTTTATACCATTGAACTGTTTGTTTTAAACCAGATTCAAAATCTTTATACTTATGTACAAAACCTAATTTTTTTAATTTATCACAATTTACAGAATATCTAAAATCATGTCCTTTTCTATGTTCTACTCTTTGAATCATCTCATCACCATAATTGAAATTAGATAATATGCCTCTTGTTATCTTTAGATTAGTACGTTCATTTTCTCCTGCAACATTATATATTTCTCCTAGTTCACCTTTTTCTAAAACAATATGGAATGCACGGCAGTTATCTATAACATGAAGCCAATCTCTTATATTCATTCCAGGATTATCATCACTCCACATCAGAGGAACTTTTTTTCCATCTATTAAGTTAGTTGTAAATAAAGGAATAAGTTTTTCAGGATATTGATATGGTCCATAATTATTAGAACTTCTTGTTATAACAACTGGTAATTTGTAAGTTTCAAAATAAGCTCTCACAATATGTTCTGCTGCTGCTTTTGACGCAGAATAAGGACTTCTAGGGTCCAAATTATCAGTTTCTACAGATGATTGGCTATCACTTTTTAAACTGCCATAAACCTCGTCTGTACTTATATGTAAAAATCTCTTTATATTATTCTTTCTTGCAGCTTCCAGCAATATATGTGTTCCAATAACATTTGTTTTAGTGAAAATAAATGGATCCTTTATTGAATTATCAACATGACTTTCAGCAGCAAAATGAACAACAATATCAACATTTTGCATTATATCATTAACTACTTGTTCATCACAGATATCTCCTTGCACAAACTTATAATTAGGATGATTTTCAATTTCTTTAAGATTATCCAGATTTCCACAATAAGTTAATTTATCAATATTAATGATCTCATATTCAGGATAATTTTGTAATGTATACCTTATAAAATTACTACCTATAAAACCTGCTCCACCAGTAACTAAAATTTTCATATTTTTCACCTCAATTAAATTTGTTAAATAGTTTGTTATAATTTAAAAATTAATTTCCGAATTTTCGCCCATTATTAATCTATGTCCTTTAGGCAAAATATTTTTAGATTTTATGATTGAATGTTTTCCAATTAAACTATCTACAATTTTATTTTTAAATTCTATATGAGCATTGTCTAAAACAACTGATGCTTCTATCTCCCCTCCAATAACTTTAACATCGTTTCCTATAGAGGTATAAGGTCCAATATAAGTGTCTGGCCCAATTAAACAATTTTCACCAATTATAAGTGGGCCTTTAATAACAGAACCTTTTCGAATAATTGTATTCTGTCCAATTTTCACATTTCCTATTATTTTTACGTCTTTCTCAATTTTAGCTTTATTGTCTGATTCTAAATCTATCAAAATTAAATGATTTGCCCTTAAAACTGCATCTGTTGTACCAGTATCGTCCCACCATCCTTTTACAATTGAACCTGTAACCTTTTTAGTTGAGTCCTTAACAAATTCATAAATTGCATCTGTAATCTGAAGTTCCCCTTTTTTTCCAGGTTTTACATTTTTGATAGCATCAAAAATATTTGGCTTAAATAAATAAACTCCTACAATTGCTAAATTTGTTTTTGGATTTTCTGGTTTTTCTTCAACATCTATAACTTCATGATTTTCATTCAAAACTGCAACGCCGTACCTACTAGGATTATCTACTGCTGCTAAAAATAAACTAATATCGCAATCTGAATTTTTAAAATCATCAACAATATTCTTAATTCCATTTTTTAAAAGATTGTCCCCTAAATAAACAACAAAATTTTCATTATTAAGAAAATCTTTTGCTATCCAAACTGCATGGGCTAATCCTCTCGGAGCATCTTGTTCAATATATGTAATTTTAACGCCCCATTTTGAACCATCGCCTAAAGAATCTACTATTTTTTTAATTCTTTCTTTAGTATAACCAACAATGATTCCTATTTCATCGATTCCTGCTTTTTTAAAATCTTCCATACAATAATGCAATACAGGTTTATTTGCAATTGGAACCAATTGTTTTGGTCCTGTATGACTTATTGGTCTAAGTCTTGTACCTAGACCTCCTGCTAAGATTAATCCTTTAATTTTAATCACCCTCCTTAAGATTTTTAAAATAAATAATATTATCTGCAACTTCTTTTGTTTCTTCTTCTTTAATAAAAGGATATATAGGTAAAGACATAACCTCATTTGAAACTCTTTCAGAAATAGGATATGAACCTTTCTTAATATTTAAAAAAGAATAGGCATTCTGTAAATGAATTGGAATAGGATAATGAATTAATGTTTGTATTGATTTAGATGTTAAATAATCCATTAATTTATTTCTATTCTTAGTTCTAATTACATAAAGATGATAAACATGTTTTGCATAGTTTGCTTCGTAAGGAGTCATTATATTATTTTTATTCTCTGTGAAAAGTTTGTTATAATAAATTGCAGTATTTCTTCTCATTTCATTATATTTATTTAAATATTTTAATTTAACTCTTAAAATTGCAGCTTGTATTTCATCTAGTCTTGAATTAAAACCCAAAATGTCATGTTTATATCTTGATGTTTGTCCATAATTCCTTAAAAGTTTAACTTTCTCAGATAATTCATTATTATTAGTAACAATTGCTCCAGCATCACCATAAGCTCCTAAATTTTTAGTAGGATAAAAACTAAAACACCCAATATCGCCAAAAGTTCCAACTTTCTTATTTTTATATAAAGTACCATGAGCTTGGGCACAATCTTCAATAACTTTTAAATTATACTTTTTTGCAATCTCCAATATAGGATCCATATCGCATGGATGACCATATAAATGAACAGGTATAATTGCTTTTGTTTTTTCTGTTATTTTATCCTTAATCTTTTCAGGATCAATATTGTAAGTTGATTCATCAATATCTACAAAAATAGGCTTGGCATTGGCAAAAGAAATAGCATTAACTGTTGGAACTGCAGTATTTGGTACTGTAATTACTTCGTCTCCTTGTTTTATTCCTAAAGCAACTAATGATAAATGTAAAGCCTCTGTTCCTGAACCAACTCCAACGCAAGAATTTGTATTTATATAAGAAGCAAATTCTTTTTCAAATCCTTTAACTTGATTACCTAATATAAATCTAGAACTATTAAATACTGTATCAATAGCAATATTAATTTCTTCTTTTATTTTATGATATTCCCTATCAAAGTTAAAATATGAAACCATTTTATCCCCCTTTTAATATACTCTTTCTTTGTTAATTGGAAATAGTATATAGGTTTATTTATAAAAATTGTGGTTATGTAGTATCTGTCTGTAATTCTTTACTCAATTAGTCAATTACCAATGATTTAATATTATCAATAATTAAATAATTGCATATTATTCACCAATACATATCCTTATACTTTTTATAATAATCTAATGTTTTAGTTAAACCTTGTTTTAGGTTTATTTTAGGTTCCCATCCTATTTTTTCTTTAATCTTAGAAATATCATTATAGAAATCGCCTACTTCTATCTTTTTCTTTTCTTTTGGAAAAGGTATTATTTCTAATTTTCCAGAATTACTTAATTTTATTACATTATCTGCAAAATCATAAACACTAATTCTTTCATTACATCCTAAATTGAAAATTTCACAATTTGAATTTTTATGACCAATTGTCATTAATAAAGCATTAACAACATCATCAACATAATTAAAATCTCTAATTTGTTTACCATCTCCATAAATAGTAATTTCTTCATTATCAATTGCTTTTCTAATAAACCAACCCATAAATCCTTGTTTATTGTGATTCATTAAATGTCCTGGACCATATGTATTTGTTAATCTCAAAGAAGAAATATGAATTCCATATGTTTTTGAATATAATAGATGATAACTTTCAGCTGCAGTTTTATTTATGCCATTAATATCAGTAGAATTAAGAGGGTGTTTTTCATCAACAGGAAGGTATAATGGTCTTCCATACTGTGCTCTTGTACCTGTAAAAATAATCTTTACTGATGGATTAAACTTTCTACATGCTTCTAATAAAAATAATTGACTTTTACAGTTAAGTTCCATGTCTAATATAGGATGACTCATACTTACTACATGGCTTAAATGACCTGCAAGATTAAAAATATAATCTTTATCTTTAACTAATTTGCTAATAACATCAAAATCCCTTAGATCTTTAATAAATAATTGTACTTTATCTTTAATTTCTGAAATATTAAATAAATTTCCACCCATATCAGGAATTAAAGAATCTATAATTGTAACATCTGCACCTAAATTTACAAGTTCTTTTGCAAGATTACTGCCTATAAAACCTAATCCACCAGTTATAAGGACTTTTGTATTTTTAAATTTGTCAAAAATCATTTATAGAGAAAAGAACACGATGTTTATAAATATTGTGCTTTTTAGTATGTGTATAGTTCGGCACTATATGCACTATACACATACGCTTTTTATTTATCTTATTTTCTTCCTTTTATGAGTTTTATAAAACCAAACATTTGTAAAGGGGTTTTATCTAAAATCTCGAAATGTTTTAGAGGGATCACACAAAATCCTTTAATGTCTATATTTTTAAATTTTTCTTTCCTCATCCATTTTTTAACCTTCTTAGCATATGGAATCTTATTTTTCACATAATTACAATCATCTTTATTAACCAAACCTAATAAAACCCAAATAGACATTGTAAAAAACCAAAATGGATTTAAATTTACAACTAGAAGAGTTCCATTTTTCTTAAGTACTCTTTTAGCTTCTTTAATAAATTCAATAGGCTTATCAAAATAATATATTGTTTCTGAACAAATAATAGTATCAAAAGAATTAGATTTAAATGGAAGTTTAGTTCCATCTCCATTTATTAGAAATGAATTTTTTGTTATTGTTGTTTTTTTCAAAATATTAAAAGATATATCTAATATTATTGATGATTTAGAATTTTTATGTAATAAAGGAGTTAATTTTTCACTTGAACCCAATTCAAGAACTTTACCAAAAATATATTTTTGTAATACCTGTATTCTTCTTATACCTGTATATCTATATTTTTGTTTAATATAATCCTCTGCTTGATTTTCAAACCAAATTTTTGTTTTATTATGAGTTTGATTATTCATTATCCACCTATTTATTATCTATTATCCACCCAATCCAATAAAAATTACACCCAATACTATAAACAAAACACCAAATACTTTTGAATTGTTAATTGGTTCTCTTAAATATTTTTTAGATAAAATTGTAACCCACATATAAGTTAAAGATGTAATTGGGAATAATGTGCTTAATTCTCCAAATTTTAATGCAATTGTATAAAGTACCGCTGTAAATCCATATAAAAATATACCAATAAAGATTAAATGATTTTTTAGAATTGCTTTAAGTTTTAATCTAAGATGTTTAGAACCTAATTTTAATATAAGGGAAGCTAATGAATCTATAAATGTTAAGATTATTACTCCTATTATTGCAAAAATTGGTGTATTCATTTTTTATTTTTTATTTTTTATTTGTTTTTTATTTTAGTATTTAATATCTTCATATTTAATTTTTATTTTAGTACATTTGTATTTTCAATTATTGTGTATTTATTTTTCTTTTTTGTTTTTGAATCTTTACTAATTAATGAAACCCCAAAAACAATAAAAAGAATTGCTATTATCTTAAATAGATTAATTGATTCATTAAGAATAGTGAATGATAATATTGTTGTCCAAACAAAACTTAATGATAAAATAGGATATAAAACAGATAATTCACCAAATTTTAAAGAAATAATCAATAATATTGCTGCAATCACATAAAAAAGAATCCCTAATAAAAGATGGTAATTTTTAATAATTTCAAAACTAAAAGATAAATCTTTAGAACCTAATTTAAGAAACAATTGTCCGCTTGCCATTATTAAACCGCATAAAAAGATTCCAAATATTGAAAACTTGCTAGTAGTCATGATTAATTACTGAATAAATGTTATCTTTTTAAATTTATCTATAATAGATATATAATGATATATTAAAAAGAAGCACCACTATTATTTGATAGTTACAATAGACAATATATATATTTATAAATGAAAGATATACTTTTTAAAGAAATAATGAAAATACAAGAGAGCATTAGTGCTTTTTTCCCCGCATATAATGATGAAAGAACTATTGGAAAAATAGTTGAACAAACAAGAAAAATATTAAAAGAAATTACAAATGATTTTGAAATCATAATCATTGATGACTGTAGTCCTGATAATTGTGGTAAAATTGGTGATCAACTTTCTAAGAAATACAAAGAAGTTAAGGTAATACATCATAAAAAAAATAAAGGATATGGTGGTGTTTTAAAATCGGGTTTTAAAACAGCAACAAAAGATCTTATTTTTTATACAGATGGAGATGCTCAATATAATGTAACAGAACTAAAAATTCTTATTAATTATATGGTTAAAGGAATAGATGTTGTAAATGGTTACAAATTATATAGAGCAGATAATTTATCAAGATGTGTTCTTGGTTCCTTATACAATCATTTTGTAAAACTAGTATTTAATCTTAAAGTTAAAGATGTTGATTGTGATTTTAGATTAATAAGACGTGGTGTTTTTGATAAAGTTAAATTGCGTTCAAATACAGGTGTTATTTGTCTTGAAATGATGAAAAAAATACAAAATGCAGGATTTAATATAACAAATGTACCAGTACACCATTATCCAAGAGTTTATGGTAGTTCAACTTTCTTTAATATACTAAATATTATTAAAGTATTAATAAGACTTGTAAATTTGTGGGTTGAACTTGTTCTATTCCAAAAATATAGATGAATCTTCAATTTCATAGATAAAAATTTCCTTTTTGGATCTATCTAAATCTTTTGAACTTATATACACATTATGCATTTCATGAATCTTTTTGAAACCATTAATTTCCTTTCCTTTTATAAGTGATAAAATTTTTGAATCTGTATAAAATTCTATGTATATAGGAGTAGTTATAATATGAGTTATATTATAATGTTTAACTAAATCAATTAATTGATTATAATCTAATAAAGGAAAACCTATTACCTTTTGATTTGTATAAAAACTCAATGCAAATTCATTCCTAGATAAAATTACAGAATTTTCTGGTAATTTTTCATCAACAAATTTATGTAATTCTAAAATTTCATTTTTATCCAAATAATTATTAATACGTGGCAGAGAAATAAAAAGAGAAGATATTAAAAAGGACAAAACTAAAAAAAGTAAACAAAAACAATATATTTTTTTAATAAGCTTTTTCTTATTAAAAAGACTTGCTTTATTCATAATTAATTTATATATCGAATTATATAGGTCATAAGCTATTTTAGCTGCTAAGATACAAATATAAGGAATATAAATACTAAAATATCTATACTCATATACATAAAGAAAAACAATAGCTATTGAATGAAGTAAAAAGAAAATAAATGAAATATTGAAAAATGTATTTGAAAAATCCATTATTTTTTTTGATTTTCCTTTAATATAAAAAAAATAAATTAAATAAAAAGAAAAAAATAATATTGATGGAGGATTAATCAACCATTCTTTAATTTGGATTAATAATGTTTGAAAATAAATTGGGAAATTTAAATAAGCCAATTTAAGATTGGGCAAATTATCATAAAATATCATTATAGGATTTGAAAATACATTTGTAAATCTATCAACATATATTACATAGGGATATGCACCCAAATAACCCTTTATTAATACTTCTCTTATTTTAATTAAAATATATGCAATAAATGGAAGAACAAGATAAATACTTATAGATTTTATTGTAAAAATTATAGAACCATAAAAATAATTTTTTCTGAATTTATAAATAGATTTTGAATAATTTTTAAAATTAAAAATAAATAAATAAAAAGGAATTATAATAAACAACAATAATCCTGGCTGTTTTTGTAAAAATGACAAAGTGGCAAATATACTAGTTAAGAACAAATATTTATAAAATCTTTTTTTATTATGATTAATAAAAATAATTGATTTATGAAAAAAATAAAAAGAAGATAACAAAAGTAAAGTAAACCCAAGATCATTATACGGGAAAAGGATATAATGTGAAAAGAGATAATAAGGATTAAATAGTATTAAAAAACCAGCTATGTAAGCAACTTTTCTATTAAATAAATTTAAAGAAATATGATAAGTCAAAATTGAAAGTATGAGAAAAAACAATAAATTTGGTATCTTTGCAGAGACAACGCCTACACCAAATAAAAGATAAGATATTCCTATAAAAATAGGTTGTAATAAAGGCCATGTATCTTCAGGCCTAGGTAAACTAGGGTATTTTACAAAAAAGTAATGCACTGCATCTACTTTAAATCCATTATTACTAATTAAGTTCTTTGCAACAACAGAATTACTTGCACAATCTGAATAACCAACATATGAAGAGTTAAAAATTAAAATAAGATATATAATAAACATACATAAAATCAGAAAATAAAAAAAATAATCTTGTTTTTTTATAGAGATTTTCATTTTTATATGGTTGTTTTTAATTGTTTATAAATTTTTCTTAAAGTATTTAACATTAATATAAATCAAAGAGAAATGTTTTTATATTATTATAAAATCCTAATGTCAAGATGACAAAAACTGTTAATAATTTCGTTCAGAGTGTTAAAGACAGAGGATTTAGAGGAACTTTAAAAAGGATCTTCTCTATTTATCTAAAAAATACACTACTAAAATATCCTAAATTAATAATGTATCCTGAAGACTTAATGATTGAGCCTACAAGTATATGTAACCTCAGGTGTCCTTTATGTTCAAATAAAACAATGGCAAGAAAAAAAGGATCAATGACTTTGAAACAATTTAAATATATTATTGATAATTATCCTATAAAAATAAAAAGAATGATTATTGGTAATTCTGGAGAACCATTAGTTAATAAAGATGTATTTAAGATGATTAAATATGCTTCATCAAAAGGTACTCAGATTAGGATGCCTACCAATGCATTATTATTTGATAAATTTAGTGTTGATGATGTATTAAATTCAGGATTATATGCTATGAATATTTCTTTCGATGGTGTATCTAAGAAAACATATGAACAATATAGAGTAGGTTCAAATTTTGAAAGAGTTTTGAAAAATGTTACAAAATTATGCCATGAAAAACGTAAAAGAGGATTAAAATATCCTATAATTACTTTACAATTTCTAGTTATGAAGCACAATGAACATGAAGTTGAAAAAATGAGAGAACTTGCTAAGAACATTAAACCAGATTATGTATTTTTTAAAAGTCCTGCTTTATGGACCACACTAACTAATGATGATAGAGATAAATTAGCACAAAGGTGGTTGCCTTCTGATAAAAGATATTGGAGATATAATAAAGACTTAATTATTAAAGATCCTGTTAAACTTTGTCCTTTTGTTTTTGATAAAGTTGTTATATTATGGAATGGAGATGTTTGTTTGTGTTGTATGGATTTCGAAGGACAGTTTATATTTGGTAATATTTTTGAGCAAAGTTTTAAAAAAATATTTTTTGGAAGAAAAATACATAAAATTAGAAAAATGATTAGTAAAAATAAGTTAGGTTTTTGTAAAGAATGTGATTTGGTTAATCAAAAAACATTTGGTGAAAAGATTTCTTATAGAGATTTATGATTCTAAAATTTTAATAAACTTTTAATTCTAGATTTCATTGAATTCATAATTTCATAATCATACTTAGTAAGACATTTTAATAATAAGATCAAAGTTCCATATATTAATATAAAAAGTATAGCAACTAATCCTAAGTTGATAAAAGTTCTGTTTTGGATCATATTGAAAAAGTAATAAGCAATAGATATAGATATTACACCTGCAAATAAAATCTTGATTTGTTTTCTTTGAAATGGGTTTATTTTTGTAAAATAATAAGATTCTATACCACAAAGAAGTCCATAGATTATTAAACTAGTTGAAGTTGCAATTGCTCCACCAACCATACCACCAAAAAAGTCTGTTCTTGGAATCAACAAATAATTAAGAAGGATATTTATAATTGCAGCAATTGTTATGTTTATCATTAGATATTTTGATTTTTTTAATACATTTAACACCCTTGATGATGTTGTAAATAAATGATAAGTGAAATAGCTAGGGATTAGTATCAATAAAGGAATGTACCCTGAAATATAACTTTGTCCGAATAAAATCTTTAATATTTGTTTTGAAAAAAGTGCTATTATTAAAAAAATAGGTAAATTAAAAATAAATATCCAGTTTGTGCTTGTTTTGAATGTTTTTTTAAATTCTTCCATATTGTTCTTTGCTAATAAACCAACCATTACAGGAATAAATAAAATAATTATTCCTTCAGGTACCATAGATGCAATAGTTGCTGTTGGAAATGCTGCATTATAAATTCCAACTTCTGATTCTGTTCTAAAAAAACCAATCATAAGAATATCTGTCCAAGCAACTACTTGGATTACTAAAAAATGAAACATTAAAGGAATTGAATAAGAAAAAAGCCCTTTTACCTTGGAATAAGTATTTAATTTATGTGAAAAAATATTTAACATGTTTTTCTTTACCATATAAAAAGAAATAACTGCTGTTGATATGATTGCTATTAAATAAGCAGTTGCTGCTCCAATTAGTTCAAAGCCTAGCAATAATAAAAAAAATGTTAATATAACTTTAACAACATTTTCAGTTATATTTTTGATTATAGCAAAGTATTTCGCGTTTTTAAAAGCTCTAATAACTGCTAAAAATAAACTACCTATAACTAAAAATGGTAATCCCATTATTAAAATTTTTAGAACTGGTATAAGTTCTGTGTTTTTGAATAATAATAAAGAAATTTCTTTTGAAAATATAAATACAATTATTGCTAATATTATTGACAAAGATAAACTAAACATAAGTGAGATGATGATTGTAGATTTTGCTTTTTTTATTTTATTTTTTTCAAGATAATAAGGTACATATCTTAATATTCCTTGATCTAAGCCAAGCAAAGGTATAAAACCTAAGATTCCTACTATTGCTAAGCCTAAAGATAAAACACCATATTCTTCAGTACCTATTCTTGCAACAATCATCCTATAAACAAGAGTTAATAATTTAGATATGACTAATCCTACAAAGACATAACCTGCACCTTTGGCAATTGTTTTTAATGATTTGTTTTGTTCTTGCATGTTTTGGGAGAATTAAATAGAGTTTATAAAGATTTAGGGGGTGAAATATTCATCCAAAAATCCTATTACGTTTCACCTAGCTTTGCTAGACGAAACTCCATCTGGCCTTTGCCATTATTTACTATGTAAATAATAGCAAACAATGGCGCAGACGGATATTTTGGATAAAATTGTAATATCAGAGAATTAAACTAAATAAAATAAAATCAAATAACAGTAACCTTAGTTAGGTTAGCTTCTTGGTAATTTCTGAATAAGTATTCAGGTTTTTCTTCTAAATCATCAGGATAAGATACTTCCCAAATCTTTAATGGACCTAAAAGTCTTCCATTATAAACAGCAACATTAAAATTAATTCCTGTTTGTTGTGTTATAGACTCTAATGCTGGATGTTGTTGATTTAATGCTAATTTAAAGTGGTCTGTTGGATAATCTTTATCTTTTTGTTCTAATAAAAATAGATTTACCCAAAGTGCATTAACTGAATCTTCACCAAGATAAAGTCCTGCTCCGTTTGGATCAACACCCTGATTTGTTATGCTTGGAATAACCATAAAACAATGATTTAATCCATTATCAAACTTGATTAATTGATTTTGGTAATATAAACAATTAAGAGGAACTTGTACAGGTTGTACACCATCTTTGAAAAGATAAGTATATGGTTGTAATATTTGCATATCTGTTCTTTTTTGACCATCAGTTGTAGTAACTTCTAATTTTTTTACAGGTAAAAATACATCTTTAATAGCTGATTGCCTTGAAAAATATTCAACACCATTATATTCAAAATCTTCATCAACTGGTGCTGTTCCTTCATAAATAAAAATCATTCCATCTCTTGTTTCTTGTGTTAATTGATTATTTAGACCTAATGTAGGAATAAATGTGTATCTATCATAATTTTCATCAGAACCTATAGATGAATAAGCACCTATTTTTCCAACTTCATCTGTGATAACTAAAAAGTGTGTTACATTATGCATATTTAAAAATTCTAATGCTTCTGTTTGTGTTTCAGCCATAAGTGCATGTCGTCCCATCAAATGGTTCCAATAACCAATCCAATTACCACCATCTGTTACAGTTGTTCTTTCACCACCTGTCTGAACCCAATATCCATAATCCCACCAATGTGCAAATACAGCATCCTCTGGTGTATTTTCTCTTATCCATTGTCCTGCTAATTGCCATTGTTGATCATAGCTTGGTCCAGTATATTTTACTTGATTTATACTTCTGGATGCATATTCTATTACAAAGCCATTTGTAGATAAAAATGAATGACCAAGATTTATAATTGGTATTTTATCAACTACTGGAATTGAATTAACAACAGAACCAAATGGCCAGAATGCAATTATTAAAATAAAAATAAGGATAACTATTGATAACCATTTATAGACTTTATATTCTGTTATAGATGAAAATTCTTTTGTTTTGGATATTGCAGAAATTATAAAATAAGCAACTAAAATAGATGTAATTGGTGCTAACATTAAAATTAATCTTAAAGCGCTTCTTGCTGCAACAAGCATGATAATGAACCAAATAATAATAAAAATATATTTTCTATTAATCAATTGAATTTTATTAAACTGATGTTTATTATAATAAAATAAATATAAATATGATAAACCTATTAATAATACAAAACCAATAAATGAACCAATGTAAAGTGCTTTGGATATATCTGTTTCACCATTCCATTGTCCTTCACGTCTATATCTGCTCATTGTAAAAAAGATTAAAAATAATGCATAAGCAATAGAATATAAAATTGAATAGACATTAATTTTCTTTTCATCAAATAAAGGTTTAATTGTATAATAAAATAATATAATTGCTCCTATAAAAAAGAATAAAATATATGCCCAACCAAAGTCTGATATCCAATTTGTAAAATAAGGTTGGTGTGATTCTGCTACTGTTAAAGCCCACCTTGTTTTTCCAAAAGGATTAATCATGTCTGAAAATATGCCATTTATTTTGTCAAAAACAAAGCTTGGACCAATAAAGATGATTGCTGAAATTATTGCTATAATTAATGAAATTAATGTACTTGTTATTCCAAGAGGGAATTTATTCTGAATCTTTGATTTTATTTTAAAAATATTTAATTCAAATAAGAAATAATTAACAATTCCAATTAATAAAACAATATAAGCAATACCTGAAGTAAATGATTTTACTAAACCAAATAATCCACCGAACTTAATAGTAGTCATACCCATTAAATAAGTCATAGGAATTATCCATGAACAATATAAATAAAAATCATTTTTAGTGAACTTTTTAAGGAAAATTTGAATAATTGTGAATCCTGCAAAAATAAGTAATGTAAAGTTTACACCACCCCATGTAAGGCCCATTAAACCTGTTGTTAAACCTGATACTAAACCAAATACAACAGTTTTCCAAGTTTTTTTCGATTCCCAACCAATTATGAAAAAATAAAATGCAATAAACATTAACATAAGTCCTAAGGATTCTTTATCTGAAAAACCAGCAGTTGTTCTATAAATATAACTAGGAATCAAAATAAGAATAAAAGTAGCTAATAATGCAACTTTTTTATTAAATAAATTTTTAATTATTAAAAAGAAAAATACTAAACTAACTGCAAAACAGATAGGAGGATATAATACATCTGCTAATTCTAGAGTCATGCTTGGACTAAAGAAATGAAGAAATTTGTATAAATAAACAATAAACTTAGGTAATAAAACTGTTTCTCTGCTCATATCTGCTCCAACAGGGAAAAATCTTAAAGTATCAACTGTGAAAAGTTTACCATATTCAAGAATATATTTAGAATATCTTAAGAAAACATGTGGATCAAGAGCTAAAGGTAAGTACTTTTGTGTTGTTGAATCTTTTAATAAACCTAGATTTTGTATTCTCATTGCAAAACCAGAATTTATTACATATAATAGTCCAATATAAACATATTTTTTAAAATAAATTAAAACTAATGATATAATTGGAATTATAATGAAAAAAGTTAAAAATCCATAAAAGTTTAAAGGAAATGGAATAAAATTATTTAATAAAAAAACATTTTGTGTATTAAATTTGTAAAGTATTAATCCTAATAAGAAAACAAGGACACAACATGCATATAAAAATATTTTTGGATTTTTTTTAGTGAAATTTACTAGTTTTTTCCTATCAAGTTCTAAGTCTCGTTCTTGTTGTGATTCGGTGTCTTGTTTTTTGTGTTCTTGTTGTTTTGTTTCTTTAGATTTTTCTTCTGTTTTTTCTTTTGTTTCTATTTCTTCTTCTTTTTGTGGTTGTTCTTCATCTACTTCTGCTGTAAAGAAATTTTTAATGAAATTGATGATTTTCTTACGTTTTTGTTTTAGTTCAATGTCTTCAGTAATTTTTTCTTTATTTTCTATTTTGATTTCTTTTTTTTCTTCTTTTTTTTGTGAATTTTCTTCTTGTTTATCTGTTGTTTTTAGAACTTTATCTTGTTTATTGTTTTCTATATCTAATTTCTGTTCTTTTTCAGTCTTTTCTTCATCCATAATAATCATCTCTTTATTCTAATTATATTTAATCCAAAAATCCTACTTCGTTTTACTCACTTTGTTCGTAAAACTTCGCCTGGCCATGCCATCAATTTCTTTTAAATTAATGACATTGACGTGTCGGAAATTTGTTTGTTCACAAATTTCTGAGCATGATCAAGAATGTTCCATTCTTGACAGCACAGACGGATATTTTGAATAAAATATTTTAATCCATTACTTTTAAAAAACTATAAACAAATCTTTCTCTTAAAACTGTAAGATCTGAGTTATCTTCACTTTGAATAATAAAACATTTACCTTGTTTAAATATCTTTGATTCATCACCACTTTGTATTAATACAACGTCTGCTTCTGCATTATCACAATCAATAATAGGTAATTGTTCAGGACAATCCTTTTCCTGTGTACATGATAAAACTGGCCTAATATTGTTTTGATAAAATAAAGACCTTAAATATTCTAAAGTATAAGACTTGTCAAGACCTTTATTTTCTGGATTATAAGTTACATATACTTTTGGAGTTGTAATTAAAATTGGTGTTGAATTAAGATCTTCAAGGTCTTTTGGTAAATAGTTGAATAAAAACTGTTGTTTATTAATAATAGTTGTCCAACCATTTTGTGTTAAAGTGAAGTCAAAACCATTATGTTCTTCTTTATTTTCTTGAGAAGTTTTCCAAATAGCAAAAACACTAAATACCATAATAAATAAGATAAATAAAGCTGCTGTTTCTTTTCTTAAAATCAATCTTTTTTTTGCCAATATATTACCCCTTTAAATTGTCCCTTAGTTAAGTATTGGAAGGATGATTTGTTTATAAAGTTTACTTAAAGGACATATTTTATTTATATTTTAATATATATTTTATAAAGTATAAGTATCTTGGTTCTTTGATTATTATCTTTATTAACATTGGTATAATATTGTCTCTATCATATTTACTTAATATTTTTTTTATTTTCTTCTGGTTAGTTAATTTGAATAAGTAATTGTAATCTTGGTTTGAAAAATTATCAAGTATTTTTCTTATTATTAAATGTATTAAAAGATCTTTATTCAGTGATTTTCTAAGTAATTTATGATAATTTTTATTATATTTTATTGATTTTGTTAAAGCTTTGGCAGCAATTAGTGATTGTATTATACCTCCTGCTGTTGTTGACTTAATGTGTGTTGCTGCATCCCCTAGAATATAAGTGTTTATTTTGTTTATTTTTTTATATAATTTTAGTTTTGGATTGTAGATTGGTATAAGTCCTGCTTGATAGTTTATAATTGTGTTGTTGTTGATCTTTGTTCTATGTTTTTTTTCTATCCTTTTGATGAAATCATTGAATATTTTCTTTTGGTTTGTGTAAGATGCAATACCTATTTTAGCAATAGTCTTTGATTCTGGAACAAGCCATGCAAAACCTTGTTTAAAAGGATAAAATTTTAATGTGTTTGTGTTTATGTTTTGGATATTGTTTTTTGTTTTTATTCTTGCTTGTATACCTACTAAGTATGTTTGATGTTTAGTTTTGTGTTTTAGTTTTTGTTGTCGTTTTGTTTCATTTTCATTTTTATTTTCACTTTTATTTTGATTTTTTTTATTAATTATCTTGGAAATCTTACTTTTAGGACCATCTGATCCTATTAAATAATTAGGTGTGCAGAATATGTTTTGGTTTTTGTATTTTAGAACAATGGTTTTGTTATGTCTATTTTTTAGACGATAAAACCCTTGAAATTTATAGTTTAATTTGACCTTTGCGCCGGAATCAATGGCTTTTTTACCTAAATACTTGTCGAATTTAGCACGATCTAAGACTAAATTTGGATGTTTTAATTTAATCTTAATGGTTTTGTTGGTCGGAGAAATAATGTTTGCAAATTCTATCTTATTTTTAATTAAATTATTAGGAATATTTATTATTTTTTGGATAGAATTAGTCACTAACCCAGTACATTTTATAGGAGTTCCAATTTTAGAATGTTCTTCAAAAACTGTTACATTAAAACCAGCTTTTGCTAATAAATGTGCTGAATATAAGCCTGCTGGTCCTGCTCCAATGATCGCAATGTCTTTTACCATATTTTGTGGGTAAAAGAAAGAGTATATAATTATTTGTTTTATGTATTATTGTATTTATTATTATTATTATTATTATTATTATTATTATTATAGATTATTTATTTAATGTTATTATTATTTTTACTTCTACTTTTATCTATAACAATTAAAATTATCAGAATTATGATTCCAACAGCAATATAATATAAGTATTCTTTAATATAATCAATAAAAAAGATAATTACTATTAAGATTAGAATTATTAGTAAACCCCAAGATATATTTTTCCAAAGATTTTCAGGCATTTTCATTAAAGATTTAAGTTTAGCTTTCTGTTTTATTCCTTTCTTTGATTTATTTTTCTTTAGTTTTTTATTTGTCTTTTGTTTTACTTTTTTTGATGCTTTTGTACTTAAACTCTTTGTTTTGGATTTTTTACTTTTTTTTACTTTTTGTTGTCCTGGTTTTTTAGTGAACATATTTATTATAAAAATAAGTACAAATAAAATAATAAGTCCAAGTAAAAAATAATAAAGATAATATGAATAAGATGAACCATAACTAAAGATTGTTTGTTTAATTTGTTGTAATGTAAAGAGGTTATCTGTTTCTTGTTCTGTATCTGGAGCTAAAGTATAATTATAATTCATAAATTGTGGACCTTGAGCTGTTTGATTTATTTCTGTTGTTGATTGTTCCTGTTCTTGTGTAAAATTAAATATATTTGAAACAAATGGTATTGATGTGATTGATTCCATTGATGGCATTGTTAATGGTTGAATACCTGTAATATTGATATTAAATTTACTTAAACCTTCTTCAAAATGTGGTTGAGCAAAGTAAAAAGAAAAACCAAGTGCTGAAATAATTATTAAAATTAAAACTATCCAAAGTAGTGCTTTGAAAAATGATAATAATGGTGAGGATGATGGTTTTTGTGTTTGTTGTAATGTTTGTTTAAGCTTTAGTTCTTGTTTTTTTTGTTTTGATTGTTGTTTTCCTACCTGTGTTTTTGCTGTTTTTTGTATTTTTTGTTTTTGTTTTGTTTGTTGAAAATCTAATTCATATCCTTTTTCAAGATGTGAATCTTTAAATTTAATTCCTGAACTTAAAAGTAATTTAAATGGTTCTTTTGATTTACTTTTTGATCTTTTAAATAACTTGTTTTTAAGGTTTATAAAAAGTTTTTTAACATTTTTTATAAATTGTTCAATCTTTAATAAGATTAATGATTTTGATTTTGTCTTTCCTTTTGATATATTTTTTAACTTTTCTTTTGTTGTATCTTTTTCTATTTCTTTTTCTGTAGTTGTTTTTTTCTTTGTTTTAGTTTGGGATTTACCTTTTAATTTCTCAGAAGATAAGTATATTACTAAAATAACTAATGCTGCTATAATAAGAATTATACACATAGCAAATATAATATATTTTAAATTAAATATCTTACTTAATGCTGTTTGTTTTTTTATTATTAATGTTGATGAATAAGTAAAATTACCTGTATTAGCTAATAATAAAGCTTCAAACTTATTTTTAGTTGTATTTTCTGGTAGATTAACATTAATCTTAATAGCAATTTTTTCACCTGGAGGTAATATTACTTTATCTGATCCTAAAGAAAATATTTGTTCACTATCTTCAATTGCAAGGTCATATGTTGCTTTAAGTACACCTTTATTTTTTAATTCTATTTCTAATTGTGTAATATTTTCTGTTATCAAAAGTTCATTTTCTAAAGGTATTATTTCATAACAAGACTCTGTGGATTTATTATTACATTCTTCTATCATTTGTAATAAAGTTTCTATGTCTAGGATTTCGTCTTGATCTGTTGTGTTTGTTGTTGAATCTGTATTGACTGTTGAATCTGTATTACTTGTACTATCTACATCATCTGTGTCTGTTGTTTCATCTGGATCTCCACAATCACTAATAGTAATATTTGAATAATATTTTTTATCTAAAGAAGAACCTTTTTGTTTTAATACAAAAATTGCAGGATATATATCATTTGAACCTTTTGGAGGAAAGGATGTAAAATTAAGATCATATCCTGTTTTTGGACCTAATGTAATAGTTTTAATTGGAAGATCTAAATATTTTGATGCTTTATCTTGTACAGATAACACTAATGTTTGTGGATTATTATAATTATTTTCAATATGAAATGATTCTATGTATTCTTTTTGTTCACAAAATTCATACTTTTTATTAATATCAATTGAAAAATTAAGACTTGGTACAACATTTACATTAAAGTAAGTTGTTGCTTTTAGTTCTGTATTTTTTGTATTTATTACTAATTTATTTTTTGTTGATCCATGATAATCACAAGGAGGTGTAAAATAAATATATAACATTTGTTCTGTATTTGGAAGAAGTACAAATGAATCTGTGTTTGCTGTAAGATATTTTTTAATTTCTCTTTCAGGTTTAAAATCAATTTCAAACTCTTCTAAAAATGAACCTATATTTTTAATTTTATATGAATATACTAATGAATCACAGGAATCTCCTGTTTGATCACTATTAACAGGAATTACTTCAAAATTAGAACATCTATTGATATTTACATTTTGTGTTATTTTTTTTGTAAGTCCTAATTCATCTGAAACAAAAAGATCTAAAGGAAATGAACCCTGTTCATCACATGGAGCATTAATTGCAGTATATAATGTGTGTTGTTTTCCTGAATCAATTTTTATATTTGATGAAGTTAAAGATGAGAATTTAGATGCTTTATTACCTAAATTTAAAGCATAAGTATGGCCTAAATGACCTATATTTTTAAGATTTATTTGATTAAGATAAGTTGAGCATTGACACATATTAATTTCTTGATTATTAGATGATAAAATGAAGTCATCTGCTGCTAAAGATGAATACGAGAATGATATTATAAATAAAAGTGTTAATAATGAAATTAGAATAATAGAATTACTATTTTTATTACCCATCCCCCTTGCCATATGTTATACCTTTTTTTGTTGATTATGTTTATTATTATGAATTTTATTACTATTTTACCTTTCTTGTAATTTTACTATAATAATAATTTACTATTTTATTAAAAAAAATAAAAGAAAAAAAAATAAAAAGCTAAAAAACTTTTAGTAGTAACTTTTATCTTCTTCTTCTAGGTCTTCTTCGTCTTCTCTTAATTTGTTGAATCCGATTATTAAACCTAAAATAACTAATAAAACTACTAATGCAACTAGACCATATTCAAGTACTCTTTTGTAACTAACTTTAGTTTCAGTTGAACCAGCGATGTTTAATTCTGCAGCTTCTTCTTTAACCATGTTTCCTTCTGAGTCTTTTACTTTGATTGATACTAGTTGTTTACCTACTTGTGCATCATCTTTTGCTGTTGCAAGTACTAAAACAGTTTTTGTGTTACCAGCTTGTACAACTACTGAAGTTTCTTGTGCTTTTACTTCAGATGCCCAATCTCCTAATGCTTCAGCACTTATAACAAATGCTTTTGATGTTTCAGCACTATTTGAAATTACTACTGGGAATGTTGCTGTTCTTTGGCTATCACTTAAAACTTGCATACCGCTTATGATGTTAACAGCAGATACTTGAGTTTTTGCTTCTACTTGACATCTATCTGAGTCTGATTCTACAACAGTTATTGTTCTTTTTGATGTTTCTCTACCATTGTCTCCATCAAATAAAACTTCAACTTCTAGTTCATATTCTCCGCCTTTTGCACAAGGTGGAATTTCAAAACTAAGTGGTTCTGTTGATTGATCATCATCAAATTCTAGATCTTTTAATAGATATGTTGAGTCCATTGCTCCTTCTAAACCTAAAACTCTTGCGATAACTTTTACATCATCTTCAACTGTTCCAGGTTCACCTATATTTTCAAGTCTTACTTGAGCTGTTAATAGATCTCCTGCCATAACTCTAGATTCTGGATGTAACATAATGTCTTTGATTTCTACCATGTGTTCATCTTCTGAAACTACTGTAAGTGAGATTTGTTCATTTAATAGATCCCCACTACCATCGTACACTTGTACAAATAATGTTAGTTCTGGTTCTTCTAAATCTAAATCTTTTGGTAATCTTAGACTTACATCAAAATCTTTCTTATGATTTGGTCTTAGATCAACTTCTTTAACATCTTCGATACCTTCTTCATCTGCATCTTCGTACCAAAAATATATTTTCATAGTTGCATCTTCAACTTCTACACTATCATAATTTTTTAAAGTTACTGTTACATCTAAATCATTGCCTCTTTCAGCATAAACAGTATCTTCATCTAGATCCATTTCCATATCATCGATTCTCAATTCTGTTATTTGTATTCCTTGTTCAGCTTCTTCTGCTACTGCAAAAGCACTTAACAAAAATATACTCATTAACAAAAATGTTAATCCAATCATTGTATTTTTCATATTCATTTTTTAAATTCCTCCAATGTATGTTTTATGACTTTAATTTTTTTAAATGTCATATTTCTAATGCCATATATTACTAAAGTAGTATTCCTCCGTATTTAAGGTTTTCTATCCTTGAGTAATCATCTTCAGTAACCATTTGGAAGTTACTATTGACCTTCAAAGTTAATTGTTTGTCAACAAACAACGCCCTGGTTATACGACCACCATCACTTCTTTTTGATATTTTTTGATTTTGATTTGTGAAAATAAAATAAATTAAAACCAAGAAAACAAAGTTTTCTGGGCCCAAAAAATTTCCAATTTTTTTGGGAATTATTCCATTACTTTGATTCTTCGAATTTTAACTCTTTGATCACTTCCTGTTGAAATAATTGTTCTCATTTCATAAGTTCCTGCTTCTGCATCTTCAGGAATTTGGAATCTAACTTCGTTGTTTATTAAGTCATCTTCTTCTAATTCAAAAGGACCAAATTCTTTGATTAAATTTAGTTTTGGAATTATTACATGAATTACTGCTTGTTCAATGTCTTCTTCATTATAATTACTTAAAGTAACTGAAACATCCATTAATTCTCCTGGTTTGTAGTAAACTTGATTACCATTTGTTCTTATTCTATTAACAAAGATATCTCTTTCGTTACTATCTAATTCATCAGGTGATTCAATAACACTAATTGTTACAGAATCTGTATCTTCATATTGACCATCTGAAACTGTTAATCTAAATACATAAGTTCCAGTTATTTGTGGTTTGAAAGTTGCAACTTCTTGGTCTGCATTTTCAATTGTTACTGTTGGTCCTGATTGTAATTCCCATTGATAACTTTGGATTGTTGCAAATTCAGGTCTTTTATCTTTTTCATATGAATTTGAACCATCTAATAATGATGTTTTGTCAACTACAACTTCTCTATCTTGACCAGCATCTGATATTGGTGGTTGATTATAATTATCAACTGTAAATATACCTGAATATGTTGAATCAATTGCTTGTCCAAGTTTTGTTACAATCATTTTTAATCTGTATTCATTTCCATCTTGTAATAATAATGTATCCCAAAGATATGAACCTGTTTCTGCTGCTACATCTGATGCGATTTCTGTCCATTCTCCTGCACCTGAATAAGCATAGAATAAATTAACAAATAATCCTGGAGTTGGATGATTAATTAACCATGATATTTCATAGTTATCTCCAAATACAGCACTATCTTCATTTGGGTTAACA
Source organism: Candidatus Woesearchaeota archaeon (assembly GCA_964012725.1). GTDB lineage: Archaea > Nanobdellota > Nanobdellia > Woesearchaeales > CAXGTL01 > CAXGTL01. Next base: position 25,537 of record CAXGTL010000011.1, read on the forward strand.
AATGAAATTGTTTCATCAGATGATAAAACTGTAATTTCTATTTCTTTATATGCTGTTAATCCATTATTATCAGTTACATGTAAGAATGCATTGTAAGTTCCAGGTGTATCATATGTATGTACAACTGTTCCTTGTTCTTCATCAAGATCAATGCTTGTTCCATCTTGGAAATTTAAGATTGTATATTTTACTTCATTATCGTCTGAAACATCGTAAGTAAATGTTACTTCTAATGATGCTTGACCTGATACTTGGTTAGCTGTAAATTCGTTTATTTTAGGATGTTCTGTTTCTTGTTCAACATCTTCAGCAACCATTTTTGATCTTATTACAATGTTTTTTGTTTCAGGGTTGAAATAAAATATTTCATCATAACCATTGTTTGAAACTTCACATCTGTAATAATCTATATCATTTAATTGTGTTAAATCACACATTGTGTTGAAAACTTGGTTTCCATTTGTGTGTTGTAAAAAGTCTCCTTGACCAGATAATGTGTCTAGTTTTGGATCAAATAACATTGTAAAATCTGTGTCTTTATAATCTTCTGCTTGGTAAACAAGATCATAAACTATACCTGATGGAACATTATTAAATTCTGCAATTGGTTGTGCAGTTTTAGTTATTCCACCTAATGTTACAGTTACATCGTCTAGCATATTTGTTAAATCATTATAATCATATGCTGCTGTTTGTACATTATATGTACTTGCTGCTGTTGCTCCAAATGAAAACAAAGCTAGCATAAGCACCAATGTTAAAATAAATATTGAGTTTTTCATTTTTATTATACCTCTTGGTTTGGTTTTGTTTTATTTTGTTTTGTTTGTTTTGAATTAATTAAAATAATTAAAAAAAATTAAAAATTTGCATCTGATGGTGTTCCTGGACTTGAATAGAATCCTGGTTCAGGATCAATAGATTGAGATCCAGTTCCTGTTACTGATCCACCTTCATTAGGGAATCCTTTTTCATAAAGTAATATTCCTCCTAAAGCTTGTGCTTCAGTTATTTCACCAGTAAGCATTTTTTGAATCATTACTGCTTGAGATCCTGAAACAAAATAGTTTTCTGCATGGTTTCTATCTTTATGTTTATTCAATGTTTCATCTAATGCAATACCTACCAGAGCAATCAAAGCTTCACGATTATTATGTGCGTGGTACTTTGCTTGATCAATAAATTTTTCTGCTTGATATTTTGCTTGATCTCTTGCTTTTTTAAAGAAGTTTCTTTTTTCACCTGGTGTTTCTTGTTGTCCACCAATAGGAGGTGTTTTTTTAGATCCTGTAAGTGTTGGAGTATTTAATTTATCTTCAATTGATTGTGCATTAACATATTGTTCTTGTGATAATGGCAAACCTTTATCAATAACTTCGTATTGTCCCTTATCTTTTAAAACAACTTCAAGTTGTCTTGTTTCAGACTTAAATCTAAATTCACATCCTAAATCACGATAAGCATTCATATTATCTTCTGTTATATTAAAAATCATACCATTTTCATCTTTGTATTTTTGAGCTAATTCTAAAAAATTTTTAGAATTATAAGCATTTTGTTTTATTGGTTCTGCTCCAACTTTTGAAGCTCCATACAATACTGCTCCTGCTATTAATAAACCTGTATATAAAGTTGTTTTTGTTGTTTTATTCATTATAATACCCTCCACAATGTATTAATTGTGTATTTTGTGTTTGTTAATCTCTATCTTTTGACCTTCTTTTTTGATTTAATAGTAATTTTGAGTATATTAACCAACATAGTGGTTAAAATAAAGCCCTATTTAAATATAAAGTTTAATCATTACTTAACCTATTTAAATATGGTTGCGAACTTATCCCCCTTTATAAAGCCCTCTTTTTTGCAACAATTTAACTATAAGAACAGCCAAATTATCTATGTTATCAAGGAGTAATAGATAATATATAAAGTTTTTGGTCTGTTAGTATGTATAAGTGGTTAACTTTGCCTTAATTTTATTACTGAAGTCATGTAACACTCCAAATTAGGCCAAATCAAAGGTTTTAAGCCTTGGCACCTACTTTTTGGTGATTTAATTATTTTAAGCTTTAATGTGAAATTTTTGCCCAACTTCTTGATTTATAGATACGTGTTGAGATTCTCGAAATAATGTGTCCCACATTCTTTTTTTTGCAGGATACATAATAATCCAATCAGCTAAAAATTGATTATAATCAAAATCAGGTATATTTTGTTGTGATTGGAATCTTATTTTATGCATAAACTTGCACAAATCCATTAATACTGATTCTAAATCTTGAACAAAAGGTAATTGATTAAATCCTTTTTCAAAATCTTCTATAACTTCTTGATGATTATGATACATATTTGCTATTTTTGAATTTAAATTTAATACATCTGAATTAGCTTTTTTTATTTCTGTAGTTAAACGTAAAATTTCATTATCAAGATCTTTAATTTTTTGTTCGGGGTCTTGGATATTTTGTTTAATTGTTTGTACTGCTTTTTTCTTTGAAAAACCTTTTTCCATAAAATGATTAAAAAGACTAACAGCAACCTCTGTACATTTTTTTGCTTTAGAATATATTTCTTGTTTTTTTCTTTCTTTTTCTAATTTTATTTTTCTTTTAAAACTTTGTTCTAATTCATGTTTTTTTTCCTCTCTTTTAACTAAATTTTTATTTAGTTCAGGAAGAGCTTTTACAAAATGAGGAACAGGAATAAAATAAGATGTTAACTTTTTAATATCTTCATCATGTTTCCAAATATGAAAATATTTGTATTTTGGTCTAAATAAATCTATAATTTTGTCTAAGTTCTGGGAATGTTCAACAACACAAGGTTCCCATGCAAATCTTGTAACATATACAGGATAAGTTTCATGTAATAATGTTAAACTATCTAATTGAGTTTCATCCTCTATATTTATGTTAGGTGCTAAGAAAAAAATATTTGGATCATATCTTTGTCTTAAATCTTGAATCTCTGCAAACAAACCTTCCCCTAATTTTTCAAGAACTGAAATCAATTTCCAGTCAATATGATTTTTTAAATATTTAGATGATAATTCACCAGAAGGTTTTAAATCATCTTTAATTAATTTTGATTTGAATTTTTTATATTCATCTTCATTAGATTTCATTTTATCTGTTAATTCATCTTTAGATTGATTTTGAGATTCTTTTCTAAATACAGATGGGATATAATTATAAACTCCCTTTATGTAAGGATCTGCAGTTTGAAAAGCAAAAATATTTTTTTTCTCGTCTTCCACAATCTCAAAAAAATCATGATCAGGAATATCAATACCTAAATTTTGGACGATGGTAAATAATTCTTTTTCATCATATCCTCTTACTAATAAATAAGGTAATGTTCTTAAAAAAATGTCTGCAACTGTTTGTTTTTTAAATCCATGCTTCCACTGTATTAATCTAAAAACATTTTCAACTTGCTTAGGATAATATTCTTCTAATAAAAATAAAGCAACTTTATGTGTGTTTTCAATATTTTCATTATAATTAAAAATATTTTTTGTAACAATATCTGCTATATTTATTTTTCCAAAATATTGTTGAACTAAATGCACTGGTAAACCTATACGAATCATTGCTTGTATTTTTTTATCATTATCATAATCCATATCAACAATAGTATCAATTATTTTTTTTGAAAATTGTTTTGTTCTTGAATGTTTAGGCTTTGCTTGTTCAAATAAAATTTTGTATAAAGAATCTCTTGAATCTTTGCATTCTTTTTCTAAATCTCCCACTTGGTTAGGATTATTAAATCTTAAGTCTGCTTGAATTTCTGCTAATAAATATAATTGTATTAATACTTGTTCTTTTTCCAATGATTGGTGTTGAGCAAGAACTTCAATTCTTTTTTGTTCTTGTTCATTATAAGAATTTAAATCTAAAACTGTTGAAGAATATGCTTTATAATGTTCTTTGGTAATCTCTGTTAAAATATTTCCTGATGCCCCAATTCTATCAAAAGAAACAAAATTGACAATTGGTGCTTGGTTTGTATAATCTGTATAAACCTCACCACCAGGTAAACAAGTCATATTTAGACCTGAACTGCCTTCTAATATTTGATCTAAAAATTGAGTATTTTTTTCAACATCTTTGTTACTATAAACTTCAATAAAAGAATAAATTAAATCAACAATTCCTTCTTGTTTTAAAAAATAATCACCAAATAAATGCATAAAATCTGTATCTTTATCTAATTCTATTCCAAAGATTTTTATTAAATCTTTTTTTAATTTACCCATATTAAAAAAATAAGCTTCTGAACCAGGGTTTTGTTCTACATGGTCATAACATCTTTGTTTAGAATCTGCTAATAATTTTGATAGAATTAATGAAGTAAATACACTTTTTCCAGTTTTAGGATCACCAGAGAGAATGATTTTTGGTGAATTTGGTCCTAAGAAATATTGAAGAAAATCTACGTAATTGTTTATACGTTGTCTTGGTTGAAGATTTTTGTAATTACTTTCCATTTTCCTTTTGTTGTTTTTTGTGTCATGTTTTGTTTAAAAAAATAAAATAAAAAAAAGATTATTTCTTTCCTTTGAATTTTGACTTTATTAAATCCATTAATTTGACTGTTTTGTCATAATTGTCTTTCCAAAGACCTTTTTCTTCTTCAGTTTTTTCAAGTTTTTCTGAAGTTTGTCCTAGTTCTTCTGTAGTTTGGTCAAGTTTTTCTGAAGTTTGTCCTAGTTCTTCTGTAGTTTGGTCAAGTTTATCTACAGTTTTACCAAGATCATCTTTAGTTTTACCTAAATCATTTGTAACTTCTTCAACTGTACCTTCTAATCCTACAATTGTTCCATCTTGTTCAACAATTGTTTTTTCATGCTCAAAAATTGTTCCTTCTTTTTCTTTTAATAATTCATTCTTTGTTTTAATTACAAGACCATATGCTGTTTTAGCTTTATTTTGAAAATTATTCCAGGTTTCTTGTGCTGTTCTTGTAAAGTTTCCAGCATTTTGATATATTAATAATGCCAATAAACTACCTATTACAATTGTGTTACCCATATTACTAAAAGCTAATTTTTTATTAGTTTTAACACCAGCTTTTGTTTCTATTGTTTCTTGTTCAACATAACCGATTTGAAGAGTTGTTTTTCTGTGTCTTGCTTCAGCTTTTCTGTTAATACTTTTTTCTTGTATTTTATTAAGTTTAATAATTTTTAATTCTAGTCTTTCTTCTCTTAGTTCTGCTATTTCATTTTTAATGTTCATTATTGCTATTTCCCCTACTTGACCTTCTTGTCCTGGAGCAGGCAAAAGTAATGTTTTATCATGTATTTCTTTATTTTTTTTTGATATCTTATCTTCAACTTTTGTTCTAGCTTGATAAATGTTTTCAATATATGTTTTTAATTCTCTAAAATCAGCTGAATATTTTAAATCATATTCTGTATCTGTTTCAAAGATATCAAAAGCTGTTTTATGGTCTATATTGTATTCAGCATCTTTTTCTAATCTTTTTGCTAATTCAAGTCTACCTTCAAGATTGTATTTATCTTGTGCACAAGCTTCGATTAAATTATTAACATCTTTTGCTAATCTTTTTCTTAATCTTTTTGTATTGTTTTGGTTAGGTTCTAAGATGTCTGCAACTTTTTTCATTAATTCATCTGCTTCTACAGAATGTTCCTTTTTATAATTTGCAAACATTAGTTCTAATTTTGGAACATGATACTGAACATTTCCTGTTCTAATATCAGACATTAAAGGTCCTACATGTTCTTGATCTAATAAACCAGCAACTGCTTGTCTTATTTCTTGTATTTTGTAATCTCTTAAGAAGTTCCATTTAATTCCAAAGTTTTTTTCTCTGTCTGTTTTAGGTTTTGTATCTCCTAAATATAATTCAACATCTGAAACTAATTTATCTTGTACAACTTCTGAATCTACAAGCTGTGGTTTTTGACCTTCTGGTGTTTGTGCATCAAGTTTCCTTTGTTCTATTAATTCATATATATCAAATAATGTAACTGGTTGACCTTCACGTTTTGAAGAATTTCTATGATTTGAGAAAATATATCCTTGAGTTTTTCCAGTTTGATCATATTCATCTTTGAATTTGTCTGCTATTGTATTACAAAAAGCCTGTTCAGGTTGTTTATTAATTGGTTTAACTAAAAGTTTACCTTTATCGTCATAAGCTCCTTCTGAGAATATAGTTCCATCTTCAGCAGCATCTTTAATTATTTGTCCTGAAGCTTTATCATCGAAATAATGATCTTCAATATAGTCTTGCCTTATTCTTGATGCCATCCATAATCTAGCATCAGAATCAACAATTTTATCACCAGGACCACTATTTGAAGCATCAATATCAAATCCTTCTCTGTAATCATCTACAACTTTAACTTTTTGTGATGGTGTTTGTTGTTGTATAATTTCTGGAGTTTGTCGATCACCATTATCTTTTGCTTCTAGAGCAGTTAATTTTTCCTTCATTTCCATGAATGCTTCCATATCAACTGTTTGAGTTCCAATTGGTTCTGTTCCTTGATTTTGATCTTGTGCTTTATAATTTTCTGTTGCCATGTTTTATCCCCCACGATAAATTATATTTTATTTTATATTTATTTGAATATGATTAAATCTAAGTTAATCTAAATTTTATCTATACCTATTTTATAATATCAGAACATCTCTTTTTAATTACTAGGTGGTAATGATGGTAATATATAAATGTTTTGGTGTTATTGTTTGTTACACGCAGCTATGTAAAGTTCAGCCACATCTGGATATATACCTTGAATTCCAACACAAATATCTTCGATTGTTTCTGAATCTCCATCTTTTAATGAATTTTCAAATACATTATTAATTGATCCAAAATATACTTGACAAGGTTTTCTTTGTTGTAATGTCCATCCTTTAGGGAACTGTTTTGGTTTTATTCCATTAAATGCAATATTTAATCCAGATACTATAGGACCATAACCACTTAAAACACCACCTATTTGTACTATAGGTGATCTCATTGCTTTTGAAGTTTGTTGTGCTAAATTCTTTTTTCTTCTTTTAAGATTTTCTACTTTTGAATATAGATTACAAATAGCATCTAAAATATCATTAAAAGTATTTAATTTTAATGAATATCCACTTAATTGTGGTGCTCCACTATAAATAAAATTAAGAGTATCTACCAAGCCATTTAAACTACCACTCATATTACCTGATTCTTTAAAACTGTAATTACCATTTTCATCTTTTTTATCATTCCAATTATTATTTTGTAATTTTTGTATACCATTATTAATTGAATTTAAAGCATTTATCCATAAAACTGAATCTAAATATTTCCTGTTTAATATTTCTTCTATTTGATCAGAAGTGAAAATTGTCTTTCCAAAAATAGTTGAACCATTATAAGAATTACTAGCACTCTGACAAATTTCGAATTTTTTTGTGCCATTATAAATAATATTACCTAATGATCTTGGATGTTTGAATACATTTCCTTTTTGTGCACTTGTATCTTTACCTTGTTGAACATAAATTTTATTGAATAAAGTAATAAATTTTTTAGCTTTTGCTAATTTTTGTTGATCAATAGGTTCTAAAAATTCATTATCTAATTTTGCTGTTGGATTTTGTATTTTTTGTTCTAATATTTTGTGTAATGATGGTGTTAGAACAGTTTTGTATTTTTGTAAGAATTTTGAATAATAATCTTTAAGTAAGTTTGTCATGTGTAATTGTCTTTGTTCAGGTGGCATATCTTCAGGACGCTGTGTTTTTTTTAATTGTGCTATTTTTTGATTCTGTGCTTTGT
>CAXGTL010000012.1:0-31497 GCA_964012725.1 Candidatus Woesearchaeota archaeon
GGCAGAATTATTATAGATGTTTTCAAGAGGAAGTTAAGATTAGTGAGGATTATGTTGGTTTGGTGAAAGAGTTTTTTGGTGTTTAGAGTATTGACTAACATTTATATAGAATTCTTTATTCTCTATATAAATGAATATAAAACAATATGATATAGAAACTATATGTAAAGATTTCACACATTTAGAATTAGATAAATGTGTTCAATATCATGAAGGCCAGATTAGTAGTAAACCACAAAAATATAGCTTATTCTTATTATGTTTAGAACGTGCTAAAATAGGTATAGAAGAGCAAAATACCCCTTCATATATGCCAGATTGTTTATTAGGTGTAATAGCAAGAGAAAATATTAAAAAAAGATAACTTATTTTTCTGTTCTTATTTTAAAGTGATGGTTGCCGAATTCTAGAGTTTAATGGCTTGTGTTATTAAATATACCATTTTGTATACTAAATTACAAATATACACTTTCGTAACATTTATATACTAGTATATCCTCAATTAATACATAATAATCATTAACAAGGTTAATGGTTAAGTACATTCATAACGGGGTCCACCTTATGATTCTAATATATACCCCACCCCTCACACTCAATAACTTGGACCCCTTTCATTATCACAGATAAATTAAGAGAAGAAGTAAGTGATAAGTTGCTTATTGATGCAAATCAGGAATATAAGCAATGATACGAGTTGAATTCGACCTGAAAACGAAAAGCTACTTGGAACAACTCTTCACTAGATGCCTTGAGGAAAAAAGAGGTGAATAAATTAATCACGAGGTGATGCAGTTAGTAGGCTTTTATGAGTAAGTGCTTTTGCAAGGGCAAGCATTTATGAGGAGCATTGAATATATTTCAAAAAAAGAGTTGCCCTAATTTTTTTTTTTAATAAAAAGTTTTTAACACAAAGTGAGTATAAGTTTGACCAAAGGTTTAAGGGCTATTCAACCTGGTAAACTTGGCTAAGGCTCACCAGTATTTTTTTAAAATAAGAAAAATGGAAGACACAATCTTTGGATCAATAATATTTGTAATTAACTTGTTTATTATAATTCTTAGTTTAGGATTATCAATGTATTATTCTAAAAACTATAAAATGATTAAAGAAATTAAAGAGATTATTGTTATTTAGTAGCTTTTAACAATCTATTACAACTAAAGGAACCAACATCTCTTTTTTTGATACAGAACCATGATCACCTATATGAGAACTTGGTTTTTCATTTATAAGATTATCACATATGGAATAATTTTCTTTCATAATCAAAACATAATCACCAATTCTTTCATGCAATCTTTTGTGTGGTTTAAATAATCCAAAGAAGTTTCTCTTAAGCAAAGACTTACTTTTATACATATAACAAGATTTTCTAAAGTTTTTTTTAACATACTTTTTAAATTGTTTTACTTTTAAAGGTTTTACATAACAATATGCAACCCTCTTGTCACCTGACAAAGGCATTGATAATGTTTCATAAAATTTAGGATGATTATTAACTATTATTCTTTTTGATTTTTTAGTATCAATAAGGCCATGGTCAGCTGTAATTATTATTTTTGTATTTGTTCCTTGTAATGATTTTACAAGTTTTTTTATTTGTCTATCTAGTTTTTTGAAATTATTATATACTTTTTTGCTTTTAACACCATACTTATGAGCATAATGATCATGCATCATTCTTTGAACAAAAATATATTTCCTTTTTCTGCTTTTTTTCTTAATAACTCTCCTTAATTTATTAAAACAATCTTCCATACTTTTATAACTAACAATCTCAGCTTTTCCTTTTACTGCTGATGAATATGGACTTTTTGTTATTTTTTTATCTAGAATAATATAAGTTTTTGCTTTTAATCTATTAACAAAAGGTTTTAGATTAAATATATCTTTTATATCTATAACATCTTGTAATGATGATTTTTCTGTTCTTGGCATATAACGTATTGCAATAGCCACAAGTCCTAATTCTTTAAGATATTCAAACCAACCAGTCATCCCATGCTGTTGTGGAGGAACGCCTGTGTTAAATACAGTCATGGCAGCTGATGTTGTAGATGGAAATACAGAAGTCATCTTTCCTTTAAGATGTTTATTAAATATTGTTCCTTCACCATATTTCATAAGATATTCATATCCTAATCCATCTATTACAAGAAGAACAACATTCTTTGATTTAGAAAGTTGTTGAGGACCATAGATATTCAATGATTTGTATTTTGGTTTTCCACCTAGTGCTGTTTCAATAGAACTCATTAAATTTACAATACTTCCCCCTTTATAATTTGGTAAATACATATTATCTAATGTTAAATCACAAACATTTATAAATCTTTCATATAAACAAAACTATATGCTTACAAAAGATGATTATGCTGAAATTAAGAAAGAACTAGACACTAGTTATCATCCACTTTACTTTTATGATGATGATACAGATGGATTAGCTAGTTTTTTATTGTTTTATAGATATGTTAGAGAAGGTAAAGGAATAATTCTTAAGACATCGCCAAATGTTGACATGAAATTCCTACATAAAGTACAAGATTATCATCCTGATAAAATATTTATTCTTGATCTTGCAAAAGCTGAACAAGAGTTTATTGATAAAACAAAAACACCTATTGTTTGGATAGATCATCATGGTCCAGTAGAAAGAAACAAAGTTAAATATTTTAATCCAATTGTAAAAGAACCTAAAAAGAATCTACCAACAGCTTATTCATGTTATAAAGTTGTTGAACAAGATATATGGATTGCAATGATTGGAATAGTAGGTGACTGGACATTACCAGCTGATGTTCAGAAAAAGTTTTCAGAAAAGTATCCTGACCTTCTTCCACCTAGTGTTACAAATCCTGGAAAAGCAATGTTTGATACAAAACTTGGTAAATTAGTACAAATTTATGAGTTTTGTTTAAAAGGAAAAACATCTGAAGTGAAAAAATTAGTTAAAATATTAACAAGAATTAATGATCCATATGAAATCTTAGAAGGAAAAACACCTAGATCAAAATTAATACTAAAACATTATAAAAAAATTAAAAAAGAGTTTGATAGTTTAATGAAAGGAGTTAAACCTGACAAAGATTCACCAATGATTGTTTATCATTATCATTCAGGAAGAATGAGCTTGTCTGGAGAAATATCAAACCATGTTTTGTATAAATATCCTGATAAATTTATAATAATTCTTAGAGAAAAGAATGGTGAAATGAAATGTTCATTCAGATCACACACATTTAATGTTAAGAAGATCTTAGCAAAAGCTTTGATTGGGGTTGATGGAACTGGTGGAGGCCATATTGAAGCATGTGGTGGTGTGATTAAGAAGTATGATTGGGATAAGTTCTTGGAGAATATTAAAGCTCAGCTGTAGATTCTTTTAATTCTTTTTCAAACTCATCTAATTCTTCATTATATGTTTTATTTTTAATATCCTGTTGTTCTATCAAAAAATTATATTTATTTACATAATTAGACACAGTCTTTGTAGAAACTTTAAGAAACTCTGCAGCTTTAATCAAATCACCATTAAAAAAATTATATGCAGCAACAACTTCTACAGTTCTTTTTGTAATTCTTGTACAGCTTCCTACAAATTTAGGTTTATAATTTGTATTTTTTTCTTCTTTTATTGTCTCTTCAAGTGTTTGTTTCATTTAAATCTCCGATTTCAATGAATTTCAAAATTAAAATTTTGAATTTTCATTTTTATAAAATTCTACCAAGAACCTCTTTATATAAGAGAATCTTATTTGATTTATAAATATTTCTTTTTACCAAACTAATATACTATTAGCAACATTTATATACTTGTGGACATTTATTGTAATATATGGTTATACTTTTTGATCAATTTAATATGCCTGAAGATGTTTTTGAAATTGTTTTTGCTACAGAGCAACAGGTAATAGTAGCAAAAGAATTAATTAAATATATGAAAGATAATCAAGGTGAAATTAATAAAACAGAGATGAGTGTGTTTGCAACACAGTTACATGATGGTCAATGGGTAACTGAACTTGACAAACCTGGATACAAAGGTAAAAAAGTTAAACTTAGTTATAATAAAAGACAGTTTTATGATAGAATTCTAACACCAATGAAAGGTATGGGTATTGTTGATTATGATATTTATAAAAAAACTTATAGATTATCTGATAAGTTTAATAAAAACATGATTCACATTGGTTTACTTTGGTTAAGACAGTTTAGGTAATAAAACACCTACAAGTTCGAATAAATGTTAGTGTGGAAGAAAGCTCAAGTTTTGTTGCGGTTGTACTTGTATGATTTAGCATATTACTCATAGTTTTCGTAACGCTGTTGTCAGCGTCAACTTGCTATCATTTGCGAAGGTCTTGTTTTGGTGTTTTGAAAATGAACCTGCATCGTTCACCTGCTCAAAGCAAAGTAAACAATAATTGAGCATCCATAAATTTTGACAATTCGAACAGTGGTTCACTTGCCAATTGGCGACAGGTTCATTATAATAATTAAATAAAAAAGAGGAAAAAATGATTAAACTAATAATATTTGACTTAGACGGAACATTGATTGATTCTAGAAAAGCTAATTTAGCAATCGGTAAACTTGCATTAAAAGAGTTTGATGTGAAGTTGAAAGGTAAAAAGATGAGAGACTTCTATACATTGACATCAAAACAAATTGTTAAACATATGTTTCCATTAATGAAAAGAAGAAAAGCTTTGAAATTCATAAGAAAACATAGAAAAGATTATTATCATTTAATGAAATTAAATAAAAATGTATTAAATATGTTAAAATTTCTTAAGAAGAATAAATATAAGATAGCAATTGCAACTAACAGAGGCAAAACTACATATGATTTATTAAAATTGTTTAAACTAAAGAAATATTTTAATTTTGTTGCAACTTCTGGAATGATTAGAAAACATAAACCATGGCCTCATCAGATTAATTTGGTTCGTAGGAAGTTTGGTGTTAGAAGGGATGAGATATTATATGTAGGTGATTCTTTTACTGATTCTAAAGCTGCACACAGAGCTAAAGTCAAATGTGTTATATATAGAAATAATAGGTTGAAGACTGATTTTCATGTTAATGATTTTAAAGATTTGAAGCAGATTCTGGCTAGATTATAGTATAAATAAAGTAAAAATAGTAAGCTAAAAAGACAATTAAAACCAAAGGTTTTTATACTAGCAATTACCCTAATACTTAGATTTGTATACTTTTGAATAGATATGAATATACGGGGGTTAGTAATATGGTTCAAAGAATTGGCGGGCCTAGAAGAAAAACAAGACACAAATTTAAGAAACCTGCTAGAAAAAAAGGTAAAATTAGTTTAACAGAATACTTAAAAGAGTTAAAACAAGGTCAAAAAGTAATACTGAAAGCAGAACCTGCTTATCAAAAATCAATGTATCATGGTAGATTCCATGGTAAACATGGTAAAGTTGTAGGTAAGAAAGGTAATTGTTATTATGTTGAAATAGATGATAAAGGAAAAACAAAGAAACTAATTGTACATCCAATACATCTAAAAACTATGTGAGGAGTGAAATATGTATGCAAATGTCGTGAATCAGAGATTCATGATCATGATCAGAAATTTTCCAAATTTCTGACATCTTGATTTGCATGCAATGAACGAAACGGAGAGGAGTGAATATGAATGTTAAAATATTATCAGAAAAATCAATTTCAATGTTTGAATTAAAACAAGAACTTGAAAAAATAGAAGAAAAAGATAAAGAACTTAACTTTAGAGCTAATAAAACTAAAGATTATCTTAACAATTTTATAACATTAAACAAAAAACAAAAGGAAGAATTAACTAAAAAAATTAATGCATTAAAAGTTCCAAGATTAAAAGAAGAACACATTATAAAAATAGTTGATTTAATTCCAAAAACAACAGAAGAGTTAAAAGTAATATTACAACAATTCACAATTACAATAAGTAATGATAATGTGAAAAAAGTAATTGAAGTTGTGAAAGCAGTTGTACCAGAAAAGAAAAAGAAAGAATAATTCCAAACAGAAATAATACAAAATGATGAACACAGAAAGCAAAAGTAAAGAAGAAATTGTAATTGTGCTTGACTTTTTGCCAAATGGTTATCCATTTGATAGAAGACCGAGCCACAGAAAGACTTCAATAGTGCAAGCTATAGGAAAAAATCATTTTATATTATTAGAATTAGTTCCTAAGAAAGGTGTTTTTTTACAACCTTATGAAGAAGTGTACATAGGAGAAGGTAAAAGAGAAAAGATTCATCATATTACTGGTAAATTACCAATAGATAAATTAACTCAAACAGGTTTAGCAGAATTAGAATTTATTATAAAAGACCTTGTAAAGAAAAATGAAAAACAATTTGTAGAATTTTTTAATAATGCAAGATCTTTATCAACAAGAATGCATCAACTAGAACTATTACCAGGACTAGGTAAAAAACATATGTGGGAAATACTTGATGAAAGAAAAGAAAAACCATTTGAAAATTTTGCAGATATTAAGAAAAGAGTTAAGTTAATGCCTGATCCTGAAAAGATTATTATAAAAAGAATTCTGTCTGAAATCAAAGGCAAAGAAAAACATAAAGTGTTTGTTGATGCATAATGGAAATGGATGAGAACAGTCAAATCAAAATAAGAAAAACTTTATCTTACAACATAAATGTTATTTTTGATAGATATGTTAAAGATACCAAGTCAAAAGAAGATGAGAATTGTTCTTATTTAATTCAAAAAATGGAAGAGGAATTATCTCGTGCATTCTCTTCAAAAGATAAAATAAAAAGAATTGAAGAAATAGTTATAAAAGTAAGAGATGAATGCTCTGATAAAGACCAATTTAGACAAAATTTAAACAAAGAACTTGTAGATATGTTCTATCCATTAAAATGAAATGTAGTATTTGTAAAACTAAGATTCAAGAAACATTCTTAAATAAGATAATTGGCACTGTAGTTAAAGATGCTAAAGGTAAGAAGCATAGTATTTGCTTTGAATGCCAGAAAAAGTTTAAAAATAAAGAAGAGATTCTTAATAAATTATAACATTGCCCTTGTAGCTTAGTCGCTAGAGCAATTGCCTCGTATTATAGAGATAGCAATAGGTCGCAGGTTCAAACATACTCACTGACGTTCGTAGCTTTCAACGTCAGGAACGTTGAAAATCCTGCCAAGGGCTTGATATTTCTAATTTTTGTAAGTAAATAGTAGTAAAATTTATAAATAAGTATATATTATATATACTTAATATATTGTAGGAGGGAAATAATATGAGTTTAGAAAAGGAATTAGAAGTATATCAACATTGCATGGGTCATCTTAATTGTGCAAATAACAAAGTTAATATATCTGTTTCTAGAGGAGATGAAGGTTCAGAAGTAGATCAAGCAATAATAAGAATTGTTGATAATCAACATAATCTTAATATAGCACATAATAATGAAATTCATACATCAATTATGCGTTATGAAGATGAAACATTACAAATTAATTATTAATAGAAAATTATATTGAACTTAATATATAAAAAAATTAAGAAAAAAAATAAAATTATCTACGTCTTTTTTTCTTTTTCTTTGTGTTTTTAATTTCTTTTTCTAACTTAAGTCTATCCAAAAGCTCTTTATATCTGTTTCTAATTGTAACTTCTGTAACACCAGCAACATCTGCAACTTCTCTTTGTGTTCTTTTTTCTCCATGAATCAAAGCTGAAACATATAAAGCAGCAGCTGCAATACCAGTTGGACCTCTACCTGAAGTTAATTCAACTTTCTGAGCTTGTTCTAGAATTTCAATTGATCTTGACTGAGTCTCTGCACTAAGTTTTAGAGCACTTGAAAATCTTGCAATATAGTCTGCAGGATTACTCGGTAAAATTGAAATACCTAGTTCTCTTGTAACAAACCTATATGTTCTTCCTATTTCTTTTTTCTCAATACCAGAAGCTTCTGATAATTCATCCAAAGTTCTAGGAACTTCATGTCTTCTACAAGCTGCATATAATGCACCTGATACAACTGACTCCATTGATCTTCCTCTTACTAAACCACGTTGTACAGCCATTCTATATATTCTAGCTGCTTCTTCTTCAACACTCCGTGGTAATTTAAGGTATGAGGAAACTCTTTTTAATTCTGATAATGCTAATTTAAGATTTCTTTCAATTGCAGTTGATATTCTAGACTGCCATTTTCTTAATCTAAAGAATTTGTTTCTGTCTTTTCCACCTAATTTGAATAAATCTGCTTTTTGACCAATCTCTGTGCCAATACCAAAGTCAAACTCTGTGTCAGATGTTGGTGCTCCTGTTCTTCTTTTTCTAGCATCTGCTTCTGCACTTTCACCAAATTCACGCCATTCTTGACCAAAGTCAATCATTTTGTCTTCAATAACTAGACCACAGTCTTTACAAATAACTTCACCTTTATCTTTATTATGAAATAGATTTATGCTACTACATTCTGGGCATTTTTTAACAAAATATGTCATATGAAAAACCTCCTAAGGTTATATTTAGTAATAAAATTCCATCAATCCCCCTGTTTTTTATGATTGTTGAATAAGTTCAATAACTTTATATAGGTAAAGGGTTTCCTGTTTATAAAGGTTTGCATTTAATAGGAAAGTTTAAATAGTGTATTCTTGAATAATATATATTAAGAAAGACTTATATACATGTTTTCTAAACTAATTGAATAACAATGGCACAAGACCCAATTCCTAAAGATTTGTTTGATATCATAGCATGTCCTATGTGTAAATCTGATATTAAGTATATTAATTCTAAAAAAGCATTACAATGTACTAAGTGCAAAGCAAAGTTTGAGATTAAGGATGGAATTCCTTTGTTATTGCCTAAGAATTCTTAATTTTAATTTTAAAAAATACGCTGACGCCCGGACTTTCATACTATTTCTAGATTTTGAACCAGGATATCCGTGAGGAAACGGGCTAACCTGCATAGACTCAAGGCCCGCGCAGTACCAGATTGTGCCACGTCAGCATATTATATAGAATTTATGATTTCCTTTATTAATTTATTGTTTTTTTGTGATTTTATTAGAAATTAAATCAATCCCAACCAAACCTTTTCAGAATATCAATTGCATACTTCAGCTTTTTCTCAGATTGTGCATATATAGTAAAGATCTTATCACCTTTAATCACATAATTACCAACATGACGATATAAATATATACCTGCACCTTTGTCTAATGGAGCTCCTGCGATTCTTGCAATCTTTGAAATTGTATGATTATTTATATGATGGATCTTTCCTGAAGATGCTGCTTTTACATGATATGTAAACCTGCCAAGAGGTATTCTTTCAGGTTTTATATCAGGATTTCCACCTTGTGCTTTGATAATCTTTTTCATAATTTCATATGCTTTACCTGATTCTAAGATTTCTTTTGCTTTTTTATGAGGATTCTTAATTTTAGACATCTTCATAATTTTAACAGCCATGGATAAAGATTTTTCTTTCAAATCTTGTGGTGCTTTTTCATGATTTTGTAAAACATAAAGAACATCTCTAGCTTCCAGTGCTGGCCCAATTCCATTACCAATTGGTTGTGTTCCATCTGATAACATAACTTTAACATGAATACCTAATTGTTTACCTAACTTAATGAATTTTCTTTTTAATTTATTACCAGTTTTTTTTGATTTAAACTTTGTATTAGGACCAATAGGAATATCAATCAAAACGTGGTTTGCATTAACAGCATGTTTTTTTGCCATTATTGATGCTAACAACATTCCTTCAGGGTCTAAAGAAACAGGGTGTCTAATCTTTATCATATGATCATCTGCTGTTGCTAGATTAACACCACCACCCCATACAATGCAACCACCAACTTTGTTAACTATTTGTTTCATTTTTTTAACAGGAACTACTACATTACAAAGTACTTCCATTGCATCAGCTGTACCTGCTGGGCTGGTAATAGATCTTGAAGAAGTTTTTGGAAATATGATTCCTGCTGCAACACAAATAGGAATAACAATCATTGTTGTTCTATTACCAGGAACTCCGCCTGAACAATGTTTATCTGCAACAAGTTTATGTTTTAATTTTAATTGGTCACCATTATTAACAATTGCTTTTGTTAAATAAACAGTTTCTTTCATGCTTAAACCTTGTGTAAATGAAGCTGCAATAAAATAACATATTTCAATGTCTGTTAAATTATGACTTACAATATCTTTAACAATTGCATGTATTTCTTGTTTTGTTAATTTTTTTCCTTCTAATTTTTTTTTAATATAAGCAACTGATTCTGGTTTCATTGCAATGTCAAGATTAACTTTGTCATTTTTCTTTGCTTTTAGATGGTCAAGAACTTCTTCAAACAAACCTACTTGTCCAGGTGGTAATGCTTTTTTGCTTTCAGCAATATCAATGATTGCAACTGTTTGTTTTTTACCTTTTTTAATTAGAACTCTGTCTCCATGATGAAGATCTAGTTTAATTGCATCTTTATAATTCAATAATGCTACTAATGGACCGCCAGTGGCAATATCCATGTCTTTTACTTTTAAGTGCATGTGTGATTTCCCCCTTTTTTTATTTATTTATGTGTTGTGTGTATATAAATGTTATTATTTTATAGCTCTGTAGAAATCCTTACTCGGCTTTCAGCCTCATAGTTGCCTTGCCTACTCGTACTTATATAAAGATGAGTTCGAGTTACGGCAAAAAACTTTTGGCAACAACAGGATTTCTACAAAGTCTATTTTACAAAACATTTATATAATCTTAAATAAAAGAAATTCATATGAAACTTATGAATGCAAAGGGAATGAGGGATTTTCCACCTGAAGAAAAGATTCTACGTAATAAGATAGTTAGCAAACTAGTAGAAGTGTTTGAAATATATGGTTTTGTACCATTAGAAACACCAATTGTTGAAAGGTTTGATGTTTTGGCTGCTAAGTTTGCTGCAGGTGAAACTAGTGATGTAATGAAAGAAATATTTAAATTGAAAGATCAAGGTGATAGAGATCTTGGCTTAAGATTTGATTTAACAGTACCATTTGCAAGATTTGTTGGAATGAACCCAAACATTAAGATGCCATTCAAAAGGTATCAAATAGGTGAAGTATTTAGAGACGGACCTATTAAACTTGGTAGGTATAGAGAGTTCTGGCAATGTGATGTTGATGTTGTTGGTTCTGAAAATATGATGTCAGATGCTGAAATTATTAAACTAAGCTTAGATGTTTTTAAAATACTTGATATGGATGCATATTTAGAAGTTAATAATAGAAAATTGTTGCAAGGTTTGCTTATTGATTGTGGTGTTGATAAAAGTATGATGGAAAAAGTTATTATCATAATTGATAAATTAAACAAAATTGAAAAAGTTGGTGTGAAAAACGAATTAAAAGAATTAGGTTTAGATGAAAAAATAATTAATAATATTATTGATATTTTTAATATAAAAGGTAATGATTATGAAATATTTGAAATCTTAGAAAAAAAAGCTAGCTGTGACTTAGCAATTGAAGGTTTGGGTGAGTTGAAGAAATTGTTTTCTTATATTGATGGAGAAAAAATTATTCTTAATTTGAGTTTAGCAAGAGGATTTTCATATTATACTGGTACATTGTTTGAAGGTTATTTGCGTGATAGTAGTATAAAATCTTCAATATGTGGTGGAGGTCGTTTTGATAATCTAATTGGAATGTATTTAGGTAATGATAAAAAATATCCTGCAATTGGAATCAGTTTTGGTTTAGATGTTATATCTGAAGCAATGAAATTAAAAGGGTTTGGTAAAAAAAAAAGTGTGTCAAAAGTTTATATTGTACCAATTGGTTATGAAAAAGAATGTTTTGATATTGTTGAACAAATACGTGATTCTGGAATAAATGCTGATATTGATATTATGGGTAGAAGTATTTCTAAGAACATGAAATATGCAGATGCAATGGGTATCCCTTATGTGGTTTTGGTTGGTGAAGAAGAGATGAAGCTTGAAAAGGTTAAGTTAAGGGATATGAAGTCTGGTAAAGAAGAATTGGTTAGTGTTGATGAAGTTGTTGAGAAGTTGAAATGATTTTATATAATTTATTCTAGTTTTGTCAAAACAATAACTTCGTTGTTTACAATCGCAATTGTATGTTCATGTTGAGAGACTAAACCCTTCTGTACTTCTTGAAGTGGTGTGTGCTCTTTCAAAGCATCCATGTTTTTTAATTGTTTGAATGTGAAGTTTATCTGTGGCTCTTTGAACTTTTTTAATAAATCTCTTTTTGAGAATGGTAATGTTTTGAAATTATTTTGTAAGAATTTCATTATGTTCCTTGCAAAACCTATTCTCATTGGTTTATATTCTTTTATCATATAAATTTCTGGATCTTTTGTTTCCTTAATCATGCCTGAACCAGTTGTTGCAAATGGTTCAATTGCAAAAATCATGTCATTCTGTATTTCAAATTGGTCATCATTATCATAATTTGGTATGTTTGGTAAGGCATGTGCTAGGTAAGGTCCTAATGAATGACCAGATAAGTTTCTAATTGGTTGAAAACCTTTTCCAACAATAGTATCTTCAATTACTTTACCGATTTGTCCTAATTTCACACCTATTTTTAATGCTTTTATTGCATTGTCCAGTGCTTCCTTGCTTGCTTCAACTAATTCTTTGTTTTTTCCTGACAAATCCACAGTTGTAGCTGTGTCACCAATGTGTCCGTTAATGTGAACACCAATGTCTAGCTTTACAATTTCGTCTTTGAAAACTCTATCATCTTTGTCACGTGCACAATCGTGTGCAGCAATGTCATTCATAGAAATATTAACAGGAAATGCTGGTTTTCCACCAAGTTCTGTGATTTTCTTTTCTATTTGTTTTGTTACTTCTAGTATTGATGCTCCTGGTTTGATTAAAGATTTACCATAATCTAATACTTGTGCTGCTATTTTACCTGCTTGTTTGAATTTGTCTATGATTTCTTTGTCCATATTCACTTCACTTCATTACGTTCATAGGTTATAAATTGTAAATTTCTAACCATGTTTATTAGAATTAGTTTGGAGTATTTAAAGGTAATGTTGGAAAAAGCTCAATTCAAAAATCCTATTCCATTTTATTCATTTCATTCATAAAACTCCATCTGGCCATGCCATCAATGCCATAAGCATTAATGCCATAGACGGCACAGACGGATATTTTGAATTAAGAAATTAATTTCAAGCATAAGATCTAGCAGTATAAAAAGGTACTTGTTCAGTATCAATCAAGAATCCTTTTAGGTTAAGATATTTCTTTATTGCTTCACCAAAAGTCTCTGCATCATCTTTTAACATTTGTTTAAACTGAAGTATATTGTTTTTGTACAACCTTTTTCTCCAAAAATTTCCAAAATTCTTCAAAAACCAACTTTTATCCCATTCATCTTTATAATCTAAAACAAGGTTAGCATCAATCTTAATAAGAATTTCACCTTTTTGTGCTTTTATTTTTTTTCCTTCATACATAACTTCAACGTTTTTTAATGCGATAGTTGTAGTAGTAACTTTCATCTTAAACTTAAAATAAGCACTTTCATTAGGTATTTTTTCAAGTTCCCAAACAAAAAGATGTTCTTGTGCTCCAGATGAGGCATCTTTTTGAATATATGATGTTTCAAAATTTTTAGATTCTTTATATACTGGGTCTATCCATTCATTATCTTGCATCCAAAAGAACATTAATTTATACAATTCTTTCATATGGCATACATCTTTGTATTTGATGGATAGTTTTACTGCGTTAATTTCTTCAGTCATATTATTAGTTTATAATAAGGATATATATAAGTTTTACTTAAAAAACATATAAAACTGCCGCCTGTTAAGGCCAGTGAGTACCCAGATTATTCGTAAGACTACCAGGACTTTCCATTAGTCATTACAAATAGGTGGAAAGTACGAACGAGGTAGTTTTATATGTTAAAAAAAGAGTTTTTTTCTGAATTTGTTCTTAGTTGCTATTGTAAAGATTCTGCCAAATTCATGATTAGTTAATGGCCTTGTTTTAATAACTAAATTACTTTTTCTTATTGCTTCTAAAACAGAATCTTTGTCTTGATTTGCATCTACTAATGTAAAATTAGTATTTAATTGATAAAGTCTGTGTGAATCTGAGTTTGCAATCATTGGTTTATTATATTTTGTTGCTATCCTTATTGCTTTTTTGTTTCTGTTAATAATATTATGATAAAAATAACAATGTTCAATAACATCAAAGAGTTTGATGTGTTGTTTTAATTTTCTTCCAAGACAGTTTGTGTCAATAAAATAAGGATGAGGTGCAATTACTAGCATTTCTGGATTTTTTTCTTTGACTTTGTATAATTCATTGAATGTTTTTGGATTTTTCATACCTAAAGGAGGGTTTAGTAATAAAACATCTTTGAACTTGATTCTTGCTTCCATACCAGGTATTAAAAGAATTCCATGTTTCTTAGCATATGATTTAATTGAATTATTATAGAAAATAGATTCGTGGTTTGTGATTGCTAATACATTAAAGTTAAGTTTAGCACATTGTTTGATTAAAGTTTGTGCATTGTACTTGATTCTATCACAAGGATCTTCTGATGTGTGTAAGTGAAAGTCTGATTTTAGCATGTGTTTGGGTAAGTGTTTGGTTTTATAAATATGATTGTTTGGGAATATATAGAATAATGGAGAAATGGAGTGGTAGGGAAATATTTATATACTATTAAGTTTTACATTTAATTATTATGAGAAAAGAGGTAAACATATGGGATTTGGGGAATAGAATAAATATTAAAATTAACCCTAGTTTTATTAAATTTATAAATAACAAAATTAAAGAAAAATTTAAATCAAAAAGAAAAATTCATAATATCCTTAATAAACATTACAAAATTCCTTTTTCTACTTTCAAAGATAGAATGAAAATAGGATATAAATATTTTATAGATTTAGAAATCTTGTTAAATCTTTGTAAAATATTGCAAATTCCGTTAAAAAACCTACAAAAAAATATTATTTCTTATAAAACAAGGGGTGGAAATAATTATATTAAAAATCCTAAATTACCTATAAAAATAACACCTTTATTTGATATGCTAATTGCTCACCACATAGGAGATGGGTGTGTTGTTAATCCTAAAAATGGAAGAAAACCTTATTTTTCTTATAGACAATATAATAAGTTCTATAGAGATTTATATATTAAAAAAATAGAATCTGTTTTTGGTCAATTAAAATATGAAAGTAATTATTTAAAAGATAAAAAAACAACACAAGTTTATTTTCCACTGGCAGTTTCAGAATTAATGTTTAAAATATATAATTTAAATATTAATAGCTTTAAAACTGAAATAAGCAGAATCCCTAAACAAATTTTAGAAAAAAATAAACAATATAAACTTGCTGTTTTAATAGCATTTATTATAGATGAAGGTAATATTGATTCAAACTTAATTTTAATAAGATTGAAAAATAAAGAATTAATAGAAGATTTACAGATTATATGTAATGATTTTAATTATGATACCACCTTAAGAAAAACCAAAGATGGTATGTTTAATTTATATATACTCTCAAAGAGTATTTCAAAATTTTACAAGGATTATCTAAATTTATTAAATAAATATTCTGAAGTTAATTTAGGATATAAAGGCCAAAAAATAGAAGAATTTATTAATAGGCTTAACAAACCTAAGAGATATATTAAAGGAAATAAAAACAAAATATTAAATTTACTTTCAAAAAAGCAATTAACAGTAAACGAATTAGCTAACACATTAAATATGACTAGGCAAGGAGCAAGATATTTGATTAAAAAACTATTAAAAGAGAATAAAATTGAAATTAAATTAATTGTAAAATATGGAAACTACAAATATGGATTAATATGATAAAATGATTATTGGAATTACTGGCAAGCCAAATTGTGGAAAATCAACATTCTTTAAAGCAGCGACTTTAGCAGAAATTGAGATAGGGAATTATCCTTTTGTAACAATAAAACCTAATTCTGGTGTAGGATATGTAAAGATTGAATGTGTTGACAAAGAGTTTGATGTTCAATGTAACCCTAGACAAGGTCATTGTGCAAATGGTACTCGTTTTGTTCCTGTTGAGCTTATAGATGTTGCTGGATTAGTACCAGGAGCACACGAAGGTGTTGGTTTAGGTAACCAGTTTTTAGATGATCTAAGGCAAGCAGATGCTTTAATACATGTAATTGATTGTTCAGGTGGTACTAATGAAAAAGGAGAAACTGTTGATGTTGGTTCATATGATCCTGCTAATGATGTAAAGTTTTTAGAAACTGAAATTGATATGTGGTACTTAGGAATCATGAAAAAAAGTTGGGTTAAATTTGTTAGGCAAGTTGTACAAGAAAAAAAACAAATACAAAAAGCATTAGGTACACAATTGTCTGGTTTCAAAGTTACTGAAGAAATGGTTGATGATGGTATAAAAGAACTTAAACTAGACAAAGCTAGGCCAGATAAATGGTCTGATGAAGATTTGTTACAATTAGCAATATTTTTTAGAAGAAAAACAAAGCCAATGATAATTGCTTGCAATAAAACTGATATTAGTGTTGGTTATGAAAATTATAAAAAATTAGTTGAATTATTTCCTGATTATATTATGATTCCATGTTCAGCTGAATCAGAGCTTGCTTTGAAAGAAGCTGCTAAACATAAATTAATTGATTATGTTTCTGGGGAAAATAAGTTTGAAATTTTGGTTGGTGATAAATTAAGTGATAAACAAAAGAATGCATTGGACTTTGTTAAGAAAAATGTTCTTGACAAAATGGGTAGCACTGGTGTACAAGAAGTTCTTAATAAATCTGTATTTGAATTACTGCATTATATTGCAATTTTCCCTGGCGGTGTTAATAAATTAGCTGACCAAGATGGAAACATATTACCAGATTGTTTCTTACTTCCACCTGATTCAACTGCACTAGACTTTGCTTATAAGATTCATTCTGATATTGGTGAAGGTTTTGTGAAGGCGATTGATGCTAAAACTAAGCAAGCAGTTGGTAAAGAACATAAGTTGAAGCATAGGGATGTTCTTGAGATAAAGAGTAGTAAATAAATAAGAAAGTTTTTATATATAATGAGTATTATGTATCTTATATAGGTGATATGGTGACTCTAAACATAGAACAAGTAGCAAAGTTTTGTAAAACAAAAGGTTTTGTTTATCCTAGCTCTGATATCTATGGAGGGTTTTCTGGATTCTGGGACTTTGGTCCACTTGGTGTTGAACTTTTTAATAATATAAAAGCACATTGGTGGAAATATTTCATACAAGACAGAGAAGATATGGTAGGAATGGATGCAAGCATTGTGTCACACCCAAGAACATGGAAAGCTTCTGGACATATTGAAAACTTTAGTGATGTTTCTATTACATGCAAAGCTTGTAAAAAAGTTAATAAAATTGATGAATGCGATGTTGGTAAAGTTAAATGTGAGTTTTGTGAAGGAGAGTTAGATGAAAGTACTTCTAAAAAATTAAATTTATTATTTCCTACAACAGTTGGGCCAGAGGATGGTGTAACTGCATACTTAAGAGGAGAAACTGCACAATCAATGTTTATGGATTTTAAACTTATTACTGATACATGCAGAGTTAAGCTACCATTTGGAATTGGACAAGTAGGTAAATGTTTTAGAAATGAAATTGCACCTAGAGATTTTTTATTTAGAGACAGAGAGTTTACAATTGGTGAATTAGAATTTTTTATACACCCTGAAGAAAAGAAATGTTCTTTACTTAATAAAAAACATCTTGATATTAATGTTGATTTGTTAGACGCAGAAACTCAAGATAATGGAAACAGTGATATGAAAAAGAATACAATGGGAAAGATGCTTAAAGATGGTAGGTTAGGTGAATGGCATGCTTATTGGTTAGTTGAACAAATACTTTGGTTTAATAAACTTGGTTTAGACATGAACAAAATAAAACTTAGAGAACATAAAAAATCTGAATTATCACATTATTCAAGTGCAACATTTGATATTGATTATGAATATCCGTTTGGTTCAAAAGAAGTTGCAGGTATTGCGAACAGAGGACAGTTTGACCTTACTCAGCACATAAAAGAAAGTAAAGAAAAATTGGAAATGTTTGATGAAAAGACTGGTAAAAAAGTTGTACCAAGGGTAATTGAACCAACATTTGGTATGGAGAGAGTATTTTTAGCTGTATTAATTAATGCTTATAATGATGATAAAGAAAGAGGTAATATTGTTTTACATTTACCATCTGATTTAGCTCCAATTAAAATAGGTGTGTTTCCTTTAGTAAATAAATTAGAAGGAAAAGCTCGTGAGATTTTTAATCAATTAAAAGTTTTCACAGTTTGTCAGTTTGACAAAGGCGGAAGTATTGGTCGAAGATATGCTAGAGCTGATGAAATTGGTATTCCTTATTGTGTAACTGTTGACTTTGATATTGAAAAAGATGAATCTGTGACTGTTAGAAATAGGGATAGTACTAAACAGATAAGAGTTAAGGTTAGTGCATTGGTTGATACTTTGCATAGGTTGCTACATTGTGGTTTGGAGTTTGAGAAAGCTGGTGTGGTTGTTGAGTGATTATTTCTTTGCTTGTTTCCAAATAGAATAAAAATATTGTCTAAAAGATTCTGCTAATTGTCTTGAATTTATTAAAAATGAAACCTTTTTATCTTCCCAAGGTGTAAAAATAACTTTGTTATTGAAAATAGAAATATTTAAAGGAATAGGGAAATCAACAAAAAGAATGTTTTTTATATTTCTTCCTTTGAATTTATCTTTTCTATTTTTAGGAGCAATCCCTTTTATAATAATACCAAGTTTTTCTCTTTCCTTTGCAAAATCTCCATAAAAATTATATAAATCTTCATAATCATCAGGATTTTTTGCATAAAAAGAAAAGAATAAATATTCATCACCTTTTTTTCCACCTTTAATAAACTCATAAACCATATTTTTAAATCCTTTAAAACCTTCAAAGATTTCTGCTTCTTGTTTTTCTATTGGTTTTTGTAATAATTTAAGTTGTGGAAGCATTTTCTGAAATCTATTTTCTTTTTCTTGTATGAATTTGAGAACTGTTTCAGGATCAGAAGCTTGATAATGTCTAATTTTTCCTTTTATTATGAATGAAGCAAAGCCTTTACTAACTAAACTATGAAGTGTCTTATGTAATGTTGAATTTTGTAATCCTGTTTCTTTTAATAAAGGACCTGCAGTAGTAGATCCTGTTTTTAGCAAAGCTAAATATACTTTAGTTTCAGCATTTGTTAATCCTATTTCTTGGAATATTTGTTCATTCATAGAGATTATAATGTTGATTTTATATATAAATCTTTGTGTTGTATTCCATTAGTGGAGCATAAATGTTTAAATAACTGATTTGGTTACCATTCTTCTAGGACAATTAAAGAATAATTGTACGGAGGAAGATAAAATGAGTTCAACAGAAGAAATAAAAGAATATGTTAAAGAAAGGCAAAATTATTATATAAATAGTACAAAAAAAAAATTAGATAATCTAGGAAAATGTGTGATAGGTCCAAATAAAGGAATAATTGCAGATGCTACAAGAGATAACATAGAGTATAAGAAACCTCTAGATGCGTTAATTTCAGGCCAATATTTTTTTAAGTCTTTAAATTTATTTAAATTGCTTCTTTCAGGAAGAGAAGCCCTAGGACATTCAGGAGGTTCTGGATGGGATTGTAATTTTCGTATAGATTCATTTTTTGAAGAAGGAATTTTTCAATGGTTTAGTATGGATGATCTGAATAAGGACAATATATCGCAAATTGTTTCAAGACATTTAGAAATGAACTATGTTCTTGGAAGTGGAAACCTTAATTATCACGCAGTAAAAGAGATGATAAAAGTAGAGAAAGGACATTGTAGAGATTACAATACAATTAACAAAGCTTTAAAAGAAATAAAAAATCCGATAATTGCTGAAAATTTGAAAATTTTATGTTACCTAGGCGATAGTGAAACTTTCCGATTATTACCAGAGATTGGAATGGAAGTATATGAAAATGAACCAGAACTTTTCAAAAAGTTAATAGAATTCTCATTTAGATTGGCTCTTAATGAAAGCCACGCTAGACCGATAGGAGGAATCACATTGATCTCCGAGAATCCAGAAGTTAAAACACTAATAGATCCAATTTATTTAGATTATGCAGTACCTTATATTTTTGAGAAATATGCTGCATTTGTAGGACAAGGATGGCATAAAGAAACACAAGAAAAACATGATAAATGGGCAAAAACAATCATGAAAAAACTTGATTTAGATCCTAAAAATGTTCAAGAAATAATTAATAATAACAGTGATAATCCTAGAACATACTTAGAAAGTTTTTTGGAAAGGGTTTCATAAGAATTATTTAATTTTTTTCTTTTTTTAACAAAAACATTTATATTTTTTTATTTCTTTGCCATCATCCACATAACATTAAAATAAGATCTAAATGATCTTGCAATGGATTCTCCTCTGATTAGAATTATTAAAGGTTCCTTTTCTAGTAATACTATTGCTGTTTTGTTTTTGTAGATAAGTATTTCCGAAGGAGTTGTTTGATCTAGATATTTAACTTTAGATTTTTTTTCAACATTAGGTATATTACCTCTTGCATTTTCATTGAATATAATGTGTGCTTTAAGTTTCTTTTTTTCTGCTTTTTTATTAAATCTACTGTAAAATGATTTTACTTTCTTTGTATCTATACCTTTGCTTGCTCCAAATATGTAATATTTATCTCCTCTTCTCAAAGATTCTAATAAATCATTATAAACAGTTGTCATTCCTTTCCAACCTTTGTATATTTCTGCATCAGAACCTTTCTGAGTTAATGTTTGTCTTAATTCTAAAGATGGTAGAAGTTTGTCAAATTCTCTTTTTTGTTGTTTTAATGTTTTTTCTTTTTGTTTTAAATAGTTTTTAATTCTTGAAGGTGGTGCTGCATTAAAATGTTTAACTTTGTTCTTTATAACATAAGAAGCTAAACCTTTGTCTATTAGTTTGTCTATTACTTCGTATACTTTTGATGAAGATATTTTAGATTTTTTTACAATTGGTGCTTTTTTTGAACTTCCAAGTTCTAATAATGCTAAGTATACTTTGATTTCTGAGTCTGTAAGTCCTATTTGTTTGAGTATCTTTGTGTTCATGTTACTTGTTAATGTTATTTAGTATATAAATGTTATTATTGGTTCACCATAAGGGGGCACTGATACTTAAATAGTTGAATAAGTTACTACTTAGATATGAGTAATGATTATTTAGGAGGCAAATGAAGATGGAAAATAAAAATATTTTAAATAAAGTAATTTATAAAAATCCAGCAGTGTTATTTATTTATTCAAAGAGTGACATGACATACCAAGAAAATGAAGACAAAGCAGTAAAGACTGCTATAAATACCCTTGAAGAAGATTTAGGAATAAATAATAAGAGAAGAAAAAAAGGACAAATAAAAGCAGCCATAATGCCAATTACATTGTGCAAGTGTATAGACTACAGATGGGAAGACCATTGTTATTTGTCTAAATTAATAGCATTAAGTGAAATTCAAGTTTTAGGTGTGAGGTATTCCTGTGATACTTATTTTACTCCTTTTAAATATGGTATGCGTAAAGATATAAAAAACATAAAATCAAAAAAATTAAGAGAACATTTAACAAGAAACATCCCTCTAGGTGCATATGGTGAAATTTCTAAGTTTATGACATTAACAGAAGTAGTGAAAAAAGTAATTGATAGGGTTGATCTTCACTGTATTAAATTAACAATTGATTTCAAGCTACAGGGTAATTCTTATGTAAATACTTTAGTAGACACTGAACTTGACCCTAAGAAATATTTATCATCTGAAATAATGTCTTTGAAAAAAGAGGAATTAAAGAGTTTAGTTGCTGAGAATTATAAAGAAAGAATATTTTATAATTTGATAGAAAAGATAGTAGGAAGTAAATAAAAATGATAGAAAATCCCAAAGCTGTGGAACTGAAAGAAATTATTCCCAATGCAAATGTAGAGGGATTAGTAAGATTGGTTGAGATAGAAAAAGGGAGATTACCTGCTATAGGAGAAAAGGTTGAAACAAATACAGAAGAGTTTTCAGACAGACACAGATTTTGTCAAGATTTTGGCAAAGCTGTATCGTCTTGTTTCGCCTTAGACATTTTACAAGAAGAAAGATTAAAAATATATATTAATAAATTTAAAAATCAAATAGTGGTAGATCTTGGTGCAGGAGAAACTCCTGATGGGTATATTCTTGCATTAATTGGAGGAGCAAAAGCTTATATTGGAGTAGAACCATTTTATGCTGATGTTTTAATAAAAAGATTAACTGAAAAAGTTAAAGACTTAGGTGAATATGTTGATGAGGGACCAACTATAATTCATCTGATAAATAGGATAAGATTACATAAGGAATATGGAGAAGGACTAGCAAAAGATATAGATTTAGAATTATTAGATTCAATACCAATTTCAATAGTTGCAGAAGATGCACTGAAATTTTTAAAAAGATTACCAGATAAATCAGTGAGTATTTTAACCTGTGGAACATGCGATATTGTTTCTAAAGATCCCCAGTATATTAATGAAGTTAATCAAAATATGAAAAGAGTACTACATCCTTACGGTGATTGTATAAGTTATATGTCTTATTGGGGGATATGATTTTAACAACAACATTTATATAAACCCTCCTCTTAATTAATAATATTCATGAACATCAACAAAATTGATGAAGAGATAAACAAAATATCTCAGGAAGTAGTTATAATTGCTAATATTATTCCAAGTAATTTAAAAACCGAGAAAAGAAAGTTCTTCAAAAGCAATGATTATAATCCTGTTTTTCAATATCCTGAAAGAAGTGTAGATCTTAATAATGTTAAAGAAAAATTAAATCAAATTAAATGTGATGATTCTGTTATTGGTAAACTATTATGTGAAAAGATTAAGATGATTAAAGGAAAAGTCAACCTAATACAAAGTATTGGCAAAGATAATTTTTCAGAACAATCACAAAAGTTTTTTGGAAAACCAAGTAAAGAGCTTACTAAAAAGGCTGAAAATGACCTTAACAATGTTAGCCTTAAAATTAAAAAAAATATGTTACCAACAGAAGAAGTTGTTAAAAGAATAAAAAAAATTATCAAAGATTATAAACTTAGCTGGAAAGTTATTCTAAGAGATGATATGATTCCAAGAATTTCTGCAAGTGTTAATGATAAAAAGATATTTATAAGAAAAAAAGCAAGATTTTCTGAAGAAATGTTGAAAGGAACAATTGCTCATGAAATAGAAACACATGTGTTCAGAGCAGAGAATGGTTTATTACAGCCGTTTAAAATCTTTGCAACAGGATTTCCTAATTATGATGTTACTGAAGAAGGTTTAGCAATTATTAATGCTGAAACTGTGTGTCCTATTAAAAAATTAAGCAACCAATCTGCATTAAGATTAGTAGGAATCAATCTTGCACTAAAAAGTTCATTTAGAGATGTATTTAATATGGTATTAGAAAGAGGATATGCTAAGAATATTGCATGGAACATTGCTTTACGTTCAAAAAGAGGGCTTATTTTTACAGAAAAGCCAGGTGCATTTACTAAAGATTATCTTTATTTTAAAGGCAAAGATTTAGTTAATGAGTTTATAAGAAAAAAAGGTGATATTACAAAGCTTTATTATGGGAAAATTGGCATAGAACATGTGAAATTATTGCCAAAAATAAAGGGTTTGAAAAAACCAAAATTCGTGCCAAAGTTTATAAATGAGATATAGTTTTTTATTGTTATGTCAAGAACTGATGTTCTTGATCATGCTCATAAATTTTTAATTTATGACATAAATATATAGAGGTTCAAAATGGAAATAAAAGATTTAAAAGCAAAACAAGGAAAAGTGAATATGGTAGTAGAAGTAACAGAAATCGGAGATGTTAGAGAGTTTACTAAATTCGGTAAAACTGGTAGAGTATGTAACGCAACTGTTAAAGATGCTACTGGTGAAACAAAAATAACTTTGTGGAACGAAGATATTGATACTATGAAAGTAGGAGACAAAGTTAAGATTGAAAACGGATGGGTAAATGAGTTTCAAGGTCAACTACAAATAACAAAAGGTAAGTTTGGTAAGTTTGAAGTTGTTAGTGGATCTGAAGAAGCTGAACCTGTACCTGAAGCACCAACTGAACCAACAGCAGAAGAAGCAGTTGCTGAAGAAAAAGTTGAGTAAAGTTTTTTTATTTTATTATTATCACGGGACTGTAGCTCAATCTGAGAAGATTGTAATGAAGTCTTCGGTTAAGGAGAGCACCACGCTGAAGACGTGGGTGATTAGTATAGAAATTAACTAGCTAACCCAAATCCAGGGTTCAAATCCCTGCAGTCCCACTTTATTATTCTAGAATTCTACAAATTACCCAAGATAGTCACAGTAATATAATTAAAGATAATCATCAAAGTAAAAGCAATAAAACAATACATAACTGTGCTTTTAACCAAATTCTTTCCTTTTAAAAACCGTTCATTTAACTTATCTGAACCATTAAGAATATTGTTTACTAATATTGTTAATATAAATACTATTTGAACTACATATAAACCAACTATGATTTGGAAATAAAATGGTGGAACACCAGCACCCATAAAATCTAAATCCATACCTTCCATAGTACCACCTTCTGCAAGGAGTATTGTTAAATAATTAATAATAACGCTCATCATTGAACTAATAGCAATCACAATACCTGCAATGCTTGGTGCTAAGAAATTTATCTGAGACTTCATTGAAGAAACAACATCAGCTAATAAATCTTTTAATCTTTCATCTACCCTTCTTATTTCTTTAATATATCTTGATATACTAATCAAAGCTTGAGCTGCTACTCTTGGACCTTTTTTAATTGATTGTACTAAAACTTTCATAGTACTTTGGATCATGTTAGAAGGAAAATAAACAAGTGCACCATGCTTTTTGTCAAATATTGCTTGCTCAACACTCATTCCTAAATGATTTATATTTTCTGAAACTTGTTTCATGAACCTGCCTGCAACAGTGTCTTGCATTGTGGCTGCAACCTTACTAAATGCAATCTCTGCTGGGAATCCGTCACCTAGCCTATTACCTAACTGAAATATTGCAGATGCAAACTGTTTTTCAAGCTCTTTTGCTTTGTTCCGTATCTTAATAATATTTTTTGATTTTAATTTATAATAAATACCTAAACTTAGACCTACTGCTAACACTACAAACACACTTAAGAATGAAGCTAAGCCACCATATGGACCTACAATCTGTGGATCACCATTTGCTTTATTCCCTACCCTTTTATAGTCTAATAAACAAAACACATATTTACAATGTTGATTTTTAACAAGGTTCTCTGGACCGGCTATTACACCAAATTTTTCAAATGCATTTATCTCTACTTCCGTTAAATCAGGTGGTGTACCAACCATTGCTGTTGTTGTTGGTCCTATATTATTAAGTATGATTGGAGACATTCCAATTGAAAATAAAACTATAAACACAAGACTTGCTACCAATAATGGACTTATTTTAATTTTAAATCCTGCTAAGTTTACAATCCAGTTTTTGAATTTCTTTAACTCAGGATTATTTGAAATGTCCATAGCACCATATCCAGGTGGTCTTTTTGCTAAAATGTTCTGACCCATAAAATAAACTACCAATGGAAGAGCTATATTGTATAATGTAACAATATAAAGTGCAAGTAATAAAGGAGCAGTACCAGTTGCATCTGGTTTTGGTGGACCAATACCAGGAGTTAAAAAGCTTACAACTAAAGGCAAAATAACTAAGCCAAGTATTGGTAAAATTACACCAAGCATGTGAAGCATTGTTATTGGTGAAGATAAATTGTGTGCAAAATGAAGCATTTTATCATATGTACCTTCTAAAATTACTTCAAGTGATTTGTCAAGTAATCCCAACCTTCTTTGTTCTGAAGATTCAAATAATGATCCTTGAACAAGATGGAATGATTCAACAAACTCAATATTATATTTTTTCCATTTAAATAAATAATTGTCAACAGATTCTGAAACTGAAGAAAATCTTTCTGTTTCAACGTCCCATAAAATTTTTCTAAAGTCGAATGATAAAGGTGCTGACAAATGATCAGCTGCAAACTTAATTGCACCTTCAAGATTAGATGTGTGCCTCATAAAAGTTACTGTATAAAAAATTGAAATTATCATCTGATTACTCGATTTCATACGCCACTGCGTTGCTAAAAATTCTGGAACTTTTGGTAAAATCATTAACAAGATTCCACCAACTAATAAGAAAAGTAATGCAAAAAATAAAGTTGATTCACCAATTAACATAGGAATAATATATCCAAAAATTCCACCAAACACTACAACAAATATAGGTATTAAAATTGAAAAGCTCATAACACCAGCAGGTGTAATATTTAAATGACATGTTTCTAAGTTTTCTATTAAATCTGGTAGTTTTTTTTTATCAGGCTTAATTGGCATGATTTTTTCTGAGAAATTGCAAAGTTTTTCGTATAATGATAAGTGTTTTGGATAAAGTTCTTTTTTAAATTGGTTATATTCTCTAGAATAAGTTGGTTTATCTATTTTTTCACCCTCTGGAATAGAGAATTCTCTATTAACCATAGCCTGATACTTTTGTTTCAGGGCTTTAAATTCCTCTTTTTTTATCTTTGGCATACTATTTTCCTTAATTTATATTTTTAATTTTATTCTTTATATAAGTTTATATTTACTTTTGTTAATATATTAACAAAAAAGCTCATTTTAAGGTCTTTTGTTAATTCATTAACATAATAGGTTTTCTACTAAATTTAACTTTCCATATTTTAAATATATCCAACATCTCTTTATCAAATTTATTAGGTAAAATAAAGATTCCAGGTTGAATAAATTTACCCTTAAACTCTTTTACAACACCTTGTTCTTTATTCCTACCTTTTAAAACATAAACAAACCTTACTTTATTACTCTTTTTTAAATTTGTCAAATCATAACTATACATAACATGTGATTTTAAAGCAAAATTTGATGCAAATGGTTTATTTGTCAATAAACTAATTCCCTCTCTTAAAATAGTTGAAACTAATGAATGTGATTTTTTAAAAAAGTTATCAATTGTCAAAGAACTTATATGTACATTTAATTTATTATTTTCAAATTCAGAGTTTAAATCATGTAAAATAATCCTATTTACTTTTTCTTTAAAAACTATGCAAATATCAAAATCATTAGGTTTATATTTTCCTGTAACAGCAGAACCAAATAAGAAAATGTCCTCTATATCTTTGGATTTGATTCTCTTTACAATTCTTTTTATTTTATATAAATAATTCTTTGATTTTCTTTGCATTTTCTTTGAAATAATTTACATCTTTTTCAGACATTCTTAGATTATAAGTATCAGTGTATTTTTTGAAAATTTTAGAAACTAAACTATTTGCTTTTGTAAAGTGCATTTTCATGAATAAAAACCTTTCTGTATGATTTTTAGGTAATAAACCTTGTTTTTTATAAATTTCAAGATCACAATAGACAACAATAGCTTTAAAATACCAAGTTATAGCAGAATTAAACCTTTTTTTTGAAAGGTCATCATCTCCTGATTTGATGAATTCTTCATAATTTAGAGTTAAATCTGTTGAAATATCTGCCATGTTAATATATTAACAATAAAGAAGTATTTAAATGTTTTGGTTAATGTGTTAACTTTAAATTTATTTCATTACTTTCCTCTTACATTCTCTCTTCAACCAAGTTTCCCATTCAAAATATATCTTTTTTGGGTCAAACTCACCTACTTCTTCTTGAACACTATCAACTATGTTATGGAAAGTGTCGTTAGAAGTAACAACAAAGTCTGCTTCTAATAAGTCTGGCCTGTTTTCTTTGATAGAATAATCAACTAATGCTTGCTTTATTTTAGAACGAAGTTGAATATTGTCCCATACTGCATCCCATGAACCAGCCAAACCTTTAACTGAAGCTGCAACTGCTTTTAATACTTCAGAATCACCATTAATTAGTTCAGGTGTTGGTTGAAGTGAATCTGTATTAATATCATATTTTAATAAATCTACAAAACCTTTTTCAGCTAAAGGATCATCTTTCCATGTTTTTCTTACTTCTGTGATTTGTGTTACTCTTCTTACTTTTTTCATCCCACCAGGAGTTTTTATTGGGTTTGCAACAACAATTATGTCTGTTGCTTTAAATGAAGTTTTTGGAACACCAATATCATTTACAACTCTGTCAAAAACACCATAAGGACTGTCAGCATGAATAGTACCAGCAACTACATTTGCTGAAGCACCGATTCTCATTGCTTCGTAAAGTGCAATTGCTTCTTTTGATCTAACTTCACCTACAAATAAAGCTGAATCTCCTAATCTTAATGTTGACCTGATTCCGTCTGTTGCTGTTAATTCACCAGTTTCTTTTCCAAGAGCAGATGAAACTTTTAATGGTTGAACATTATAACCTAATTTTCTTAAAGCAATAGTTGGTAATTCTAGTGTATCTTCAATTGTAATAACTCTGTATCTACGCATTACTTCCACTAATACTGAACCTAGTAACGAAGTTTTACCAGATGACCTTGTACCACATACTAACATTGTTCTTGTACCATCAATAATAAAACTTAAAAGACCAGCTGCTAAAGAAGAAATCATTTTTGCTTTGATAAATAAAGGCAAAGTCCATGGCTTATCCCTATGCCTTCTAAAAGAAAATGCTAATCCTGTTGGATCTAGTGGACTGGTGATAGCAGAAACTCTTGCAGTTGCTTTTGGAAGATGGATTTCTGTGTCAAGTATTTGGTTTGCTTCGTCTAATGGTCTACCAGACAACATTCTAAGCTTAGATGCCCATGATTCTGATTCTTTAACTGTTGGTATAATGTTTGTATAACAATCACCAAAATCTTGATGAACAATGAACATTGGAATTTGACCATAAGGTGAGTTTATAGAAACATCTTGAATTTTATCATCTGATAATAAAACTTCAATTAAACCAAAACCTACTGTATACCTAACAAGAATTCTTGTTAATTTGTCAATGTTTTTTTGAGATATTTTTAATGATTGGTGATTAACTAATTCTTCAATTAAATCATGACCTATATTATAAAAAACTTCTCTCATACGTTCAGGGTCAACAAATTCTTCTTTCCTAGGTTTGTGTTCTGCCATAATATTTCTTGCAGAATCAAGTAAATCATATTCTTGTTCACTTAACTGAAACTCTGGTGGCATCATATGATACAAATATCTAACTGAGTTTGGAAAACTAAAAATAGTAACCTCTGTGTCACCATTAACAGTATAAGTATCTATTTCTACTGCATTTGTAGGATAAGAAGACATTAATTTTGTGAACATGAAATCAGGTTTTATAGTCGGTGTGAAAATCATCCTATAGACTGTTCTGTCTCCTGGTTTAAATCCTGGAAGATAAGGTTTTGCAATCTTAATTAATTGTGTTTTTTCAAGAGCTGTTAATAAATAATTAATCAAAGAAATAAATCTTTCTTCTGCAACTGAGACTTCTGGTGTTGGTGCAGTTTCTAGATTAAGTTTTTCGTGCCTGATTAATCTTTTTAATTCAACATATGTTGCAATTGGATCTTTTTTAAAATTACTAAATATTAATCTTTGTAAGTCTGCATATCGTGATGAAATATGTCTTTTGAAGACAGCATCTGTTACTGCACTTGTAAATATAAAGACTTGTTTTTGTTTGACAAGCTGGTCATATAATTTTGCAATCTCTACTAACAACTGAGTTTGTGTATAATCATATTCATAATCTCTTTTTTGTGTGAAAACTATTTTTGTTACTTTTTTTACTTCTATTAGTTTGTCAATTACAGTTGACATTGCTAATGGATCGTCTTCAAGCGAAGGTATGTTTAGAACATTCTCATAATCTATTTGAAGAATTGTGTCTTCACCTTCTCTTATTACTTGGTAGTTCATGATTGCTGCCATTATTCACCTTTTTTTGTATTTAATATTCTTTTTTATAGTTAAGTTTTTAAACTTTGACTTATATATAGATTATTGTATTAGTGTATATAAATATTTACCTAAAAATATAAGAAAATGGAGCTGAATTTATTTAAAAAAGAGGAAAAGAGCAAAGATCCTTCTAAAAAACAGCCTATCAATAGATCTTATTCTCATAATAAAAAACAAGATCCAGGTTTGGAACAGTTAAATATGGTTAGGCATGAATTAACAGATGTTGTAAGAATATTAAGGACTTTGGAAAATAGGTATAATAATCTTATGAAAAAAGTACAATTAACAG
This sequence comes from Candidatus Woesearchaeota archaeon, assembly GCA_964012725.1. Classification (GTDB taxonomy): domain Archaea; phylum Nanobdellota; class Nanobdellia; order Woesearchaeales; family CAXGTL01; genus CAXGTL01. The sequence continues at coordinate 30,394 of CAXGTL010000012.1, forward strand.
ACCAAAACATGATACAAGAGCATAAAAGATTGAATAAAGAGTTAAAAATAGTTGATTCTGACTTGATTGATGCAAAAAAAGAGTTAAATGAACTAGATTATAAGTTTGGTTTGATTATTAAAGAGCTAAGTCTTTGTGCTAAAAAGCAAGATGTTGATTTGATTAGAAGGTATATGGAGTTATGGCAACCTATGAATTTTATTAGAAAACAGGATGCTGAGAAGATGGTTGATCAAATGTTGAAGGATAGGGTTAAAAAGAAACCACAATAAACACATTGAAAGTGAGAACGAACCATGCACATTTAGAAACTTTTATATATGTCTGTTATAATATTTGTTATATAATTATAAATAAAGAAAAAAAGGTGAATGATAATGACTAATAATGATTCAAGTTCTGTACCAATGGATTTAGTTTTTGATATGAAGACAAACGGAATGTCTAATAATAAGATAATCGAAGATTTGCAAAGAATGGGATATAATCCTACACATATATTTGATGCAGTTAAATTAAGTGATAATAATCATGCAAACCCAAGCATTCCTATGAATTTTGAAAATTTTAATGCAAATATGCCACCACCACCAATGCCACAGCAACAACAACCACAACAACAGGCATTTCAACAATCATTTCAACAGCCAGTATCAAGCGTAGGTTTTGGATCAGTTGATAAAGAAGAAGTGGAAGAAGTAGTTGAAACAATAATCCAAGAAAAATGGGAAGATTTGTTAGGAGATATTAAAAAAATTGTTAAGTGGAAAAGTGAAATCGAAAGCAGGTTTGTTAAAATTGAGCAAGAAGTAAAAAATATTAAAGATAATTTTTCTTCATTACAAAAAGCAATATTTGGTAAAATTAATGATTATGACAAAAGTATTACAGATGTTGGAACAGAAATAAAAGCAATGGAAAAGGTGTTTCAGAAAGTTCTGCCTGATCTAACTAGTAATGTTACAGAATTGTCTGGTATTGTTAAAAAGATGAAGAAATGATTGTTTTCTAGTTTAGGATTGTATATTATAAGTATGTATATTTATATATTAGAACAATTAAAAAAATAATATACTATTTCGTGCCAGGCACTTCGCCTGCTAA
>CAXGTL010000013.1:0-28538 GCA_964012725.1 Candidatus Woesearchaeota archaeon
ATTTATATATTAATAATTAAATAATTTTTATATGAATCTAAAAGAATTGAGAAAAGAACTTAATGAAATTGTTCAAGAATACAAAAGTCATAAAAATGCTTTTCCTTTTAAGTTTTGCAATGATGCAGCACTCAAGTTATATAATGAATTTGGACTTTTGTGGGTTAAAGGAGGATATGTAGGGCACTTTGATAGAAAGTTTATAGAAAAAGTAAGAGATCCCAACCTTCATTCAAGAGAATATGGATTTGATCATGAATTTTCATATAATCCTAAATTAAAGTTATTTATTGATATAACTGCTAATCAATTTGATAAATTGTTACCAGAAATTTTAATAATGAAAGTTACTGATCAGAGAATTGCTCTTAATTGGAATAAAAGAAATTATCACACAACACATTATGTTGCAGATGTTTATGACATTAAGAAACATGGATCAAACCCATTAGAGATTCTTGAAAACGGAGAATTAAGACTTATAAAAAAATTTTGAAATAAACATCAAACTTTATAAACTCCATTCTATTTCTTATATAACATGAAATGCCACAATTGCTCTGCAACTGCAAAATACAAGTTTACAGATAAACGTCTGTGTGCTAGATGTTTTTGTAAAGTTGTTGAAAAAAGATTGCGTAAATATCTTAGGTTGAGTAAATGTATTACAAAAGGTGATAAGGTTTATGTTGATTCTGATGTTTGTAAATATTTTATTGACAAAATCATTACATTTCCAATAACAAAAGTAAAAGTAGGTAAAAAGGGAACAACAATAAAAGAAATAACAAAAAAAGTAGATAAGATGGTTATCCCATGGACACTGGATCATGAATGTATGTTGTTTTTAGATAAGTTCAGTGGAAAAGGTTTTGATTTGAAGATGTTAGAGTCTGATAAAAAGATTGTAAAGTTGTTTTTGACTATTGATGAAGCATCATTAATAGACTTTTGTAAGATTAATAAAATAAAGTATGACAAAATTAAAAATAATAAAGTTAAGAATAAAATTGATAAGTTAGTTGAGAAATATCCTGAGATTAAGTATTCTTTAGGTAAGAGTATTGGTGTTTTGAAAAATATTTAATTTAATGAGAGATATACCACAATATTTAAATACTTATAGAGATTATATAAAAATATGACAGAAACAACAAGTATGGAAAAAATATATGAAAAATTAGATGAATTAAGTAAAGATGTTAATTTTATTAAAAAACATATGTTTGATCCTGACACAATAATGACAATTGAAGAATCAAAAAGATTTGAACAAAGTATGAAAGAATTAAAACATGGAAAAACAACTCCTATTTCTGAATTAAAAAAAGAATTAGGCATCTAAGATGTTTTCTATTGAATTTTCTAATGTTGCTAAAAAATTTCTTAAAAAATATGATAAACAATTAGCAAAAAGATTAATTAAAAGAATTGAAAGATTAGCTGTTGATTCTTTTCCAACAGATGTAAAAAGAGTTGTTAATAAAAAAGAAAAAGTATTTAGGATTAGAGTTGGTGGTTATAGAATTCAATATTCTGTTTTATATGATAAAAATATTATTTTTATTTCTGATATAGATAAAAGACCAAGAGCTTATAAATAATTATAAATAACATTTAAATACTAGTTTCTAATTTCTATTAATATGACAAACGAAAATGCTAAATTTGTAGAAGAAATGTTAAAAAGAGCTGAGAAAAAAGAAGAAACAAAGCCACAACAAAGATTCGAAGGAGTAGATCCAGAAGAAATCAAGAAAATGGCTGAGAATGTGCAAAAAGGTAGAAAAGCACATGAAGAAGAAGAAGAAAAATAAAAAAAAATACTTCTTATTTTCCAAATACTTTATACATTGGCCTAATGTAAGCTAATGCCCAAATCAATAGATACCAGTACCATTCTAATGATGCTAATGGCGGCCATAGTGCAACAACCATCAAAGTTATAGCTGCTACTCCTATCTTTATTAATTTTATATCAACTATGTCTAGTTTTTTTAATTGTTGGTTTGCCCATAGTATGATTGGCATGTTATCACCTCTTGTTTATTCTAATATATACTTAATCAAATTAATATTTATATACTATTTAAACTTTTCTTGTTTTTATGAAAAAGATTGTGATACTAATCTTATTATTTGTATTTTTAGTAGGATGTTCTAATATTGATTCTAATGTAATTTTTAATCTGAATGGTAATCTTGGGGAAGATAATGTAGATTATATTAATATGCAAGAAAACATAACATACATCAAAGTCTATTTCTGTCCAAGAGACAGATGCAAAGACCACCTAATTACATTAATTGAATCTGCAAATAAAAGTGTGCATTGTGGATTGTTTGACTTAGATCTTAAAGATCTGAAACAAACATTTGAAAAAATGTCTTATTTAGTAGATACTAGGCTTGTGATAGATGATGAAAACTTTGACCCGTACTTAGCAAAGAAAGAATATGTTAGATGGGATGATACAAGCCAGTTAACTCATAATAAGTTTTGTATAATTGATAATAAAATAATAAGTACTGGAAGCTTTAATCCAACTCATAGGGGTAATTTTGTTAATAATAATAACTTAGTTATAATTGATTCAAAACTGTTGGCAGAGAATTATGAAGCAGAATTTAGAGAGTTGTGGCATTATGAATTTTCTGGCGGAGATAAAGTTTTATATCCTATTATTGAAACTAATTTTGGTGTAATGGAAAATTACTTTTGTCCAGAAGATCAATGTAAGAATAATGTTGTTCGTGTTCTTGCATCAGCAAATGAATCAATTAAGTTCATGACTTTTTCACATACACATGATGATACAGGTGACATTTTAGTTAAAAAACATTTTGCAGGGATTAATGTTCAAGGTGTGTTTGAAAGAACACAAAATAATGCTTGGTGTGAGTATGAAAGATTAGAAAAATATGATTTAAATATTAAGTGGGATGAAAATAAAGCAAACATGCATCATAAAGTTTTCATAGTCGATGAAAAGATTGTGATTACAGGTTCATTTAATCCTTCTTCTAATGGTGATACTAATAATGATGAAAATGTTTTGATTATTTATAATGAAGATATTGCTAAACAATATGTTGAAGAGTTTGATTATGTATGGTCTTATTCTCCTAATTCTGATTTAGAAGTTAGGAATGTAACAAATTTAGTAATAAAAAAAGTCATGTATGATCCAGTTGGTGCTGATAAAGGCAACGAGTATGTTGTTTTGTTTAATGTTGGTTCTAATGAAATTGATTTAAGTGAATTTAAATTAGAAGATCATAAAGCTAATTATCAATTCAGTGGCGTAATTAAACCTGATGAAGAGTTTAAGTATGAAAGTAGTAGATTGTCTTTGAAAAACTCTGAAGGAATGTTATATTTAAAGAATGAATATAATGAATTAGTTGATTTTGTTGCATGGGAAGGTTTTGAAGAATGGTCTTTAGAAGATAAAAAGGGCGAAGGTTTAGTTAGAACTAAGTTTGATGTTGTTAATAATGAGGGAGAGTGGAAATAAAGAAAATAAAAAAAAAACTATTCACTCAAACCAGATTCCTTCTTCAAAACTTCAACCTTGTCAGTCTTTTCCCAAGTAAAGTCTGGATCTTCTCTACCAAAGTGTCCGTATGAAGCAGTCTTTAAGTAAATGGGTCTTCTTAATTGTAGTTGGTTCAAGATATCAGCAGGTTTTAAAGGAAAGAATCTTCTTACCAATTCTGAAATCTTATCTTCAGGTATTTTATTAGTTCCAAAACAGTTAATATTTACTGAAACAGGTTCTGCAACACCAATTGCGTATGCTAATTGGACTTCACACCTATTAGCTAACCCTGCTGCTACAATATTCTTTGCAATGTATCTTGATGCATAAGCAGCACTTCTGTCAACTTTGCTTGGATCTTTACCTGAGAATGCTCCACCACCGTGTCTTCCTAAACCACCATATGTGTCAACAATGATTTTTCTACCAGTTAAACCTGCATCTGCATATGGACCGCCTCTAACAAAAGCTCCAGTCGGGTTTACGTGTAACTTTGTGTTATCATCTATCCAATCTTTACAAATAGGTTTGATTACTTTTTCTATTATACCTGTTTTTATTTCTTCATGTTTAACATATCCTTCATGTTGTGTAGAAATAACAACTGCATCAACTCTTAATGGTTTCATATCTTTGTCATATTCAACACTTACTTGTGACTTACTATCAGGTCTTAGCCATGTTAATTCTTTTGATTTTCTAATATCTGCTAATCTTTTTACTAATTTATGTGCTAACATTATTGGCAATGGCATTAGTTCTGGTGTTTCATTACATGCATAACCAAACATCATTCCCTGGTCACCTGCACCTTGTTCTTTGTGCAAACCTTCTCCTTCAGAAACTCCTTGTGCAATGTCTGGAGATTGTTCTGTTACTTGTGTCCAAACTGAACATGTTTCATATTCTATACCATATTCTGCTTTTGTATAACCAATGTCTTTTATTGTTCTTCTAACTATTGCTGTAATATCTACATAACCTTTTGTTGTCATTTCACCAAATACCATTACACCACCATTCTTTGCACCGCACTCAATTGCAACTCTACTCATTGGATCTTGTTTTAATGCTTCGTCTAAGATTGCATCACTTATTTGGTCACACATTTTATCCGGATGACCTTCTGACACACTCTCTGATGTTAAAATTAATTTTTCCATTTTATATCACCTCATATTTTAATATATATATTTATATAGCATTTTTTATTCCTGTTTATAAAGATTTGTAGTGTTAAATTGATATGTTAGAATCATCATTGGTTTTTTATAATGTCTGTTTCAAAACAATAATAGTTAAATAAGATTAAGATTATCAACAAAATATTATGAAAGAAGAATGTAATGATCTAAAAAAATTAGAATTAATATGTTTAATGTATAGAGAAGAAAGATGTGAAAGTGTTGAAATAATAAAAAGAGAATTAGCTAATGAAGCAAAATATTTGTGTGAATTAGAAATATTAAAATATGATAATAAAGATTTATATTTTATGATAACTAATAAAGGTAAAACATATGCTAGAAAAATTAAATTTTTAGGTATGGAAATTTTAGGATTATTAGAAAGAAAAGAAGAATAATTTAATTTACAACTTCACCAGTCACACTCCTCAACATATGTTTTGTGATTTTTATTTTATAAAACTTGTTCAATGGTAATCTTTCTTTAATACCAATCACTAAAGGGTATGTACCTAATTGCCTTGTAAAGGTTGTGTTTCCATCATAGATTTCTGTTTGTACTTGGACTAAGATTGTTCCTGTTGGAACTAATCTTTTTAACATCTGAACATCAATGTTTTGTCGAATCTCATTTCTCCATTTCCAGTAATATTTTTTATTTTTTCTAATAGCTTTATTTTCACCAAAGATTTTTGTCTGAGGAAATTGTGCTACTTGACGAATATTTATTCTTCGTAGTAGCAGATTATTGTCTAGAATCTTTGTCAACCACTTCATGTTTTCTTTGTGTGTGTCTTTTGTTTCGCCTATTAAGCCAAATAATAAATTAATTCCAGGCAAAAACTTAGACATTCCGTTTTCACCTTTAACTACACCATATTTGTTAATGATTTTTATTGCTTTGTATGTTGTTTCTGGATCAGAATTAAGATTGTTTGCTTTGATAACAGCTTTATCAAAACTTTCTTGTCCAAGTGCAGCAATATTTCCTTCTGTGCAATACTTAACTACTAATTTTACTTTATTTTCTGTAACATTTGCTGGGTTTATATTATCAATGTGAAGTATTTCTGAATATTTTGCTGCATTTTTTAATAATTTTTCAATATCTTTTTCAGATCTTGAGAAAAAGTCACTTTGTTTACCAAGTCTGAAGTTTTTTGCACCATGTTTACTTAATGCCTTGATTTCTGCAATAATATCTTTTGTATCTCTTAGCTCAAACCTATGTTTAACAGGTTCTAAACAGAATGAACAATGATTTTTTCTTGAACAACCAATTGCTGTTTCAATTTCAAGCATTGCGTTAGGATAAGACGGATGCAAGTTTATTAGTTCTGCACCCAATATTGATAATTTTTGTATTTTTTTATAATCAAAAGCTTCTTCATAGTCTTGAAAATCATTTTTTAATAATGTTTTTAGTTTTATTGCCAAGTTTGCTATAGAATAATCAAATCCAGTTTCTATTTTTGTTTTTCCACCACCATATAAACCAGAACCATAGACAGCTGGACCTGTTAAAATAGTTTTTGGAACAGTTTGTAACTTACTTAATAATGCTTTAACTTCAGTTGTTGTTCCTGGAATAGCTGATAAATATTTACCTGGTGTGTGTTCACCTGCAATGATTATTAAATAATTAGTTTTTTCAAGAATTTGTCTTATATTTTTATTATGTTTAGTTAAATTATAAGTTTTTATGTCTGTTTTTATTTGTTTTTCTTTATGAACTTTTTTTTTACCTTCTATTATATGCTTTACATAGAATCTTAAATCATCGATTGTGATATATTGATACTTTTGCTTTGCTTGTACTAAAGCTCCAGTTATATATCTAGGATATGTACCTAAGTATGGAGGCACACCTAATCCAGATGGTTCATCTGTGTAACAGTCTAATATTGTGAATTGCATAATTGTTGTTAAATATGTTTTATATTAAAAAGGTTTGTTTAATTTAGGGATTTTAAAGAAAGGAATAATATCTAAGTAAAGCTAGGGGTGGGTGGTTGGGGGATGGAAAGGTGGGAAATAAAAAGTTTTTTAAACAAATAAAGATAATTTAATGTATATGAAAAAACTAAACACAGCATTAGCTTTCACATACACAAGAGTAATACTATCATTTGTCATATTAGGTTTATTATTATATGATAATTTTATGTGGGCTGTTGTTTTGTTCATAATAGCAGGATTAACTGATTATTTTGATGGTTATTTTGCTAGAAAGTTCAACCAAATAACATTCTTTGGTAAAATGGCAGATCCAAGTGCTGATAAACTACTAATTAATCTAACTGCTTTAGGTTTAGTTATTAAGTTTGGTTTTCCGTTGTGGGCTTTAGGTATATTTTTGTTTAAAGACTTAGGTATGGTTGCTATGTTTTTCTATGTTAAACTTAAAAAACTTAATAAATATCTTGAAGTGACTATGATTTCAAAGATAACAACAACTATACAAATTGTTTCAATTATTATTTATTTAATTCCTTTTACAGATATATATTTTATTAAACTAAGTGTTATTGTTATTGCTTGTATATTAACACTCTATACTAGTGTTGATTATGTAAAGAGGTTTATGAAAAAATGATGATTATATTAAAAGCACTATATTTCATGTTACCAGCATATTTTGCAAACATGGCTCCAGTTGTTGCAATGAAATATTTTCCAAAATTAGCTATACCTATAAATAAAAGAAAGCTTGGTTCTCATAAAACATGGAGAGGAGTAATAGCAGCTGTTATTGTTTCTATTATTGTTGTTATAATACAAAGATTGATTAATATTAATAGTATTGTTGATTATTCTCAAGTAAACATATTAATGTTGGGATTCTTGTTAGGGTTTGGTTCAATGTTCGGTGACTCTGTAAAAAGTTATTTTAAAAGACAAAGAGGTATTGAACCTGGAAAACCTTGGTATGTGATTGATCAATTAGATTATCCGTTAGGTGCGATGATGTTTGCAAGTTTAATAGTTGGTATTAATTGGTTAGAATTCTTGATTATTCTTATTGGTAGCTTTTTATTAACTGTTGCAGCAAACCATGTAGCGTTTAAGTTTGGTATTAGAAAAGTTAAATGGTAAAGTAAAGTATTATTGTTCCAATAAAAAACCAGATGTAGTTTATTAGTAGAAGTTTTGTAATTTTCCAATTATTTTTGTGTATATGTTTAATTCTGAAGTTGATTGATACGAATATTGTATATATAAATAATAATGATGATATGATTAAAAATGCATCTTCATTTGTAGTGCTAAGATAAAATAAAATTGATAAAAGTAAGTATGTAAATTGAGGTTTTAATTTAAATTCTAAAAAATAAAATACTAATATTGCCATTGTTGTTAATAAATAAACTTTATTTATGTACAAAAATGTTAAACTAAAGAAAATAATTAAGTAGAAAAGAATGTGTTCTGTGATTTTAAAATATTTTTTACCAGGTTTGAGTTCTTCTGGAGAAATTATTGCTAAGATTAAACCTATGAATAAGCCGATTGTTATTGTTAATGATGTTAGTGTGTAAGTTACTACCTCCACTCTGAATGCCCCCATTGTATTAATAAATCAACATCTGCTTTTGGTATGTCACATGCACCAAAACATGAACCAAGCCAAGTAATAACTTTTGCATTTGTTTTGTTTTCTATTTCTTTTTGTATTTCTTGTGCTTTTGGTTTTAATCCATCTGGTAATTGGATGAGAACTTTATTTACTTTGTTCTTCTTTATTTCAGTTATTACTTTGTCTAGTTCTAAGTTATAGTTCATTGTAATATTAGGCATTTTTAAATTATATATAAATCTTTTCTTAATTGATTGTTTTTTCTAATCCATTATAGAAGGCATTATATGTTTGGCAGAAATCTGAATGTTGTGCATTTAAATCTTTGATTTTTCTAAAAGGTATATTTCCATATTTATTAACTAAATATGTAAAAAAACTATTCATTTGGTCAGGATTTTTAAATTCTAATTTTACATTTATCATAATTCTCACTCAAATACATCAATATCATTCATAATAATATCTAATTCAAAGTTATCAAGTTTATCTTTGTTTAATAAAGATTTAAGATCTTTTCTTTTAACTTCTTCTTCTTTGTTTTTCTTTTTTAATTCTTCTTTCACATTAATAGTAGTCATTTTTCTAATTGTTCAATTCTTTTCTCTAATTGTCTTACTTTTTGGCATAATTTCTTTTGATTTGTGATTATAATATTAAACCATTCAAAAACATAACTTTTGAAATCCATTATATCCTTTTTTACTTGTTTGAATGAGTTTATTGTGTTTGTTCTAAAAGTCATGCTAACACCTTTTCTGCTGATTCATTAATAAAAGTGTTTTTTCTACATCTTTTACAAAGTTCTTGCTTAACAATTCTTTTTGCTCCGCATTCTTTACATTTTCCGTTTTCTGCTATCATTGTATATTACCTCGTTTAGTTCATTTATTAATAGTAAATATTAAATTAGTTTGTTTTATAACTATTTGGTGATGATTTCTACTATATAAAGGTTTCGGAAATTGTTATGCAATTTTAGAAGCCTTTATGCTCAAAAATCTATGATTTTTGTTGTATAAATGTTTTGGTTTAAGAACTAAAGATTTAACCATTAGAAGAGCTGAAATGCATTAATTCAAGTGTTTAAAGAGTTTAGAATAAGTGTTTTTAAGGTTGAAATTGCTTATTTAGAAGCTTTCTTAGACTTATACATGAACCTCATATGCTTTTTACAGTTTAAGCAAGTATATACTACCCTTCTACCCTTACCTTTGCCTTGTAGCCTTATTCTGCTATTCTTGCTATTCAAATATGTATAGCAATGTTTACAATATTGTCGTTTAAAGGCTCTAGGTACTGGAATCTGAGCTTTCATAGCTATTTTCCTTGCTAATTTCACATATCTATTTGAAAGAGATTGTTCTTTAGCTTGCTTTGCTTGCTTGAATAATTGCTTTATTCTTTGCTTTGCTATGAGTTGTTTTTGGTTCATATAAATTGTATTTAGTCAAAGATATATAAACATGTTGACAAAAATATATAAAGAATAAAAGAATACCACTAAATATGTTCAAAAAAATCATGAATTTGTTCAAAACAAAGCAAGAAATAGAGATGGATGTGAGTGAGCTAGTACAGTGGCTTAAGGATAAGAATTCTAATTCCAGAGTATCTCTTGAACCAGTATGTAAAGAAATGTTAAGTGATATAAAAGAGTACTTAGGTGAGTTTAAACAGAATTGTGATGACCTTGCAAAAGCTGAAATCAAAGATAAAGATAAGATTGAACAAAGAATTGTTACAGTAGTATTAGGAAATAGAAAAAGTTTTGTTAATCAAAGTGATTTTTTCTTAAAAAGAATAAATCCCCCTAATTATGAAGATGTTGATCAATCTATAGAATTTAGTATAAACCTAAAAACAGAGCTAGATAATTTTGCAAAAATCACTCAAAAAAGTTTTTACACATCTCAACATTTATTTTACAAAGAAGTTGAAAATTTAAAGAAAACAATAAGTAAAATCTCTAAACTAAGTAATAATTTTGATAAACGAGTAACTATAAGTAAAATTGGTCAAATAAAAGATTTTGAAAATAATATTAACATGTTTAAAAATTCAATAGATACAAAAGATTCTATGTTAAAAGATCTGGAACAATTAAAAACTAGTTTAGAACAAATTAAAAATAATAAAGAAAAGAATTTAGAAAGAATTGAACAAATGAAAGTATCTCCTAATTATAAAGATTATCAAGAATGTCAGAAAAAATTAGACAAATTACTTCTTGAAATTAAAAAACACAAACTTAAATTAGACCATAACTTTGCTGTCATAGATTATGCTTTAAAAAAATATACAAAAATCGCTGACGAAGAATTTAAATTAATAAATGCTTATCAAACAGATGCATTTGATGCTTTATTGCAAGATAAAGATCTGGAGATTCTTGAAGTTTTACAAAAAATAACTAAAAAAGTTTTAGATAATGAATTAGTCTTGAAAGATTCTAAAAAACAAAAAATACTTGCAGAAGTTAATATAATTAATAGAGATTATTTAGGAAAATTAATAGAAGAATATGAAATATTAGACAAAAATAAAAACAAAATTCAAGAAGAAGTTGATAATAATAAAATTACTCAAGAAATCCAAGAATGTGAAGAAGAAATTACAAATTGTGATAAAGAAATAGAATTTATAGAAAAGAATATAAATAATGTCAACAAAAATATAAATAAGATAGATTATTCAGAAATGATAGGAGTTATTGAAAAAGAGTTTGATGCTGTCTTTGATATTAATCTTAAACTAAAAAATGATACATGAATTTATTAACAAATACACTTCAAAAGATGTAGAAAATATTATTAATATTGGTAGAAAATATTATTTAGTTAATTCTTCTTTAGTAGATATTAAAGACAAAGTTGGTGAAGAAGTGTTTAGCATAGGAGTTTATTTAGGTGAAGTAAAAAATAACAAGTTTATGGCAAGTATTGAGTTAATAAATATATTATCTAAATTATCTGATAAAAAGATTGTTGTTAATGATAAAGCTGAGTGGTTATTTGTGTGTGGCAGAGATATATTTAAAAAAAGTATACTTTCTGGTAATGTGAAATCTGGTAAAGAATATTTTGTGCAAAATTCTAAAGATGAAAACCTAGGTTTAGGTAAGTTTAATGGCGATGTTGTTAAGAATATTGTTGATAAAGGAATGTATTTGAGAATGGAAAAGTGATTTAATTCTTAATATAATTAATTATCACCTACCCTTCTGAAACTCATACAACCCATTCACTTCTTTCAAAGTTGCAATCTCAGAAATTGGTTTATCATGCCTTAACATCATGATTCTTGGGAAACGTAATGCATATCCTGATGAATATGTTGTTGATTTTTGTATTTCTTCATAATTAAGTTCAACAATGATCTCAGGTTTTACTTTTACTGATTTACCTTTCTCTGATATAATTAATGGTTTTAGTAATTGTGTTAATTCTTCAAATGTAACATCTTCATCTACTTCTTTTTTCTCCTTTATACCAGTTCCAACCTTACCAATTTCTAGAATATTTCCATCTTTATCTTGACATGCAAGAATAAAGCTAGCTAACCATTTAGAACGTTTACCTTCGCCCCAGATTGCACCAACAATAACTAAATCTAATTCTTTCATAACAGGTTTTACTTTCATTCCATAGCCAACTCTTGCTCCTGGTTTGTAAGGTGCATCTAGTTTTTTAGCCATAACACCTTCTTCACCTACTTTCAAAGCTTCATCGTAGAATGCTTGAGCTTTTTTCAAATCAGATGTTATTAATTGTTTTGCAATATTAATCTTATGTTTGGTTGGCTTAACTATATGTTCAATATGTTTTCTTCTTTTTTCAAAATCTTCTGTAAGAAGTGATTTTCTATTTAATTCTAAAATATCAAACACATGAAATGTAACTGGAACTTTTTTAATTATTTCATCAATATTATGTTTTCTTTTTATTCTTTGAGATATTTTTTGGAAAGGTAAATATTTTTTAGTCTTAGGATCTATACCAAGAACTTCACCATCTATGATAAAGTCTTTTGATTTTACATTGGTTTTAATTATTTCAACAATGTCTGGGAATTGTTTAGTAACATTTTCTAATCTTCGTGTGAATAAAATAATTTTGTCTTTATTCCTATGAACCAAAAGTCTGAATCCATCATATTTATATTCAAATGCACATGGTTTTCCTAACTTATCAAACGCATCTTCTAAATCCAATGCTTTTGGAAACAACATTACTTTTACAGGATTTCCTGGTGTTAATGATAAGTTTTTTAATCCGTTTATTCCTTTTTCTTTTGCAAGCTTTGTAACAATTGCTAAGTCATTTGTTAAATCAATTGCATGCTGTACTTTTTCTGTTAAAGAATTATATATTTCCCTTGCAATCTTTTCATCAGGAGCTTGTATTAGTTCATATTTAGATAAATTGTTCTTGTTTAATTGTTTTGGATCATTTATTTTTAGAACTGATAGTTTTTTATGTTCATATTTCTCTTTTATATTTAATTCTTTATCACAACTTAAACAATTCTTTGTTTTTGGAACAAATTGTTTACAATGTTCACAATAAAAGAAAACTTTTTCTACAGGAGGGAAAAAAGCCCAAACAATTGCATCCCTTAAACTACCTTCACCAACACCAATCCTCATTTCTTCTGTAATTGTTCTTACAATATACTTTGCTTCATCAGGTTTTGCACTTGTAAGTAATTCTGATATTAGTTTTAGTTTAATATCTTGTGAACCAGTGCCTGTGATTGTTGATAATTTCTTTATATTGTTAAAAACTTTTTTAATTGTTAAGTTTGTTGAAAAAAGTGTAGCTTGTTTCTTTTTCTTTGTTAAAGATTCAGCAACATTACCAATACCACCTAGTTTTTTCCATTCTTTGATGATTTTGTCTTGAGTTATGCCAGTTGCAATGTTAAGTGCTTTTGCAACTAGTTTTGATGAAACACCTATCTTTGTCTGGTCATAGGATGGAAAAACTTTGCCTTGCAATAATAACATGATGATGTCTAAGTCTTCGGTTTTTGTTTTCTTTAGAAACTCAGCTATGTAGTAAGTCTTGTTTAGCCTCTTTGATGTTGAGTCTAGTTTTTCATAGAGTTCGACTAGGTGAGAGTATTGCATGTATGGAAATAAGCAGGTTTTGTTTATATATTTTGTGTATTTAAGTTCCATCCAAAAATCCTATTCCGCTTTCTCGCTTTACTCAAAAGCTTCATCTGGCCATGCCATCAATTTCTTTGAAATTAATGACATTGAAGGCACAGACGAATGTTTTGAATGGAGTTATTCATTCCGAAACATATATATACCACTAAACTAATGAATATATAACTAATATATAATTATAATAAAAAAAGTAGGTGATTAAAGTAAAACCTAGACAAATCAAACAAATACTTGCAACAATTGTCATTGTAATTGTAGCTGCGTTTGTGTTATATGCTTTATTACCTTATGTATCAGCATTTGCAGGTGCTTTGATCTTATTTGCATTATTATATCCTGTTAATAAATTCTTTAGAAAAAAGATTGGTAAAAAGTTCTCAGCATTATTATGTATCTTATTATCAATATTAATCATTGTTTTTCCATTATTCTTAATATCAAATATGTTAATTAATGAAGTTTCAGTAGTTGCAAAAGACACAGAATTCATTGAGGGTGCAATAAAACAAGTAAATGATGAAATTAATGTTCAAGAATATTTTTCTGAGATAAGCACATATATTAAGCAAGGAATAAAAACAACTGCAAATGCTTTTTTTGGATCTATTATACATTTTGCTGTAGCATCAATCATATTATATTTTGCATTATTCTTTATGTTATTACAATCTGACCATTTTATAAAAATAATTGAAAAACATTTACCATTTAATGAAAAAAATTCAAAAATATTAATGAATGAATTTGTTAATGTTACAAAATCAACTGTAATTGGAATGGGATTGATAGCCATTATACAAGGATTGTTATTAGGATTTGGATTTTGGATCCTTGGTATACAAGGAGCAGTGTTCTGGGGCTTTGTTGGAGCAGTATTATCATTCTTACCAATAGTTGGTGTAAGTGTAATTTGGATTCCAACAGTATTGTATCAATTATTTATAGGTAATTATTTTGCTGGAATTGGTTTATTATTATGGGCTTTGGTAGTGATAACTGGTTCTGATTATTTGTTAAGGCCGTATATATCAAAGAAAATAGCTAAATTGCATCCATTGATTACATTGATTGGTGTGTTTATTGGTATTCCATTTTTTGGAATATTTGGTATATTACTTGGACCTTTGTTATTGTCTTACTTATTCTTATTGATTAAGATGTATGGTGAAGAATATTTGGGTTAAATTGTTACTTTTTAGGGGTAAAAATAGAAACATTTATAAAGGAAAATTACAACCCTATTTAATATGAAAAGCACAAAAACAACATTATTAATAATAAGTTTACTACAATTACTCTGTTTTACAAATTCTTCATGTAGTTCAAAAACATCATCATCTCAAATACCTACAATAGAAAAATCTTCAGTTATAGATAATAATATAACAAATCCATCAACTTTAAAGAATAATGAAAGTGTATTAGAAAAAATAATAGAACCTTATTCACAAGATTCAAAATTAATCTTAATAGGTGCTAAAAAATGTGCTCAAAATAAAACTAATTATACAACTGGATATTTTAAGATAAATTATCCAATGGGGGATATACCAAGTGACAAAGGTGTATGTACAGATGTTATTGTTCGTTCTTTTAGAAATGCTGGGTATGATTTACAAGAATTAATTCATGAAGATATGAAAATAAATTTTCATCAATATCCTAATATTTGGGGACATAAAAAACCTGATTCAAATATAGATCATAGAAGAATACCTAACATTGTTACTTTTTTAAAAAAATATGGATCAAATCTAACTAAAGAAATTAATAAAAAAACACTTAATCAATGGCAACCAGGTGACATTGTTGTATGGAAACTTCCAAATGGATTAAAACATATAGGAATTATATCAGATAAACTTAATTCAAAAGAAGTACCATATGTAATTCATAATTTAGGATATACATCAGAAGAAAATGTTTTACAATTATGGGAAATAACAGGACATTATAGATATTGTAAATGATTAAGGAATAGTTGATGCTAATTCAATTGTTTCATCAACTGGGAAATCTGCATAACCTTTAACAACATACCACCTACCTGTAGAAGAATAACCCATTCCTTCTTTTCTAAATTTAACATAATCTTCTAAATCAACTTCCCAGATTCCAGTATAAGGAATATTTTTCCCATCAACTGTTTTGTATGTACCTGTAGCCATATAAACACTCTTAACACTGTTATCAGGATTTACAGATGCTATAACAGCTGAATGATAATCAGATCTAAAGTCTCCTTCTTTTCTTACTTGAGTCATTGCTTCTTCTTGTGTTAATTCTCCCCTTTCTACAGATTGCCAAGGATAATACTTATATGCATCAAAAAAAATCATTTGACCAGGTTTAGGAGGATTATTGTTATCATTTGGTTTAAATAATAAATTTTTTTGTTTAAAATATGAAACCATATTACGATTTCTTTGCAAAAAATTAGGGTTATTAGGATTATTTCCACCACTAGTTTGGTATTTAACACTTCCATCATAATAAGATTCAACCATATCTTTATTTAATGTTGAACCTGCAAGTTCTGAAGAAATTTTTCCAACACTATTACAAACTACTTGATCACCAACATAACAAGCATACTCTGATCCTTCATCAAGATCACTTACTCTTTTTGATAACACAGGGGATTTAAGCCACCATAAAGTCCTATCACGTAATTCTTGTTGATTTTTTGCTGGTAATATATTTTGTGATGTAAATCCAAATCCATATTTATAAACATCAGGTGTTCTCTTATTATCTATCATATCAAACTCATAAGTACCAGTACTAGTTTCAAATTTCATTTTCATTCCAATAGCATCCCTCTCAGCAATTTTACGATCAGTAACTGAAATTATACTATCAAAAACATTATGGCCATCAGAACCAAATCTCCAATGAGAATTCTCTATTTCACCTGGACCTTCAATAGATGTTAAAGGTATGTCCTCTGTTGTATCAAATGTAATTGTACCACCAACTGGTCTCATAGTAAAATAATCTAAATCATTAATCCTTTTTCCGTATCTTGGATCTTTTTTTTTCATTACTCTAAAACTCTCAAAATCTACATACTTATTTCCATTTTTTAGTGTTACCTTATGTCCTAAACCATTAAGAATCATTTTCTTATTACCATACCAAACATAATCTTCATTTTTATGATTATCTTTGTCAAAATCTTCTCCAAAATAGATGTCCACATCTTGCTGGGCATTAATCAAAATATTATTTATTGTTGTATCACCTTGAATTAAGAATTGTCCATTATTATAATCTAAGTATCCCTCGTTTAAAACATCATTACTAGGAAGACTAACATCAATATTGTCTGAAATAATTGTCAATTTATATTCTGATTCAAGATTTGTAATCTTTGTTTTCTCAAGTATATGAATATAATTCTCATAATATTCATAAGATGTTGGTTTTGAGAATTTAATACCAAGTACATTTTCAGAAACACCTTTAACAATTTGTCCATCAAAGATTACTTCACCACTTCCATGAAAATTAATTTCTTCTATAGAAATATAATCTCCTTTTAAAATCATTTCATTTTCAAAAAATTTAACTTTTCCTTTAAAAGTGAATCCTCCCATTTCAAACCTTCCATTAGATAAAGTTGTAACTTTAATATCCTTAGGAAGAGTTTTAAGATTTATTAAACAACATTTACCATTTTGAAATATATTTGTTTCTTGATAATATTTAGCATCTGATACGATATTTTCTAAATCAAAAGTTATAGTATCTGATAAACCTTGTTTAAGTACAATTACTAAAGAATCTTTACTTAAATAATCATATTTTCCATCTAATAAATCAAGGTTATCAAGAATATCGTTATGATTAAGATAAGATAATTGTTCATCTTCAAGTTTAGGTATGATTATATCTTTGGGAGTTACACCTGAAAAATGATTTTCATCCAAAGCTTTTATTTGGTCATCTGACAATGCTGTGCCCATTTCCACCATTTCATCTAAAGGAATTGAATTTATTTTTTCTGGTGCTATTTCAGTTATTTTATATGGAAATCTTTGTGTTAATTCATACCAATTAATATAACTATATTTATCAACAGGCACTTTATTAAAATCTATTTTTTCATAATAATTAATAAGTACATTATTCCAATTATCAACTTTAGCATAATCCTCACCTGTCCATTGTTCTATAGCAAAGATAGTTGTAGCTAATAAAATGATTATAATAATCCAAGATATAATTTTATGTTTCATTTTAAATCATATTTATTTGCAAATACAAACCTATAAGGCATGTCTAAAACTATTGATTTATCATCAATTATAACAAAATAAATTGTGTCTCCAAAATTAATTTTTTCAATAGAAAATAGTGTATCATCAGTAATTTTAGAAATACAAGAGATACATACCACATTAGGATATAATAATTGTTCTTTAATCATTTTATTAGATGTTTCATAAATTAATTTAAGTCTTACAGGATATTCTTGAGTAAACTTAGAAATAATCCTTTTTTGTTGACCTTTGTTTAAAGTTAAAGGATAATTTATGTCTACTTGTACAACATTGTCCTTGACCATAGTTTCTGATATAATTGGAGATTGCATTATTTCTACTCCTGAATCTTTAAATTCAGAAAAATTATTAATACAATTAGGTAAATTATGAGAAACATAATTTGAAATTTCATCTTCTATAACAGATAATTGTGGTATTTTATTTTCACCTTCATAATAAAAATATGCTGTACTTGAAAAAAGAAACGAATCAGCAGCTAATGGAGGGTCTGATGTATAACCACCTCTTACTCCTATTGTATAGACTGCTTTTTCAATTGTATTTTTTAAACATGAATCTACAAATAAATTTATAGATGTTAGTTCTGGTATAAGGTCTGTTGATGATTGTTCTATGGTTGGTTGTGAATTCATCAAATAATAAAATATCATAAAACAAATTACAAGAATAAATCCCATAACAATATAAATAGTTAATTGTGCTCTTTTTTTCATTATTAATTTAATTTATAATAATTATATATATAAAACTAACTAATAAATAGACCAAAAGCTTTAAAAATCAAGATTATTACCTATATACTAACGTAGGGAACTGCTTAACTGACGGCACCATGTGCTGAAGAAAGTCCATCCACTGCTGGCAGAGTTTTTATATGAAAACTTATGTCTTAAAATGCTACTCTAGGAATAGAGATCCTTAATAGGATGGTAAAGGCTCAGAAACGATATCCCTATCTGTTAGCTATGATGTGGCGAAGTACTGGGTGACTTGTATGAGATCCCACAGAGTGTTTGAGCAGATAGGAAGATTGAAACGGTGATTCCTTAGCAAGTGAAAGTTCAGTATGAACGAATAGTAGAATGTTAAGATGGTCTGTCCTAACGGAGACCAATAAAAGGTGGCTTATAGGTTTCCTACGTTACTTTATTTTTATCTTCATCTAAAAATCCTACTTCGTTTTACTCATTTCATTCGTAAAACTACGCCTGGCCATGCCATGTTTGCCAAACAAACATAGGCATACACGTGTCGGAAATGCAGAGCATTTCTGAGCATGATCAGAAATTTCCAATTTCTGACAGCACAGGAGGATATTTTGAATGAAGCTAAACTAACAGTTAAATATATAAACTAATAAAAAAATACATATTAACATGGTTAGAAATCTCTGATTTATAACCAACGAACGAAACGGAGTGAAGTGAAATTGTCAAAAGATAATAAAATGAGAATGCCATCAGGCATGGGTGGACTAGTAAGGTATTTTGATGATTATAAATCAAAGATAGAGTTCAAACCTCAGCATGTTATTATATTAGTGATCATTGTTTTAATTATTGAAATTATATTACATCTTTATGGTTATTCTTGGTTTGGCTTTTCATAATTATGACTCAAATAGCAACTGTAACAAATAATTATGTAATTGATTTAGCATTAAATACAATTTCTATTGGAAAGCAAGCTTTAGTTTTTGTTAATTCTAAAAGAAGTGCTGAAAAAACTGCTGAAGACCTTTCCCGTCAAATAAAGAATGTTGTTTTGAATGATTTAAGTGAAAAAATGTTACATGCTTTACCAAAGCCAACTAAACAATGCGAAAGATTGAGTAAATGTATTAAAAATGGAATTGCATTTCATCATGCAGGCCTTGTTCATAAGCAAAAGGAAATGATTGAAGATGAATTTAGAAGTGGTAAGATAAAAGTTATTTGTTGTACACCAACACTTGCAGCTGGTGTTGATTTACCTGCTTTTCGTACTATAATAAAAGATTTAAGAAGATATAGTTCTCGTGGATTAAACTGGATACCTGTTTTAGAATATGAACAACAAGCTGGTAGAGCTGGTCGTCCTAGTTATGATGATTATGGAGAAGCTATATGTATTGCTGTTACTGATTCTTCTAGAAAAGAAATTGTTAAAAGATATATTAATGGAGAAGTTGAAGAAATTTATTCTAAGCTAGCTGTTGAGCCTGTACTTCGTACTTATGTTTTGTCTTTAATTGCATCTGGTTTTATTACTTCTAGAAATGATTTGATTGATTTTTTTTCTAAAACATTTTATGCTTATCAGTTTAAGGATATGGATAAAATAAAATCAATCATGGATAAAATGATTCATCTTTTGACTAAGTTTGAGTTTATTATGAAAATTAACCACACAGAAGATGATGATTCTAAGAATAATGAATTTACTTCTGCAAATAAATTAGATGAAGATAATAAAAACATTAATTACAAAGCAACAATAATAGGAAAAAGAGTTGCACAGCTTTACATTGATCCATTAACAGCTAATTATTTAATCAAACATGTTAAATTAGTTAATATAAAGAATGAAATAAGTTTTTTACAATTAATATCTCATACTTCTGAGATTCGGCCTTTGTTAAAAGTTCGGAATAAAGATATGGAAGATGTGAATGAGTTCTTGTTAAGGCATAATGTTTTTATTTTAGAAAAAGAACCAGAAATATATGATTCTGAGTATGATGAGTTTTTGTCTTCAATTAAAACTTCAATGTTTTTCTATGACTGGATAAATGAAAAAGATGAAGAGTTTCTTTTAGATAAATATAATACTAGGCCAGGTGAGATAAAAGTTAAATTAGATATTGCTGATTGGTTACTTTATTCAACTGAGGAATTGTGTAAGCTTTTGAAGATGCATTCTGTTGTAAAAGAGATTATGAAATTAAGAATAAGATTGCAGTTTGGAGTTAGAGAAGAATTACTTGGTTTACTTAGGTTAAAGAATATTGGGAGGGTTCGTGCGCGTAAGTTACATTATAATAAAATAAAAACAATTGAAGATGTTAAGAAATGTGATTTATTGAAATTAGTACAGATTCTTGGTAAGAAGACTGCAATTGATGTCAAGGAACAGGTTGGTATCAAAGTGGATGCAAGTAAAATTATAGTCAAAAAGAATAAAAGAAAAGGTCAGATTAGTTTGTTGGATTATTGAGGTATTTCTTTTTGTAAAATAGATACAAGATCTCTAGGCATGAATGGTTTTTCTATTATACCTTTTGCGCCATATTGAATTACATCTTCTCTTTCTTGAGATGTTGCTCCACCAGTCATAGCATACATAATAAGTTCAGGATATAATTGTTTTGCTTCATGAATAAGTTTATCTCCTTGCATATTAGGCATATTTATATCAGTAAATAAAACCTTAACATCAGGATGTTGTTGTAATACTTCTAAAGCTTCTAAACCATCTTCTGCTTGTAAAACTTCATAACCTGATCTTTCCACAACCCTTGCTCCAAATACACGTACAATTTTTTCATCATCTACAATTAATACTTTATATGTCATTTTATATATAGAAAATTCTTCTCCTTTATAAATGTTGAGTTTTTTACTACTGTGTAGTTAACCTAAAACCTTCTCAATCAAACTCTTTTTCTTACCTAGCTTTTTGAACTGTTTTAAAACATCTTTTTGTTTCTTAGTTAGTTTCTTAGGAACATCAATTATAACTTTTATATTTTGTGAACCAGTACCGTAACCTCGTAGATTAGGTATACCTTTGTTTTTCATCCTAAACACAGTGTTTGATTGTGTTCCTGAAGGTATCTTTAGTGTAGCTTTTCCTTCTAATGTAGGCACATCTATAGTTCCACCTAATGCAGCTGTTGCAAAATGTATAGGCATTTCTAAAAATATGTCATCACCATGTCTTTCAAAGATTTTGTGTTTCTTAATTCTAAGCAAAACATAGAGATCTCCTGAAGGTCCTCCTTTAACACCTGCTTCACCTTCACCTGCAACTCTTAGCCTAGTGCCATTGTCAACACCAGCTGGGATTTTGATTGGGATTTTTTTTGTTTTTCTAATTCTACCAGTTCCATCACAAACATTACACATATCTTTTATTACATTTCCTTCTCCATAACATTTTCTACAAGAAGTTGTTGTTTGGAATACACCAAAAAATGTTTTTTGTATTTGTCTAACCATACCAGAACCATGACAATCTGGACATGTCTTAATACCTGACTTTGATTTTGCACCTGTACCA
The DNA here is from genome assembly GCA_964012725.1 of Candidatus Woesearchaeota archaeon. Taxonomy (GTDB): domain Archaea; phylum Nanobdellota; class Nanobdellia; order Woesearchaeales; family CAXGTL01; genus CAXGTL01. The sequence goes on from CAXGTL010000013.1 coordinate 22,032, forward strand.
TCACATTTTGTGCAAGTATCCATTTTTGTGATTGCAATTGTTTTTTTTGTACCAGTTGCTGCTTCTTCTAATGATATTTCTAAACCATATTGAAGATCAGCACCTCTTATTACTCTTTTACCTTGCCTTCTTCCACCACCAAACATTCCACCTGAAAACATTGATTCAAACAAATCTCCAAAGTCGAAATTAGCACCACCTGAATGAAATCCAGAAAAATCAAAACCTCTTCCATTAAAGTCTGCTGTACCATACTGATCATACTGTTTACGTTTTTTGTCATCACCTAATACAGCCGCTGCTTCATTTATCTCTTTAAACTTTTCTGAAGCATTTGGTTCTTTATTAACATCTGGATGATATTTCTTTGCTAGCTTTTTATATGCTTTTTTGATTTGTTCTCTAGTTGAATCTTTGCTAACTCCAAGTATTTTGTAATAGTCTTTGGTCATTCAAACTTACCCCTAACCTTATACTTATCGCCGTTTACAACTTCTTGTAAGTTTGCTGCAATCTTTTTTTCAACAGACTTGTTTGCCATTAAAAACTTAACTAGAAAATAGACTATTAAAAATATTCCACCATATATTAACCAATTGTTTTCCATTTTGTGTCACCTTTTTGTAGATGTGGCAGTTAGGGAAAAAGAGGTGACTCAAACCCTAACCAACACATCTTATTTTGAAAATATAAAAAATTATTTCTTCTCTTCATCAACAACTTCTGCATCGACAATGTTTTCGTCTTTGCCAGATGCTGTATTATTGTCCTTACCTTTTCCTGATTTTCCAGCTTTTGCTTGCTTTGCTTGTTGTTCAGCAGCAGCCTTTTGATAAAGTTCTGTTGAAGCTTCTTGTGCTAACTTATCTATTTCTTCAAGCTTCTTTTTAATTGTTTCGTAATTCTTTTCTTTATCTTTCATCAGCTTTTCAAGTTCTTCAATTGTATCTTTCAAAGGCTTTAGTTTCTTTTCATCAACTTTGCCTTCCATGTCTTTCATTGATTTCCCTGTAGTATAAATCAATGTATCTGCTTTATTGAAAGTTTCAATTTTTTCTTTCTTTTTCTTGTCTTCTTCTGAATGTTTCTCAGCTTCTTTTCTCATCTTTTCTATCTCATCATCAGATAGATTTGTTGAAGCTGTTATTGTAATATTTTGTTCTTTTGCAGTTCCAAGATCTTTTGCTTTAACATTTAGTATTCCGTTTGCATCAATATCAAATGTTACTTCTATCTGAGGAACTCCTCTTGGTGCAGGTGGTATACCAACTAAATCAAATTGTCCTAAAACTTTGTTATCATTGAACATTGGTCTTTCACCTTGCGCAGTTCTAATTGTAACTGCAGGTTGATTATCAGCAGCTGTTGAAAATATCTGTGATTTCTTAGTAGGGATTGTAGTGTTTCTTTCAATTAATTTTGTAAATACACTTCCCAATGTTTCAATTCCTAAACTTAAAGGTGTTACATCTAAAAGTAATACATCTTTTACATCTCCACCAAGTATTCCACCTTGAATAGCTGCTCCTAAAGCAACTGCTTCATCTGGATTAACAGATTTGTCTCCATCTTTTCCTGTTAAATCTTTAACAAGCTTTTGTACAGATGGGATTCTTGTTGAACCTCCTACAAAAATTACTTTATCAACTTTATCTAGACTTGAATCTTTCAAAGCTTGTTCTGTAGGTGTTTTTAATTTTTCTAAAATATCTTCAATCATTTGCTCAAACTTAGCTCTTGTTAAGTCAAGATTAAGATGTTTAGGTCCTTTATCATCAGCTGTTATAAATGGTAGATTGATTGTTGCAGTCATCTTAGTTGATAACTCAATTTTAGCTTTTTCTCCTGCTTCTTTTAATCTTTGTAATGCAACTTTATCTTTTCTTAAATCAATACCATTTTGTTTTTTAAATTCTTCAGCAAGATGATCTACTAATAAATCATCAATATCATCTCCACCTAATTTATTATTACCATTTGTTGATTTTACTTCAAACACTCCATCTCCTAATTCTAATATTGAAACATCAAATGTTCCACCACCAAAATCAAATACTAAGATTGTGTGTTCATGACTTTTGTCTAAACCATATGCAAGTGATGCTGCAGTTGGTTCGTTTATAATTCTTAATACATTTAATCCTGCAATTTTACCAGCATCTTTAGTTGCTTGTCTTTGTGAATCTGTAAAATAAGCTGGTACAGTGATAACTGCGTCTGTTACTTTATGTCCTAAGTAAGCTTCTGCATCAGTTTTTAGTTTTTGTAATATCATTGCAGAAATTTCTTGTGGAGAATAATCTTTTCCATCAATATTTTCTTTATGATCAGAACCCATATGTCTTTTTACTGACCTAACTGTATGTTCTGGATTAGTTATAGCTTGGTTTCTAGCTACTTGTCCAACTATTCTTTCACCATCTTTAATACTTACAACACTTGGAGTTGTTCTTCCACCTTCTGCATTTGGTATGATTGTTGCTTTACCTGCTTCGATTACAGCTACTGCTGAAAAAGTTGTTCCAAGGTCAATTCCTATTGCTTTTGAATGTTTTGTCATTTTATATATTCCTCCTGTTAACCTAGATAACTAGGTATATTTAAATCATTTATTTTTTTTGTATTTACTGTTTTTTTTGATTTTTTCTTATTCTTAGCACGCTCTTTTTCAATTTTTTCCATTACTTTTGGTTTTTTTATTTTAATATATGTTTTTTCATATTTATCAATAGCTTTACCTAAAAGTTCATGAAATCTTTTTGCTTGATATGCATCAATTAAAACTACATTATGTTTTAATGTCATAACAGTTCCTTGTCTTGATCTTGGATCCATTCTTGGACTAATATTTTTAAAATCAAGTATAAATTGTAATGCATTAAAATTTACTGAAATTTCGTGACTGAAAAATGCGTCACCATCAATTATATTTAAATTAATTTTTTTTTCTGACATCATTATTTGCCTCCGGTTTTGTTAACTTTTACTTTTGAATTTCTTATAACTTGATCATTTAATGTATAACCAGTTTGAAATTCTTCAACAATTTCATTATCTTTTTTATTTTCATTTTTATCTTGCATTAATGCTTCATGAATATGTGGATTAAATACTTTACCCACCGAATCAATCTTATGAAGTCCTTGTTTTTCTAAAACTTCTACAAATTGTGCGAAAATTAATTCCACCCCTTTCACAAAATCCTCATGATTCTCTGTGTTTTTTAGTGCTAGATCAAAGTTGTCTAACAATGGAAGCAATTTGAGTATTAGTTCTTTGTTTGAATATTTTGTGAATTCTTGGTTTTGTTTGTCTGTTCTTTTTTTATAGTTCTCAAACTCTGCCTGAAGTCTTTGTAAGGATTCTGTAAGTTCTTTTGTTTTGTTTTTATCTTTATTTTTTGATTTATCTTTACTTATCTTTTCTTTAGATTCTTTCTTTTCTTTAACCATATATTGTCACCTTTTGTTGATTTTAAATCAACGATGTTAACTTAGAATGAACAACTTATATATAAAGGTTTTGGTTTTTAGTAGGAAAGGTTTATATACTAGTTCGTTTACGTTAAATCAACGGAGTTAATTAATATGTTCATGAAGATAAGCAAAATAACAATAACAAGGCTGAGAAAGCCGAAATCTCATAATATTAATCAAGAGCTTCAGTGGTTTGGTAATTCTTTAGGTTTATTTGGATTGCGTGATAAAGATAAATCTTGTTTTAGAATCTTTATTGAGCTGTTGAAATCAACAAAAGCTGGCGAAGGTATGTCAAGTGATGAAATTGCATTTAAATTAAGTCTTAGTCGAGGCACTGTAGTACATCATTTGAACAAGCTAATGGAGTCAGGTATTATTATTCATAGAAAAAATAAGTATTTCATGAGAGTTGACAATCTTAAAGAATTGATCAAAGTTCTAAAGTCTGATATTGAAAAGTCATTCAAAGATCTTGAAGAAATGGCTAATGAAATTGATAGTGTTCTTGGGCTTTAATATCCATTTTAAAAATATAGAAAAGTTTATATATTATAATTACTATTAAAAAATAAGAGGTATGAAAATGAATGATAAACATGAATATATAAGAGTAAAATTGAATCATTCTAAAATAAATAAAGAGAAAGGATTCTACCTTCTTTTAACAAATGGAAACACTTATTCTGATAAAAAAGATGAATTTGTCATAGAGAAGAAATTTCTAGGACTTTTGAAAGAAGAGAGTATTAATTTTGAAGTATTACCACTTAACTAGACCAAAATGACACATTATAAAGTAGAAATACAAATACCTTTATTCTATAATCTTGAAGATGGAAAAAAAGATAGAGAAAAGATTCCTTCCAAATTATTTTATGAAACTTATTTAGAAATTTTTAATATGGTTGGAGGAATACATACAAGTCCAACACCTGTTTTTGGTGCATGGAGATGTCCTAAAACTAGAAAAGCTTTTTTTGATAAAAGTACTGTTTTTACTGTTCTTGTAGAAACTAATGATATTAAAACTATAAACAATATTCCAAAAATGAAAGAATTAATTGAATATAAAAAAATTCTTAAAAAAAGATTTAAACAACATGAAATATTTATGGTTGCTACACGTTGTCAATGGTTATAATGTCAATACTTTTCCAAAACATCTTTAATCTTTCTAACAGTAACATCCCATGAATATTTCTTAATCACAGTCTTACGTGCTTGCTGTCCTAAGTCAAATCTTTGGTGTGGTTTTTGTAATAAGATCTCTAACTTCTTTCTAAGAACTAACCAATTTTCTTTTGGAAATAATAAACCATTCTTTTTATCAACAATATACTTTTTTAAAGCTGGTAATGAAGTTACAACAACTGGTAAACCACATGACATTGCTTCTAATGTTGATAATGAAGTTGTTTCTGTTAAACTAGGTAATACATAAATATCCATTGCTTGTAAAAAAGGGATTACATTATCTTTTTTACCAGTCATTATTATATTTTTCTTATCTTTGAAAATCTTTTCCTCAGATTCTGGTCCTTTACCAACTAATAATAACTTTGCATTTGGATATTTTTTACTAAGTGATGTAAAAGCCCTATGTAAAGTTAAAAGATTCTTTTCCCTACCAATTCTTCCAGTATAACCAATTATTTTATGCTCTGGATCAAAACCTAAATCTATTTTCGCTTGTTTTTTATCTTCTGGAGGTTTGAATTTATCAGAATTAATACCTAAAGGAACAACTGTTTTAATTGCTGTGATTTTTTCTTTTTCAAAAACATAAGCAATATTGCTCGTAGGTATCATTAAGATATTGCATTTATTGTAAACTCTTTTTGAGAATTTCCTAGCAAACCAATAAATAAACTTTTTTATAAACCATGGAGCTTTAACACTTTTAATAACAATGTCCCAGTTAATAACATGAACATATGAAATAATTGGTTTGTTAAGTTTTTTTGCTAATTTTATTGCAGAATAACCTAAAGTACTAAGATCTTGTACCCAAACAATATCAGCTTTTTCAATATGTGGTTTTATTAATTTTTTAGAAAACTTTGCAATAGGTAAATCATCTATAACAAATCTTGATAAAGGTGCTCTGATAATTTTTACATCTGGTATTTCTGTATGTTCTCCAGGAAAATTTGGAGCAATAACAGTAATTTCATAGTCTTGTTTTAATCTTGGTATAACTTCTGCTAAAAACCTAGAAACACCGTCCCACCTAGGTAAAAATGAATCTGAAACTATTAATAAATTTCTTTTACTCATACTCACTTCACCTTGCTCCGTTCGTATGTCATAAATGCAAAGCATTTATGAGCATGATCAAGAATCTTTGATTCTTGACAGATTTTAAATTTTATATTTAAAATCATTTTATTTTCAAAAACCTCTCTGCATATTTACCATCAATTCTAAAACCATTGATCAAAGCTTTGATATACATCATTATCAAAGGAAAGTAATTAAAAAATGTTGTTAATGAAAGCTGACTTTCAAAACAACCAACTGCTCTTAGTTTTGTTTTAAATGTTTTTGTTACATCAACATAAAGCTTAGGATAATGTCTTTTTCTAAAATTAAAAGGATTCCATACATCAAAAGTATAAAGTTCTTCTTGATAATTAATTCTGTCTAATACTTGATCAACTAATTTGTAAACTTCTCTATGATTTGGATGTGGATCATCAAAACTATGTGTAAATATTTTTCCTGGTTTATACTTTTTTATAAATTCAATTAATTTTTTAGGAATGTTTTTTGAATATGCATCTTTTGTTAAATTTAGTTCGTCAAGTCCTAAGAAAAATACACCAGAACCACCAATAATTTTGTCTGCTTTTTTTGCTTCATCAACTCTTGTTTTAATTGCTATTTCTTTTTTAATATGTGGCATAGAGAATTCTCCATATGAAAATATTACTGTAATTATCCTTTTACCTTGTTTTGCATACTTAGCTAATGTTGCACCTGGACCAAAGATTTGATCATCTGAGTGTGCGCATAGTACTAAGATTGT
>CAXGTL010000014.1:0-26662 GCA_964012725.1 Candidatus Woesearchaeota archaeon
AAATTATCTTTCTTTAACATTAACTTCTTCTTTATCTAAGAAAACTATTGTAGAAGCACTACCTTCTAACTTTCCAGAATCAATAATAATATCAACTTTGTCTTTAATTGTATCATCTAAATCATCAACACAAACCATATTAGGTTTGCCACAAATATTTGCACTTGTTGTTACAATTGGAACACCAGCTTCAGCACATATTGAAGAAATAAAATGATCAGGAATACGAACACCTAATGCATCTGTACTAAAATTAATGTTCTTTGCAACACATTTCTTGTTCTTCATTTTTAATATTAAAGTATAAGCACCAGGCAACTTCTCTAACCATTCAGAAACCTTATCATCAACAACACAATTATCAATAATCCATTGTTTGCTAGGTGCAATCACAGACACAGGTTTTTCACCAGGCAATCTTTTAATTAACCTAAGCCTAGCAACAGCTTCCATATTAGTCGCATCACAACCAATACCATATATTGTATCAGTTGGATAAATAAAAACAGAACCTTGTTTAATCTTACCAATTATGCCTATTTTATAATCTTCTATTTCTTTAGAGTTTATTATTTTCATTTTAACTTAACCCATATAACTAGGTCTTTCATCTTTCATCTGCTTACCTTTAGAACTTCTAAAGAAATTCTCAAGATCTTTGTAAGCTTCTTCAATATCTTTAGTAGCACTAGCTTTTACTTTATCAATAGCTAATTCAAAATGTTTAGCTTTAATTTCCTTTGCTTTTATATCTTCACGCAATGCAAAGATTCCTGCTTCCCTACATATTGATTCAATATCTGCTCCTGTATAATATTTACTTTCTTTAGCCAACTTCTTAATATTAACATCTTTTGCAAGTTTCATACCAAATGTGTGTATTTCAAATATCTTTAGCCGAGATTCATCGTCAGGTACTGGTGTTAATATAATTCTATCAAATCTACCAGGACGAAGTAAAGCAGTGTCTAAAATATCTGGTCTATTAGTAGCACCAATTATTATAACTTCATTCAAATCTTGTAAACCATCCATCTCAGTCAATAAAGTATTTACTAAACTTTCATTTGAATCTGAAAAACTACCACCACCAAGAGTTCTTCTTTTTGCAAAACCATCAATTTCATCAAAAAAGATTATACATGGAGCAGCTTGCCTAGCTTTTTTAAAGATTCTTCTTAATCTTTCAGTTTCTCTCCCAACAATTCCTTCAACTTGTAACTCTTGACCTTTAACAGAAATAAAATTAGCTTTGCTTTCATTTGCAACAGCTTTAGCTAACAAAGTTTTACCAGTACCAGGTGCACCATATATTAAAATACCTTTTGGAGGTTTAATACCCAAATCATCAAAAGATTTATTATGTTTAAGTGGCCATTCAACTGCTTCTATTAATTCTTGTTTAACACCTTCCATTCCACCAACATCTTTCCAACTAACATTAGGTATTTCTACTAATACTTCTCTCATAGCACTGGGCCTTACAAATTTTAATGCCTCTTTAAAATCTTTCATATGAATTTTTAGTTTTTCTAAAATTTCTTTAGGAATAGAATCATTTTCACCTAATTTTATTTTTGGTAATACCCTTCTAAGAACAATCATTGCAGCTTCTTTTGCTAATGCAGCAAGATCAGCTCCAACAAAACCATGTGTAACTTCTGCCAACTTATTTAATTTAACATCTTTGTCCAATGGCATATTTCTTGTATGAATCTTTAAAACATTTAATCTACCAATTTTATCAGGAACACCAATAATTATTTCTCTATCAAACCTTCCAGGCCTACGAAGAGCAGGATCGATCATATTAGGAATATTAGTTGCAGCAATTACAACAACCTTACCTCTTGACTGTAAACCATCCATATTTGCTAATAACTGAGCAACAACTCTTCGTTCAACTTCACCTTTAACATCTTCTCTTTTAGGTGCTAATGCATCTATTTCATCAAAAAATATAATACAAGGAGAATTTTTTTGTGCTTCTTCAAACTTCTTACGAAGATTTTCTTCAGACTGTCCATAATATTTTGACATAACTTCTGGCCCATTTATTAAAATAAAATGTGAATTAGTTTCGTTTGCAACTGCTTTAGCTAACAAAGTTTTACCAGTACCAGGTGGACCATGTAAAAGTACACCTTTTGGAGCTTCAATTCCTAAAGTTTCAAAAATCTCAGGATGTTTTAGTGGTAACTCAACCATTTCCCTTATTTTCTTAATCTCTTCTTTTAAACCACCAATATCTTCATATGTAATATCAGGTATTGTTTCTTCTTTAACTTCAACAGCTTCAGGATTTAAAACTACTTCAGTTGCATCAGTAATAACAACAGCATTTTTTGGATTAGTTTCAGCAACAACAAATCTTAACCCACCTAACCCAAAGCCTGAAAATGTTTCGTCAAGCATTGGAAATATATCATCAAAAAATGGACTTCTGGACATTGCAGTTTTTCTTGTTCTTGTTCCACCTAAAGAAACAATATCACCTTTTATAACAGCTCTTCCTAACAATCCTTGTTTAAACATACTTGATGAAGCTCTTATAACAACACCTTTTCTTGCAGGAGCAATTGTAATCTTTTTTGCTTCATCAACCTTAATTTTTTTAACTCTCACAACTTCACCAACACCTGTCTTTGCATTCCTACGTTGTGTTCCATCAATTCTAATTACTTTTCTTCCAACATCACCAGGATATGCCCTACCAGCAATTGCAACTGTTGTTCTTTGTCCTTTGATTTCCACAATATCTCCAGACTTTATTCCAATTTCTTGCATAAAAGAATGATCAATTCTTACAATACCTTTATCTACATCATCTTGTACTGCTTCTTCAACTTTAAGATTAACTTGTTTTTCTTCCATTGTTTAATTAAGAGTATGCAAATACTAAATATCTACAATTAAGACAAAGGTTTTCATATATAAAGATTATTATGTTCAAGAATCAGTTTTCTTCAGAATTAGGATTCATTTCTTCTATAATTTCTTTCATAGATTGTTCAGAAATTACTTCATCTGGTGTATCAATATCAGTGTTTTGAATTTCTTTTACAAGCTTTTTACCTAATGTTCCTACTTCTTCCACACTACCTGAGTCTGTAATTTTCTGAGGCAATGGTCTAACAATAGTTAAAGGTATAACACCTTTTTGAAACTCAGTTGTTGCAATAGTAATTGGATTATATTTTAGTTCAATTATATCTTCTTCACTCATTTTCACTAAGAAAGGAGCTCCCATAGCTATTTGTAAAGCTCGAGCACCTATAATTCTAGCTTTCTCATACTTAGTATATTGATTAACATCTAATGTAGCCATATCTATATATGAAAATGCGGTTTACTTTAAAAAGCTAACTGTTTTAAACCTTTGTAGAAATACTGTTGCTGCCTCCATCTTTCTGCCGTAACGAAGGCCATCTTTCCATATGCCTGAGTAGGCAGGGCAGCAGCGAACGTTAGTGAGTAAGGATTTCTACAGCACAAATTTTGAAGAATAGGATTTTAACTAAAAATCAATTGTACATCTCACTACCTAATCACATTAACCTTATCACTAACCAAAGCACCAGTATAAATCCCACCTTTTTGTTCTTTCTTTTTACCAACAGAAACAATATCACTCAAAACATCTAACATTCTGCCACTGATCATCACACCTTTAACAGGAACCTTTACTCCACCATCTAAATAATAACAATTCTCAGCTTTAACAGAAAAATCAGTAGTCATTGGATTTGCAGTATGTGCACCAATAACACTTCCAACAATTAATCCGTCTGAAACTTTATTATGTTTACCATTTAAAACAACGTTTGTAAAATTAATACCAGAAGCACTTGCATTACCAGTATTTTCAACATCAAATTTCTTAGCAGTATTATAATCATAAACAAAACTTTTCACAACACCATTATCAACTAACTTAGTATTTTTATGAACTGCACCTTGAAAATCAACAGCACTTGAATGTACACCTTTTTTTAACAAACCATCATCATTTAAACTAAAACTTTTATCAAAAATTTGTTCACCTAATTTTCCAATTAAACATGATTGGTTTTTTTCAATATTTTTTGCATTAAAATTAACTAAAAGAGTAGAAACTAAAAGATTAGTAAATGGTTCTGGTTTTAAAATTACATTTTTAACTTTATGACTCAATTTCTTAGCTTTTAAAAAATCTAAACACTCTTTTTTAGCATTAATCATTAAATTGTCATAATTAAAATAAAAATTTTCATGTTTTGATTGCCAACTTGTTGAAACATTTTGTCCAGATTTCCCAGTAGCACAAACAAAAACCGAAAACGATGTTGATTTTTCATTAACATTAACTCCTTCTGAATTTAATAGAATATCAAAACTAAGATCTTTATTAACACCAGCTTTAGACACAATTATATTTTTCTCGACAGTATTTTTAATTAAATCTTTACCAATATCAACCAAAGTTTCTTCATTTAAATCATTTATTTTTTTATCATAATTCTTAGGATACATTAATTTTTTCTTAGACGGCAAACCATAAAAGTAAGAAAGTTTTTTACTAGACTTTGCAATCTTTAATGCTTTACTAACTAAATCTAAAGAAAATTTATTAGAAAAAGCAACACCTTTCTTTCCATCTTTCCAAACATTAACTAAATAATTACAAGAATCTGAATAATCAAACCCATCTATATTATTACTTCTGATTTCTAAATCTTCATTTATACTTTTGCTTACATTAATCAAAACATAATCTGCCTTTTTCTTACCAAACTTCAACAATTGCTCTGCTTGATTTTTTATTTCTTCAACTTTCATTTTATTTTTTGATTTTTTTCATAAATTAGTTTTGCTTATGACCACTTACTTCTTTAGAGGTTGGGTGGTCGGGGGTTTTGGATGGTGGGCAAATCTTTTTCATTTAATTACCACCAATAATTGCATTTTTTATCAAAATCCTTGGACAATCACCTGCTGCAAACGCAGTTTGTCCAGACTTACCACAAAAGCCAACAAAAGTTCCATAATATTTTTTAGTCATTGCAGTAATATTATTTAATGTTGATAAAGTATTTCCACTTAAAGCAACATTCCTAAGTCTTTCACCTAATTCTCCATTTTTTACTTCAAAACCTTGAACACATGAAAACTGAAAAACACCTTTTGCAGGATCAACTTCTCCTCCTTTTGACCCAATTAAATAATAACCATTCTTTAATTCTTGTAACATTTCTTCAAAACTATGATCACCTTTTTCAATATAAGTATTTGACATTCTAACGCAAGGTTTGAATGAAACATCTTGTGCTCTTGCATTCCCAGTTGGTTTTGCATTAAACAATTTAGCAGTTTCTCTTGAATGAAGGTAAGTTTTTAAAATACCTTTTTTTATTATTTCTGTTTTTTGGGATTTAATTCCTTCTTCATCATAAAAATAACCACCCCAAGAACAATTTTTACCTCTTGAATCGTCTATAACACTTACATTACCAGGTGCTATTTTTTTACCAATCTTTCCTTTAAGACAGGACTGATTTTCTAAAATATGATCAGCTTCACTTGCATGACCAAGTGCTTCATGAATAAAAACATCAGTTAGACCACTATCAGCAATGATGTTCATCTTACCACCTTTAGGCATTTTTGATTTTAACAAAGCTAAAGCATTATCATCTGCTTCTTTGCTAAGTTTAGGTATAGAAGATGTTACTTCAAACCCTCTTTCTTGTCCATCTGTAGCAAAATAATATTGTATAAAATCTTGTTTTGCAGTTGATATAACTCTAACAAAAGTATGAATTAGTTCTTGCCTAATATCAGAACCAACTGAATTCATAAAATGATTTTTATTATTAATATCAAAATATATTGCTTGTTTTGAAACTATTTTTTTTTCATTAAGTTTACTATATTTAAGAACCAAATTCTTTTTTTCCTCTAATGAAACATCTTTAGGATTTATCTTCCACTTACTTTTTTTATCATCTTTAATAGCTTTACCAAGATAAACTTCTTTACTACCTTTAGAATTTTTATTCATTAATTGAGCAATCTTAACTGCTTTATTAACAACTTGTTTAAGATTATTTGTATGAGAATATGCAAATCCCCAACCACTTCCAACTAAAACTCTAAAACTCATTCCAGACTTTTCACTTTCAACCATGTCTTTGACTTCATTATTCCACCCAACAACACTAGTCTTAGAAAGAGTCTGTTCTCTTAAGTCCCAATACTTAAGTTTATTTACATTCTGTAATAATCTATCAATGTTTTTTTGCATAAAAAGAAAAAGAAAAAGGAGTTATATAAATGTATCTAAATATTAGACTTCATACAAAATATCCGTCTATGCCATCAATGTCATTAATTTCGAAGAAATTGATGGCATGGCCAGATGAAGTTTTATGAATTAAATGAATAAAAAGGAATAGGATTTTTGTATGAAGCGTGATTTTATTATATAAATATTATAATCATTTATCAGGATAAGCTTCTTTAATCAACTTACCTTTACCACTCATATCCTTTCTAATAGGCTCTAACAATTTATCAATTTCATCAACTAAACCTAACTTTAAATCCATAGGATGTAATTTTTTAGCAGCAAAATCCTTTTCAAGCTCTTTATAAGTTTTATAACTTAAGTTTCCACCATACTTCTCAGGTCTTTGAATTATAAATTCTTCTCCATTATCACCTTTAATTGTAAACACAACATATTTACAAAAAGCAAGAACTCCATTATCTTCAACAACACCTTCAGGACAGAATGCTTTGTTCATCTTTTTCTTAATAATATCTTTAGTATCAAGCAAATCAATTTTACTATGTTCAACACTAGCACTCATTTTTCCGCTTTGATTAAAACCAGGTACTAAAGGAGTCATAAATTCAATTCTTCTTTTATAACCTATTTTTGGTAAGTTCTCACGAGCAAACATTAAGATTTTCCTTTGATCTAATCCACCATATTGAACATCAACATCAAGATATTGTTCATCCAGTGCTTGCATTATTGGATAAATCAATCCAGACAACCTAGGATTATCACTTTGTTTAACAACTTCTGATCCTGCTCTTTTGCAATCATTAACTGAAGAAAAAGATGCCATTTTCAAAACATCAAACATATATTTTTTATCCATTTGAAAATCACTGCCTTTTACAAACTCAAAATCTTTTAAATTTGCACCAACTGATTTAAACATTCCTCTTATAACTAATTTATAATATTCATATCTTTTTTCTAATAATGGCCAAGGACAATTATCTAATGCACCATGTAAATCTGCAAGTAAAACTTTGACTTTAAACCCTGCTTTAAGAAAATCAGCCATCTTCAAAACCCATGTAAAATATCCAATGTGTGGTCTACCAGTAATCGCAGTACCAAGATACACTGCTGGTTTCTTTTTCTTTTGTAATAATTCTTTAAGTTCTTTCTCAGTAACTATTTCCTGTGTATTTCTTTTTAATAATTTAAATTTTTCATCAACATTCATATTAGTTCACCTCAATCCACCAAAACATCATATATATCAACCACGGGTGGGTGGTGGGGATGTGGGTTAGGTGGGTTAATAAAAAGTAATAATCTATTCAATTATAAAAACTTTACTACCAAACTCCCTTAACAACATTACCACAACTATAACATTTACCACTACTTAACTTATTCTTAAGTATAGTATAACTTTTTCTTTCAATAACCATGTTACCGCAACTAGAACAATAAGTATTCTCAGCTTTTTCAGTAACAACATTACCAACATAAACATGATTTAATTTGTTACGAGCAACATCATAAGCTTTCATTAAAACATCAACATCAGTTGGTGGAATGTCTTGCATTTTATAATTAGGAAAAAACTTAGACAAATGTAAAGGCACATCTTTACCAAGATTAGAATCAATCCAATCAACCATTGAACTTATCATTCTAGGACTAGAGTTAAGACCAGGAATAATCAAATTAGTTAACTCTAACCAACTTAATTTTTGTATCATTTTAATTGAATCAAGAACAGGATCAAGTCGACCACCACACTTAACATAAAAATCATTATCAAAAGCTTTAAAATCAACATTAGCAGCATCGATATAACGATAAAGTTTTTTCAAAGGTTCTTGATTAATATAACCATTTGTTACCATAATATTTTTCAAACCTTTTCTTTTAGCAAGCTTAGCAATGTCTAAAGCATATTCATAAAATATAGTTGGTTCTGTATAAGTATAAGCAATTGATTTACACTTTTTAGCAATAGCTTCATCCACAACTTCCTTTGGATCCATGTTTGAACCAAATATTTTATCACTTTGTGAAATTTCCCAATTCTGACAATGACCACAATGAAGATTACAACCAACAGTTCCAACTGAAAAAACTTTTGACCCAGGAAGTAGGTGGAAGATAGGTTTTTTTTCAATTGGATCAATATTAACAGAACAAGGTTTTCCATAAACTAAGGAAACCAATTTACCTCCGGTATTTTTACGAACTTTACAAATACCAATACTACCAGATTTAATTAAACAATTATTAGGACAAAGAGTACATTTTACATCATTACTTTTTAATTTCCTATAAAATAGTGCTGTTTTCGCCATAATAATGCATATAAAACAAATTATTTATAAATATGAATTACCATTGTTAAATAGTAAGAAAAGTTTTAATAAGGTAATAATTTTAAAAGTCATAAGGGGTGCATACATAATGGGATTATTTGGAATAGGAAAAAAGAAAAAATCAAAAGACTTAGGATTGGGAAATCTTCCTGAACTTCCACAATTACCAGAATTACCTCCATTACCACAACAACAATCAAAAACAAAACTTCCTTCTTTAAGTAAAAAACCAATGCAATTAAAACCATTACCAGACATGGATATTCCTGAAATCAAAGTTAAACCAAGAAAAATAATAAGAAAGCAACCTGAAATGCATATTGAACAACCAATTAGAATTGAACAAGAAAAACCAAAAAGACAAATTAGAAATATAATTAAAAGACCATTAAGTGTTTTATCAAAAGCAAAAAGATATGAAGATAAAGCAGTAAGAATTGAAGAAGAAGAATTAGAAGAGATACATGAACATATAATGAAAAAACCTGTTTATGTTGAAGGAAATTTATTCAAAGAAATGCTAACTGATATTTCAATAATGAATAGTGAATTAAAAGAGTGTAATGATTCTTTAGAAAAAGTTAAATCAATTGAAAATAGGAAAGGAACAAAATTCAGTAATTTCAAATCAAGTATATTAAGTACACAAAGAAAATTAATCTTAATTGACAAATTATTATTTAAATAAATTAAATAAATCCGAGGTGGATAATATGGAAGAATCAAATGAAATAATGCCTGTTTATGTTAAAGTTAATGAATATAAAGAAGTCTTAGAAGTAGTTAATCTTATTAAAAACAAAATAAAAGACGCAAGACAAACATTAGAAGATATAAATAGATTAAAGAATGAAGAAGATGCTGAATTAGAAATCTGGCACACAAGTATTGAAGAAGTTGAAAGAAAAATTGATTTTATTGATAAAATAATGTTTGAACCTGAAGCATTATAAGTTTGGTGGAACTGAATGGCAAAGAAAAAAGCTAAAAAGAAAACAAGAACAAAAAAAAAGAAACATGTACCTAAAAAAGAATTATTTTATGTAGGTGTAAGAAATTCAGTAGATGTTAGAAGAAACATTCTTGAATCTACAAAAGAATTTGTTCAAGTTCTACAAATGTATAGTAATTTTATCAAACTTCGTGGAGACATTAGTGACAAAGTAGAAAAGCTTCAGAAAGATATTAAAAAAATAAAAGCATTAAACTCAAGATTAAAAAGACTTATGCCAGATACAGGATTAAGAGCAGGTTTAGTTAAAAAGAAAAAACCTAAAAAAGAAAAACAAGAAAAAACACACAAGAAAAAGCATGCAAAACCTGTATCAGAGTTAGATCAATTAGAATCTGAGTTAAATATGATTGAATCTAAGTTGAATAAGATTAGGTGATTTTCTTTTTTTTTATTATATTTATAATATATATTACCATACCTTTTTATATAATTCTTTAATCTTCTATACTACATGTGGGGATGCCGGAGTGGTCAAACGGGATAGTTTTTTGGCATCCAAATGCTAAATAATCCAAACTCAAAATATAAGGTTTATAAGGCCTAAAAAGCCTATAAACGACCCAATGAGCCATCTATTGGCTTAGTGCCTACGGGGGTTCAAACCCCTCTCCCCACACTCCTACTTACTTATATATATACCACAATAGAAAAGCATATAAATACTTAATTTAACCTAAATACATTAAACAAAGGGGGATTGATTATATGAGACTAACTTTAGCAGAACCAAAATACTTGAAAGACAGCATTACTATAATTTCTGGCTTAGTAAACGAAGCTACATTTAAAATAAAACCAGAAGCAATTGAATTAGTAGCAATGGACCCAGCAAATGTTGCAATGGTCATATTTAAATTATTATCAAGCAGTTTTACAGAGTATGATGTAAAGAATGAAGTAGAAATAGCAATCAACTTAAACAATTTTAAACAAATATTAAGAAGAATAAAGCCAAATGACATGTTAACATTAGAACTTGATGAAAACAAGCTAAAAATTACATTAAAAGGCGATACAAAAAGAACATTTTCTTTACCAATCATTGAATTAGATGAAAGAGAACAAAAAATACCTGACTTAAGTTTTAATACACAAATAAAAATTAATTCAATAACATTTAATGAAGCAGTTGAAGATGCAGATATTATTGCAGAATCTGTTTTATTAATGGCAGAAGCTGAAAAATTTATGATTAATGCAGAAGGAGATCTATCAAAAGCAAGTATTGAAATAAAAAAGTCTGATTCAACATCTATAAATACAACATCAACAGATCAAATCAAAGCTAAATATTCAATAGAATACTTGAAAAAGATGATAGTTGCATCTAAACTATGTGATGATGTAATAATTAACTTTAGTAAGGATTATCCATTAAAACTTGAGTATAAAGTTATAGATAAACTGATGATGAACTTTATATTGGCTCCAAGAGTGGAGAATGATTAATTCTTGATTTATTGATTTTTTTTTATTTTATATATTAATTACAGATAACTTTATATAGTAAATCCTATTTAATCATATATAACTCATATATAATCTATATATGACAAAATCATATTAACAAAGGAGGAATGATAATATGTCAGAAGCAAGATGCATGAAGTGTAAAAAACAAGTTAAAATTAAGAACGAATCTGAGTATAAGATGAAAAATGGTATGTTAGCAGCAAGGGGAGTATGTCCTGATTGTGGAACAAAAGTTTTCAGAATTCTAGGAAAAGCTAAAAAGTAAATTTTTCTTTTTTTTCTTAATTTTTTTATATATATTTTATTAAGAGATAATTATCATTCTAAAAAGAAAGTGGGGATGCCGGGATTTGAACCCAGATTTCAACTCCTAATATCATACAATACTAGGATCCGTTGGTCTCTTCATAAGAAGCGACAGACCAATAGTTAATCATTGCATTTCTGCTCATCGCTCCATTTCTGGAGCCAACTATTTAAACCAGATTGTGTATAAACACCAATCTTCTAGCCAAGTTGTACGGAAAAGCTTTCCTTTATACTACATCCCCATTGGCTTATATTAAGAATAATGTAGTCCTTTTTAAATATTACTAAAATATTAGAAATCTATATATCTTTATTTTTAATTTTATCATATCTCATTATATGTTTATTATTCATTGGCTTAATTTTTTTGAAAAATCTCTCTATTTCCTTTTGTCTTACTAAATAAATTTTCCAAGAATTAAAACCTCTATAAACTTCTTTTTGAACTTTTGTAGGATTAAAACCAAGCTTTAATAATGCATTACGAACTGAAATCAATGTTTCTTCACATGCGAATTTAAATTGTATTTGAGCATATTTATCATATTTACAATAAACACAACCATCACCAATCATAATACCTATTATTTCAGCCAAATCTACTGAATATTCTATTTTTTTATTAGATCTTATTATTTGTATCACCTCATTAAGATTTTCTTCATTATTATTAGAAAATCTTTAAGGAAAAAAGAGGATGTTAAGCTAACCTACATAAGTAATTTTTAGGTTAAAAATCAAAAATTACTATTTAGTTGGTTTGCGTATCCTATTTTTAATAGATTTCATACTTTATATATCTTACGAGTGACCAGTGACAGAAGTAATAAAAAATGGGCCTGCGGAGACTTTCATATTATAATAATATTTTGAACTCCGGACCGCCCGATCTCTGAAATAATTCTTTATCAGTCGGGTGCTCTAGTTGTCCGACCTCTCAAGGTTTTTATCGTGGGGCTAAGCAAACGCAGTTTGCGTATGCCACACCATCCCGATTGAACCTGATAAGGTTCACCAGACTAAGCCACAGGCCCATGAAATAACTATATATAAATATATACAATTAATATAAAAGAAAAATATTTATTTTATAAAGGTATCGTTTATATCTTAACAGCTCTATACATTGTCAAAACAACAATCAAAAATCACTACACAAAAGAAGTACTAAAGTTTTAAATAAACTAAACCACAACATATACAAATACCATTTAAAGAGATAATTCGGTTGTTTAGGAAATAAACATTTTCAGATTACCTCTGTCAGATGTACGGCATTTAATATGGTGACTGGACTTTACCTCACTATACGAAACTCAACATCTGTTAAGTTTGTCCAAATTTGGGAGTCAAAAAAGCGTTTAATAATTGGTAAATATCTGGAGAGTTGATCGTTTCATTTTACATTTACCAAACCTTTTTTACCGTGTCCAGGCTTTAAATGGTAGAATTATTTTTCTTATCTTTCTAACTTAACAACACTTTTCAAAGAATGTATTGCAACTTTTATCTGATCATCACTTGGCTCTCTTGTTGTAAGCTTTTGTAACCACATACCTGGCGTGATAATAGCTTTAAAAAACCAATTGTTACAGAACTTTGCACTTAATTTTAGAATTTCATATGAAATTCCAGCAATCACTGGTATCAACACAATTCTAGCTAATAACTTAATCCACCATGATTCTGATAATACAAATGAAAATATAATAATACTAATAACTAACACAATCAAAATAAAAGAAGTACCACATCTAGGATGTTTTGTTGAAAACTTTTTACAATTCTTAGTATTTAGTTTCAAACCTGAATCATAACAATTAACAGCTTTATGTTCAGCACCATGAAATTCAAACAATACTTTAATATCATCCATAAACGCAATTATTGCAAGATATATTACAAAAACAGTTACTCTAAATAAACCATCAACTAAATTAAAAACTAATGCACTTGAAAAATTAAATAACTTTGTTAAATACAAAGGCAGAACAATAAAAAATAATATAGTAAAAAAAGCAGATGTGAATAATACAAAAAATAATTCTTTAAAAGTAAATTCTTCATCTTCATCAGCTTGTTGATTAGCACTCCATATTAATGTTTTAATTCCAATAATAAGAATTTGTAATAATTGAAAAAAACCTCTAATAAAAGGCAGATACAAAAAGTCAAACCTATACCTTCTTATTCTTTTACTTTGGCTTTTGATCTTTCCTTCTTTCAGAACACTAACACAATAATGATTATCAGACTTCATCATAACTCCTTCTATTACTGCTTGTCCACCTATTGGAAGCTTTTTTGTCATTAATTCCACCAAATATTTGTTTATATATAAAAGTTATTAAAGAATGTGATAGTAAACTTAAATAAAGAAACTTAAATTCGTCTGTGCCATCGATGTCATTAATGTCGTAGACATTGATGGCATGGCCAGATGGAGTTTTATGAATAAAATGAATAAAACGGAATAGGATTTAAGTTTCAGAACAGAAAATAGTTAACCCTAGAACAAAGAATGGATTATATTAAGAATCATGAACTAATCAAACCTACAACTTCAAACTAGTTACCTTAGTCATACCATGCTCATTCATACTAACACCATACAAATTATCTGCCTCAGATATTACTGCATCATTGTGTGATATCACTATGTACTGTGCATTTGTACAATATTTACGCACCAACTTAGCTAACTTCTCAGAATTATGTTTATCAAGAGCAGCATCCACTTCGTCCAAGATATAGAATGAATGAGGTTTATGTTCTTGTACAGCAAATATAAAAGCAAGAGCAGTCATTGTCTTTTCTCCACCTGATAATGACCTAATATCTAAAAATTTCTGTCCAGACAATCTAACTTTAACATTTAATCCACCTTCAAAAGGTTTTGTAGGATTATCAAGTTCAAGAAATGCTTCCCCTTTTTTGGATAAAGCTAAGAACACTTCTTTAAATTTATTATTAATAACTTCAAATGTTTTAGTAAACAAATCACCTTTTCTTACTTCAATTTCTTCAATCATTTCTAAAACATGACACTTTTCTTCACCTAATTTTTCCTTTTTGTTTATTAAATTATTATATTCTTGTTCTACTTTATCATAAATTTCTAAAGCTTTCATATTAACAGCTCCCATATTAGAAGCCATTCTTTCAAACCGATCTATTTCTAATTTAAATTCATGTTCATTTTTATTTTCATTAATTTTAACACCTTCATACTGCTTAAATTCATGATTAAACCCTGCTAATTCAGACTTAATTCTTGCATTTTCAAGAGAAAAAGTATTCATATCAATTTCAGTTTTTCTTGACAAATCTCTTAACACTTCTATTTTATTTTGACTTTTATTAATAGCATCAGTTAACTTACTTCTTTCATTAAACAATGCTTTATACTTTTTATAAAACTCTTTAGCCATTTGTTCTTTTTTCTTTAAGAACTTTTCATTATTTTTAATTTTTGTATTTAATGCTTCTAATTCAAGTTTAAACTTTTGTATTTCTTTATCATGCTGTTTTAAAATTTCATCAATTTTGTCTCGTTCTGGAGCAATTAAACTAATTTTTGCATCAAAGTTCTTTATTTCACTCAAGATTTGTATTAAACGTTCTTTTGTTTCACTCTTTTTTTCTTCAAATGCATTAAGCTCAGCAACTAACCTAGGACTTCTTAATTTAGAGATTTTCCCTCTTAATGCTTGTTTCTTAATTTTGTTTTGAGCTAACTCTCTATTTAAAGTTGAAATTTCAAGATTAATGCTTGTTAATTCTGCATCAACTTTAGATAAATTTTCTTTTAATGACTTTTTATTATCAGTAGAAACTGCTAAATCACCAGATTCAAGGTGCAAACTTTTTTCTAATTTAATTATTTCTCCTTCATACTCTGCTTTTAATCTTCTTGATTTATCAATAGATTCTTCATTTTTAATTCTTTTATCTTCAATAGAAGTAATAGAATTTCTTAATTTGTCAACAGACTTAACAAGACTATCTAATTCTTTTGTAACTTCTTTTTCAGCAAAACCTAATCCTTTTGCTTTTTTATGAACAAAACCACCACGCATAGAACCACTTATATCAGCCATGTCACCATCTAAAGTAACCATTTTAGCAGATCCAATACCTAAGTTTCTTGCAACGTCAATATGATCAATAACTAATACATTTGAAAAAACATAATCAAATGCTTTTTTAAATTTATGATCAAATCCTACTAAATCAATAGCTAAACCATGAACACCTTGTTTTTTAATTATTTTTTTTAAATCTGTATTAAACTTTTTAGGTTTAATTTTATTTAAAGGTAAAAAAGTAGCAACTCCTAACTTTTTTTGTTTAAGATATTTAATACATTGTGAAGCAGTTTCATCATTTTCTACAACAATACTATTCATATGATGTCCTGCAGCAATCCTTAATGCAAGAGAATGTTTTGAACTTACATTTCCTAATTGTGCAATAGTTCCATGTATTCCAGAAATTTGTGATTTTTGTTCAATTATCTTTTGTACAGCAATATTTCCAGAAAGCCTTACTTTAACATTAGCACTTCTTAATTCAAGACTAGTCATTCTTTCATTTTGTTGTTGATAATTTCTTCTTGCGTCTCCTAATTGAGCAGCAAGTTTAGAATCTTCTGTTAAAAATTTGTTTAATTCTAATGTAGTTTTTTTAAATAATTGTTTTCTGTTCATTAATTCTTTTATTTGAACTTTGTTAGCTTTTTCTACTTTCTTAACTTTATCAAGTTGTTGATCAAGAGTTTGAATTTGAAACTCAATTTGATCCTTTTGTCTTAACAAATCTTGTTGTTTTTGTCTAACATCTTGAATAGTCTTAGTTTTATCTTCTGCAAATTGATCTAATTCTTCTATTTCTTTTTGAATACCTTCTTCATTATCCATATGATGTTTTTTTCTAAATTTCCCAATTTCAATTTCTAATTTTTTTAGTTCAGATGACTTTCTTTTATCATCTTTAATTAATTGTTCTTTTTCATCTTCAAAATCTTTTACTTTACTTCCTTGTTCTTTAAAATCACCTTTTAATTTTACTTTTCTTTGTTTAATTTTATCAATTTCAACTTCAACATGATTAAACCTTTCTTTATTAGTTGCAAGATCAACTTTTAATTGTTCTACTTCTTTATGCAACTTAACTTGTTCTGTTTCACCTTTTTGTTCGATTTCTGCAGAAATACTCTCTGACAATTTATTTTTTTCTTCAATATTTTTTTTAAAGTTAGAAACTTGTTTATTAACCTCGTCTAATTTAGATTTGTTTTTATTCAAATCAATTTCAAGTTTACTTTGTTCTTTTGTTTTCTTTTTAATTTTAAGACTTAAATATGATGCTTTATTTTCAGACAATTTATCTCTAAGATTCTTGAACTTAAGAGCTTGATCATGTTCTTTTTTAAGACCTTTTAAATAAGTCTTTCTTTCTACTAAAATAATTTCTGCTTCATTCATCTTTTCATCTACTTTATTAAGTTCTCTCAATGCTTTTTCTTTCCGTTCTTCATAAACACCTAAACCAGAAATTTCATCAACTATTTTTCTTCTTTCAACAGGATGCATTTCTACAAATTTTACAATGTCTCCTTGCAAAATAATATTAAACCCATCAGGATCAACATTACCATAACTTAATAATTCAAGAATTTGTTGCCTTGTAACTTTTTTATCACCAATTCTATAAACACTTTGTCCATTAGTTCTTACTCTTCTAGAAATTTTTACTTCTTTATCTTCAGTTGGAAATATTTTATTAGAATTATCAAAAACAATTGAAACTTCACCAAATTTAGATGGTTTTTTAGATTTGCCACCATTATAAATTAGATTAGCAGATTTCTCAGCTCTCATTGACTTAGCTGAACCTCTACCAAGAACAAAACATAATGCATCAAGAACATTACTTTTACCAGAACCATTTGGTCCAAGAATACAATTAAAACTATCACCGAATAAAAACTCAGTATGCTTAGCAAAACTCTTAAATCCAAGCATTGACATTTTGTTTATTTTGATCATTAGTTTGTATCACCCACTATTTTACTTATTTATATATATTTATATATAAAATCACATACTATTTATATAGATTTTGGTTGTAGAAAAACAATGATATAAAAACAACAATATAATAACACAACAATAGAAAACTTTAAAATAAATACAATAATCCAACAAAATAACATGAAATCAATCGCAGTAATCGGACTTGGATATGTAGGATTACCATTAGCATGCCTTCTTGCAAAGAACAACTATGTTGTATATGGTATTGATAAAGACCAAAACAAAGTCAATCTAACTAACCAAGGCATTAGTCATATTGATGATCCAGAACTTAAGCAAGACGTTGCAGCAGTCAAAGGAAAGATAATTGCAACAGTAGAAGATGATAATTTAGCAAAATCAGACATCATTATCATTTGTGTACCAACACCAATAGATGCAAAACATAATCCTGATTTCAAATACATTGTTTCTGCTTCAAACATGATTAAACAACATTTAAAAAAAGACCAAATCATAATTTTAGAATCAACAGTATCTCCAGGTACATGTGAAGAAGTAATTTTACCAATTTTAGAACAAACAGGTTTAGTAGGTGGAAAAGATTTTGAACTAGTCCATTGCCCTGAAAGAATTGACCCAGGTAATAAAAAATACAAATTAATAAACTTACCAAGAGTGTTAGGTGGTTTAACAAAACAAGGCACACAAAGAGCAGCAGAGTTTTATAGATCATTTATACAAGCACCTGTTACAGAATTAACATCTGCAAAAGCAGCAGAAGCAACAAAAATTATTGAAAATACTTTTCGTGACATCAATATTGCTTTTGTTAACGAACTTGCAAAAAGTTTTGACAAATTAGGAATAGATGTGACAGAAGTTATCAAAGGTGCTTCAACAAAACCATTTGCATTTATGCCACATTTACCAGGCTGTGGTGTAGGTGGACATTGTATAGGTGTTGACCCTTATTATTTAATTGAAAGAGGTAAAGGTGTTGGTTTTGACCACAAATTTATGAAACTTGCAAGAGAAATAAATAATAGTATGCCAAATTATACAATAATGAGATTAATAAAAGCTTTGAATGAAATTGGTAAAAGTATCAAAGGCACAAAAATAACATTGCTAGGCTTAGCATATAAACCAGATGTTGATGATATAAGAGAAAGTTCATCATTAAAAATAATAAAAAAATTAAAAGAACTTGGTGCAGATTTAATTATCTATGACCCGTTTATTCCTAAACAATCAACAACACAAAACTTAGACCAAGCTTTAGATTGCGAAGCAATTGTTTTATGCACAGCACACACAGAATTCTTAAACATTGATCCACAGACTTTCAAAGACAAAGGAATAAAAGTTATTATTGACGGCAGAAATTGTTTAGACAAAGATAAGATTAAAGACATTGGTATTGTTTATAGGGGAATTGGTAGGTAGAAAATAAAAACAGATTTCCAAATCCTCAAAAATACAACAACAAATCCCAAAAATAAAACTTAATCCATTACAAAGCTAGGGGTTGGGTGGTCGGGGGTCATTTTATTATGGATGGTGGGTTATTAACCAAACACCTCCTGCACATTACTCCAATTCATCTTAACATACTGCTTAGGATCCCTCTTACTTTTTTTCAAATATTCTAAAGCAGATTGAACATGACTACTTCCTTTTGGAACTTTTATTCCTAACTTAGCACTAAGCTTTGCTAACTGTTGCAATGCAAAGTCTCGTGCAATTATAGAAGCTGCTGCAACTTCGACATACTTAGACTCAGCCTTAATCACAGCAATGTCACCGACATTACAACCAGGATATTTATCAACAACCCACTTACTTTTTACCGAACTCTGCTTTAGATCAGCATATACTTCTTTATGTAGCTTATTCATTAGTTTTGTTAAACCAAATTTATATGCATTATATTTATTTGGTGGAAGGTTTTGAACACTCACTTTCACCATTTTTCTAATTTCATCAGAATAAGCACCAATATCTTTGTCTTTTATTTTCTTTGAATCCATCACACCTAACATTTTTAAATTTTCACGTTGAATATTATTAGCTCTAACTCCAACAACAACAATGCCTCCAAATGTATCTCCTTTTAATGATTCATCAGAACCAATATAGATTCCTTCTTGTTTAACAAACTCAATCTTTTTCTGTTCAACAAAACCAGAACTTTTCAATAACTTAGAATAATACATAACATTCTCATCTTTGCCTTGCAACACAAGTTTACCAGAGTTAAACAAAACCATTGAAATATCTCTATTCTTAAGACGAAATATTTCATACTGTGTCTTAACTTCATCTAACCCAAGCTTTAGTTTTTCAATTAGAAATGCTTTATCAGTCTTTTTTACTTTAAGGAAAACTGTCATAAGTATACTTTTGATTTAATGGTTTAAAAACTTTGTGTAAATAGAGAATAAAGTGTTGGAGGTAATGGGTTTTGGAATGTTGGAAAAAACATAGGCGAACAGAATCAAAGGGTGGTGGTGGGGTTGTGGATGGCATGTTAACAGAAACCTATAAATACTACCTAATCAAATTAAATATCATGGCAACTATACAATACGTAGGACTAAACGAATTAACAAGCTCAGAAAAACAATTAGTTAAAAACTTAACTGAAGAATATGCAGACAAAATAGACAGATCATTGCCAAACATGGACCAATTCATAGTTCATATCAAAACACAAAAAGCAACTGGTGGAAAAAGAAAATTCTCAATAAAATCAAGAGCTTCTGTTGGTAACAAAGTGTTTGAAACAAAAGCATTTGACTGGGACTTAGCAAGAACATTGCACAAAGTGTTCAAAGATATGGAAAATCATATTAAACATGTATTACGTAATGATACTAGTTATAAAAAACCTTATGCTTAGAACTCTTCTTAAATAGGATAATCTTTATAAATGAAGTTTGGTTTCAGAGAAATATAGCGGAGTAGGGCAAGATTTAAGGTTTGCCTTAAGTCCCCAATGCCAGGAGTGCCCGCAGAGATTACTTAATCGTGGAAGGCTCATAGGCTTTAATGCTTGGACACCCTGAGGTCGAAGGTTCAAATCCTTTCTCCGCTACTTATTTTTCTCAATATATCAGAAATGTTTAAAAACAAAAAGCTTTTTTATAAAAATATGTCGAGGTGGCACAATCTGGTACTGCGCCAGCCTGCTATTGCAGAGCTGACAGCTGGTTTCCTTATGGATATCTGGGTTCAAATTTCACTTTTATGAATGAAAGTCCCAGCCTCGACGTTTTTTTTTAAGATAAAATAATAGATTATTATTGATCTGTTCTATATTTTGTATTTTATGTTTTATACTATGTATACTATATTCTAAATTATACTTTAATAATTAATTATTACATATTAAGTATTTCTTACCTAATATGAAACCAAAATAAGTAATAACAAACCAAAAACAGTAACATTTATATATGAATTACTACATATTAAGTAAAAACTAAGTAAATTTTGGTGAAATTAGAAGATTTCAGAGCAAAAAAAAGGTAAAAATAGTACTTATTCTAATGATTTAACTAGTTATGATACCCAATTATTAGATTTAATATCAAATAATAATCCTGATTTATTACTTGAAAAAGTACAAGAATATTTACAAAAGAATAACATATCAATTCAAGACCTTATTAATAAAAGGAAAAAATTATTACCTATTACAATATTTGCTACTAAAATATCTCCAGCAACAGCATTAGTAAAACACCTAAAAGATGAATTAAATTATAATTATGTAGAAATTTCTAAATTAATAAACAGAGACGAAAGAACAATATGGACATTATATAATAAATATAAAAACAAAAATAATACTAAACACATCATAACAAAACAAAAAACAAATAAAAAAAGATTAGTACAACAACAAATTAAACAAACAAAATATTTCTTACCAATACAAATTTTCCAAAATAGAAATCTTAGTATTCTTGAAAATATTATATCATATCTAATTTCAAACTACAACCTAAAACCAAAACAAATCTCAGTTCTGCTTAATAAAAATATCTCAACAATTTATTCATTAATTAATAGAATCAAAACTAAAAGTAAAAAATCAAAATTCATAAAACTTCAACCATGAAAAATAAGAACAAAAATATCAAAAAGCGAAAAGTAAAGAAGAAAACTAGAAACAAAAAACTAGTTAGAAAAACAAGTAGAAATAACTTTTTGAATAAACACAAGAAACAAATGATTGAGTTATCAATAGTTATGCTTGGATTATTTATATTAACAATGATTGTGGCAAATGATCCTACTTTATTAGGTTATACTGTTGAAACAGACAGTTTAATTGTTTTAACACAAGCAGAAGATATTGGTTACGAAGGCATTTGGTTTAGAGTAGATAATCAAGATTATGCAAACAATGTTTCATTAATATCAAATTATTATAATGATAGCCTAGAATATGAATTTAGTGGAAGAAACATTTACATTTTAACAGAAAAAAGAAATGATTTTGGTGTAGCAAACATTACTATTGATGAACAAACAACAAATTATCAAACATATCTTGTAGACTTTTATTCAGAAAATAACATAAAGAATTATTTAATTGCAATCACAGAATTAGATGACATAACACACACATTAAAGATTAAGTTAACTAATCTAAGAAATACAGAATCTGGTGATAATTATGTTGCAATCGATGCATTGTTGCAAAGCAAAGCTGGAAACTTATCTGAATATGAACTTTATTCATCTGATGAAATTACACTGGATGAAATTAGTAATACATTGTATGTTGAAGATGAAGTTGTTGTTGAAGAAAATACTACAATAGAAACAAATGAAACAATAGAAAATATAACAATACAAGAAAACATTACAATTGAAACAATAGTTAATATTACAAATATTACGCAAGAAGTTGAAGAAAATATTACAATAGAATTAAATGAAACAACTGAAGAAACAAATATTACTAATGAAACAATAGAAACTGTTGAAAATATCACAACTATTACAACAATAAATACTACAACTACAACAGCAAATATCACAGAAACAATTACACCACCTACATTCATCAGAATCAATGAACCTGTTAAATGGACAAAGACAGTAAAAACATTAGAATCAACAAATAACTTAACAATTGAATTACCAAAAGAAACAATTAATTTAACTATAAATAAAATAGACAAAGATAACAACAAAGAAAACATTGATAATGAAAAAATAAAAATAAATTATGAAAATAAAGATACTAAAGAAAAGGAAACAAAAGAAATATCAGAATTTGTTAAAGACAAAACAATAGATGAGTTAGACAGAGAAATAAATCTAAGACAAGAGTTTGAACAAGATACTGAACATTTAGAAGACATTAAACAAGAACTAAATAAAAAACCAATTGAATCATTTATTTCTTTAACTGGTAATTTCATGCAAAACATATTAGGGTTTATAACATTTGAACAAGAATCAGTTGAATTAGAATCCATATCAGAACAAGAAGAACAAAATGATCAAACAGAATTAACAAACTTAATCATCACAGACAATATAACAATAGAAGATGAAATTGAAATTGAATATTATACTGAAGCTCCGATTGCTGTTGAACAAAACATTACTGAATACAAAAAACAAATTACAATTAGTTCAGAAACTCATTATGAGAATATATTAGCTTATACAACAATACCTGATGCTCCTTTAAGTGCTATTAAAGTCTATAAATTAAATACTATTATAGATCCAATAACAAATACAACAACAAACACAAAAGAACAAACAGAACTTTATAGTTATAGTGACTTAAATGATAATGGTAATATTGATTACATTGAATGGATTATCCCTCACTTAAGTGATCAGTCATATGAAATAGAAATCACTGTCTTAAATGTACAATCATATCCAGTTGTTGGTGGTAATTGGACTGTAATGTTTACAACTAGTGGAACTGCTAACTTAACAATTAGAGCAAGTAATGAAACAACTTGGAGTAATGTAAATGAAAATGAAGATCTTAAATTCTTAACATTAGTATGTAATAACACAGTACAAAACTATACATGGATAGAAGATAATGAATTATTTATACAAGACTATTCATGTAACAGCACAGGTTATGAAACCTCAAAAGTATTAACACCAGGAGTACATGATTTAGTATTCTCATTTGGAGATCAAACAGCAGAAGCACACAATGATGCTGCTAATGAACCAGGAATTGAATTTGTTAACCCAACTGAAGCAAATGGAGCAACAATTACAAATAATTTTACAAGAATAAATGTTTCAATCACAAATGCAGCTGATTTATCTGAATTCAAATTTAATTGGAACGGAACAAATACAACCTATTATGATGATTCATTAGTATTAATGTATAACTTTGATAATGTATCTAATTTAAATGAAAACTATGGAAGTTCTGGTTTAGTTTATGATTCAAGTATAAATAGTAAAAACAATGGAACAATTGCTGGAGCATTATTTAATCCTGAAGGAAGACATGGTGGAGGAATATGGTTTGATGATAGTAATGATTATATTAGTTGTGGTGGAGGAGATAGTTTAGATGCTCTATCAGCAGAAGTAACAGTTTCAGCATGGGTAAATATAAGCCTACCTTCAGAGACCTATACTTATGTAGTTAATAGGTGGGGAGGTAGTGGCTACAATTTTATTTTTAGAATAGATAATAATCAAAATCTTAATGGTGTATGGAGAATTGGTGGTGCTAATTATCAGACTCCATATATAAATGAAAATTTTTATACAGCTTATGGTAATGAATGGCATCATATAGCAACTACATATAAAAGTGGAATGCAAAAATTGTATATAGATGGTGTAGTTGTTAATTACACAACACATTCAGGTGTACTTGATACATCTACACAAACTTGTTACATTGGTAGAGACCAATCAAATAATAGATTCCCTACTAAGGGTTTAATAGACGAAGTAAGAATTTATAATCAAAGTTTATCAGATGATGCAGTTAAACAATTATATTTATCTAACATGAAAAAGTATGACACAGATAAATGGTTATTTATAACAAACCAATCAAATGCAGGTACTGGTTTAACAGATGAAACTTATACATACTATGCAACTTCTAAAGATACATCAGATAATGCAAACACAACAGGAATAAGAACTGTGACTATTGATGCAATAGATACAACACCCCCAGCAATTTCATTCAAGGATCCTACAGAAGCAGATGGAACAACAACAACCAATAACTTCATAACAGCAAATGTTTCAATAAGTAATGCTACAAATCTAAACGATTTCACTTTTGATTGGAATGGAGTTAATTATACACATTATAATAGTAATTTAACATTAATGTATAACTTTAACAATGTTAGTAGTTTAACTGAAAATGAAACATTTGTTGTTGATATGAGTCCAGGTAGCACAGATAATACGACAGCAGTAGGTTCTCCAGCTTATAGTGCAACAGCAGGAAAGTATGGAGGAGCATATACATATTCATCAGGAAATTATTTCACAATAACAGATAGTAATACTTTTAGCTTTGGTGCTAATGATTTTGCAATTGAACTTTGGTTCAAAAAGAATACAGGAAGTGATACTACTCACACAGTTTTAATTGGGCAAAGTCAGGCATGGGCAACAGCTGATACATCTGTATTCTTTATTAGACAAAATCCTAATAATGATGCAAGTAAACATATAGGTGTAGGGCTTTATCACTCAAGTACTGCTACAACAGTTGATTCTAACACTGCTATAGAGGATACTAATTGGCACCATGTAGTTTATACTCGGGATGGGACAGATTTAAAAATATATCTTGACGGAGCATTTGAAAAATCAGGAGACATAAGTACTAATGTAGCTCATGATGTAGCTTTTGACGCTAGTGTTGGTGGAATTGGTGGAGGATATAATTTTGCTGGTTCAATAGATGAAGTTAGAATATGGAACAAAAGTTTTAGTGATGCAGATGTTAATCAAAGTTATTTTTCTAATCTTAAGAAATATGACACAGATAAATGGGAATTTATTACAAACCAAACAGATTTAACAGATTTAACAAGTTACACATTTGCTGGTTATGCAACAGACACATTTGATAACACAAACACAACAGGAACAAGAACAATTACCTACCAATCAGACGCTACACCTCCTATATTGACATATGAAGATCCAACTGAAATTGATTCAGTAGGAATTTCAATTAATTCAACTTTAATAAATATTTCAATTACAGATGCAAATGATTTATCTGAATTCAAATTCAATTGGAATGGAACTAATTACACATTTTATAATGATTCATTAATATTAATGTATAATTTTGATAATGTAAGTAATTTAAATGAAAACTATGGAAGTTCTGGTTTAGTTTATGATTCTAGTATAAATAATAAAAACAATGGAACAATTGCAGGACCTATATTCAAAAATGAAGGAAAGTATGGTGGTGCTATGTGGTTTGATGACAGTAATGATTATATTAGTTGTGGTGGTGGAAATAGTTTAGATGCTTTATCAGAAGAATTAACAGTTTCAGCGTGGGTAAATATAAGCACACCTTCCCAAGCATACACTTATGTTGTTAATAGGTGGTCAAGTGGTGATCCTCAATTTATTTTGAGGATTAATAATAATCAAGATTTAGAAAGCGTTTGGCAAGTAGATGGAGTTGGAATTGCAAAAACAACACTTTTGGGAGATAATTTTTATACAACTTATGGTAATGAATGGCATCATATAGCTACTACATATAAAAGTGGAATGCAAAAATTATATATAGATGGTGAAGTAGTTAATTCAACAACACACTCAGGTGTACTTGATACTTCTACTATTACTTGTTATGTTGGTAAAGATCAATCAAATAATAGGTTCCCTACTAAGGGTTTGATAGACGAAGTAAGAATATATAATCAAAGTTTATCAGACGATGCAGTTAAACAATTATATTTATCCAATTTCAGAAAATACGACACAGATAAATGGAACTTTGAAACAAATCAAACAGATTTAACAGATCAATCTTATACATATTATGCAACTGCAAAAGATTCATATAATAATGAAAACAAAACAGGAACAAGAACTGTAACTGTGGATACAACAGTACCAACAATATCATTAGACAATCCAACAGATGCTTCAACAGAAAGTTCATTACCAA
>CAXGTL010000015.1:0-24397 GCA_964012725.1 Candidatus Woesearchaeota archaeon
CTAATTCTTCTTTCTTAGCTTTTCTTCTATGTTCTTCATACTTATCTTCAGGACTATATTTTGGTGGTTTTACTTCAACACAAGTACTACCACACTTAGAACAAGTCTTATCTAAAGAGTATTCTTCACATTTTGTACATTTTAGAATATGTTTTGACATTGTAATTTTTGTATAATTTATTTTTCTTTTCTTTCAAACTTACCAAAACTATAGTTTTCAATCATATGATTAATTGTAGCATTTGTTACATTGTATAAAACAGTTTCAGCTTCATTATAATCTCTTGCTGTTATTGATAAAGAATATTTTCCTGCTCCCTTGTATTTGATAATTGTATCTTTATTTTTTTTGTCTAAACCTAGTTTTATTGCTTTTTTAATAATTTCTGCTCCTTGAGGTTCATAACTTTGTAAAATTAGATTTCCAGATATGTTTACTATTGGAAGTTTAATTCTTTGTTTTACGAATTCTGTTAATTTAGTTATATATCTTTGATCAATTTCAAAATCTTCAAATTTTATTTCTCCAGAAACAAAATCTAAAAAAAAAATATGCAAAAATTCATATTTTCTATTAATTTTGTTAAAAATATCAAAATAAACATTTTTTACGTCTAATTTTAGTTCAGAAGCAAGATTTTCAATTATTTTTTCAGCTTTTTGTTCTTGTTTAATTACTTCTAATTTTTTCCTTTTTTGAGAATCATTAACTCTTCTTAATGATAAATCAATATGACCTTTATATATATCAATTTTTAATATTTTACATACTACTTTTTTACCTTCTACTACATAATCCCTTAAATTTCTTATTCTACCTGGTGCTACTTCTGAAATATAAATCATACCTTGTTTTCCAAATTCGTCAAGGTTAGCAAAAACTGAATGATGAAATATCTTTGTAATAGTACACAGAACTAATTCTCCTTCCTCAGGCATTCTTTTTCTTCTTAATAACATTGTAGTTTCATTAATCTAATATTTCAAGAACCCTTGCTTTAATCTTTGCTTTTCCACCTTGTGGTGTTGCTAGTATTTTACTACAAACTAAGCATTTTACTTCTTGTGAAGCTTTTCCAAACATTATTTGTTCATTTTTGCATTTAGGGCATCTGATTTTTACGAATTTACTTGTTGGTTCTTTAACTTTTTTCATTTTGATTTACCTCTTAAATTTTCAATTTTAGAGGTTCCATAAATTGCAAAGCAATTTCTGTTACCTCTTCATATGTTTATATACATAAGAAAAACCTGCTATTTATAAAAGTTTAGTATTAAATGGCTCTGTCCGGAATCTCCTACTCCACTGACAAGAGCCCAGAACTTCATAACTGTAACCTTATCAGCTCCGTCTGGCCTTTGCCATTATTTACTACATAAATAATAGCAAACAATGGCGCAGACGTATATTCCGGACAGAGCCGTATTAAATAAGAGATAAGTATAAAGAATAATAAAAAATAAATAGTATATAATATTTAAAAAATTAAGAAAAAATCATTAAAATCAAGAAATTTCTATTTTTTTAGCTCTTTTACCTTTTTTTTGTATATGACTCTTTTTACATTGTTTACAAGTAAATCTAAGGTCTGTTTTCTTTGTTAACTTTTTTCCTGTAGCTTTAAACTTACCAATAGCTTTTCTTGAAAATCTACCCTTATTTCCAGTACCTAATCTTCCACGTTTTCTAGCTCTTTTCTTACTACCTCTAGTTTGAGTGTGTTTACTACCATGAGTCTTTCTTTTAGCTTGACTTGTTTTATGTTCTGTATGTTTTTTACAATAAGGACAGTATCTTTTCTTTGTCTTAGGTAGTTTCATGATATATATAAGAAAATATTATGTATTTATAAATTTATCGTAGAACCATATATAATCACTTAATACAAATCTCTTCAGCAGCTTTTTTTTCAACTAATAAATTTACTATTTTTTTTGGTAAACAAGCCATATCTTCTGGTTCAAATGGACCATAAGTGTGAAGTTCTGGACTTACAAAGGTAGGAACATATTGGATAAACCTTATCATTGAATTATCATCTTTATTTGTTATTTCTGATTTGTCAGAAACTTGATTTTGGTTACCATCTGAGTCTGGTTCTGAAATTTCTTTTTTATTTCCATCTTCTTTTGTTTCTTCTTTTTCTTTAGTTGTTTGTTTTAACATTTGAATATCAGGAATTTTACTTTCCAAGAGATTATTTAACACATATTTTGTAAAATTATTAAACAATTTAATTAATTTATTGAACATAATTTTTTCTTCTTCTAAAATATTAGATAAATCTATTTTAGCTTCTGTTCTACTTTGG
The DNA here is from genome assembly GCA_964012725.1 of Candidatus Woesearchaeota archaeon. Classification (GTDB taxonomy): domain Archaea; phylum Nanobdellota; class Nanobdellia; order Woesearchaeales; family CAXGTL01; genus CAXGTL01. The sequence continues at coordinate 2,313 of CAXGTL010000015.1, forward strand.
ATTAAGGCCATAGAAATTATTTTTTTCTCTCTTCTTTGTAATAAATCTTTAATTATTTTTTTAATGTTAATTAGTTGTTGTTCTGTTTTCTTTTTTTCATTTTTAACAAAAAGATTATCATCAGGTCTATTTAATATGTTTTTCTTTTCTTCTAAATATTCTACAACATTATTAAAAAAATCTTTATCTAATGTTTGTATTTCTTCTTTATTTTTTTCATTTCTAAGTAATTCAAATAAAGATTCATATGTTATTTTTATGCTATTGTTGTCCATCATTTTTGTACAAAATTTTTTATATTTTTAATGTTTTATATACTGGAATGACTATATTATGGAAAATTATATAAAAACCTCTGTTTAATCATATATAAATGGCAAAATTAATATTCAAATCATTAAAATTTGAAGAAAACAAAGATATTGTAAAAGTTAAGTTATATAATATATTTTATTTTACAATGCCAAAATCTGACCTATCTAATATTGATAAAAAGATTAAGATTAATAAAAATTCTATTGTTTTTCCTTTAATTAATCAACAAAATGCAGAAAGAAAGTTTAATTTTTTGCTTCAAAAATATATGCCTGATTTAAAAAATGCTTTGAATAATAAACCAACAATATATATTCATAAGAATTCTGGAATTCCTTTAATTGGTTCAAATGTTTTTGGAATCGTCGATAGAAACACTTCAATAATTGAAGTAAAACCTATTACTGGGTGTAACTTGGATTGTATATATTGTTCTGTTGATGAAGGTAAATCTTCTAAAAAACAAACTGATTTTGTTATTGAAAAGGAATACTTAGTTGAAGAATTAAAAAAATTAATTAAGTTCAAAAACATCGACGGAATAGAGGTACATGTTGGGACACAAGGAGAACCACTTCTATACCAACCATTGCTTGAATTTGTTAAAGATGTTAAAAAAATAAAGCAAGTAAAAGTTATATCTATTAATACAAATGGACTTTTATTCACTAAAAAATCATTAGGTGAGTTTGTAAAAGCAGGTTTAAATCAAATAAATTTGTCTGTTAATACTTTAGATAAGAAAAAAGCAAGTAAAATTGCAAATACTCCTTATGATGTAGATCATATTATTAAAATAGCAGAATATGCTTCAAAAAAGGTTAGTTTAAGGCTTGCACCTGTATTATTAGATAAGATTAATGTTTTTGATATGGAAGAAATAGTTAAGTTTGCAATAAAAATAGGTGCTAAACTAGGTATTCAAAATTATTTATATTATTCTAAAGGAAGAAAGCCTTGTAAACAACTTTCATGGGATAAATTCTTTGATATTTTAAAAAAATTAGAAAAAAAACATGATGTAAGGTTAATTCTTAATGAAAAAGATTTTAATATTATTAAAACTAACCCATTACCTAAACCTTTTAAAAATAATAGTTTTATTAAAGCTAAAATTGTGTGTAATGGACGATATAAGGATGAATTTATTGCAGTTTCTGAAAATAGAACTATAACAGTATATTCAAAAAAACAGCTTAAAATAGGCTCATTAGTAAAGATTAAAATTAAAAGAAGTAAACATAATGTGTTTTCTAGTACGATTTAAGGTTATAATATAATTTAAGATAAATTATTTCTTAGAAGTATTTTAAAAAAGAAAAAAAAAAGAAAAAAAAGGTTTAGGTTTATGCTTCAACTACTTCATCAGCAGCTGCTACAGCTTCTACTTTAGTTACTGTACCATCAACTGTTTTAATAGTTATTTCCATACCTTCAAAGCCAGCTACATCCTTATGGTTTTTAACGATTTCACTTGCTTTTCTTGTATCTGCTGCACTCATACCTGCTACTAACATTGAAACTGCGTCTCCTTCTTCGAATAATTTGATTAAGGATTCACCTTCTTTGAAATCTTTGTAGCAAGGGTCTGGGTTACCCATTAATTTAGCTGCAACTGAGTTTGCACATGGTCCACCAATTACAATTAGATTATCTGAACCTACTTTGTCCATAACTTCACTATCTAATTTAGCAGCGCCTACGTTAATAGGTACAACTTCTTGGCTAACAGATCCACCACTTGTTGTAGTTGTTGATTCAATAGCTCCTGAAGTAATAAATACTTGTGGTAAAGCTTGTTTTGCAGGGTATTTGATGAAAACTTTTGGTCTTCCACTTGTTGGGGATTGTCTGTGAACTAATGCTCCCATTGAGTTCATACCATAATAGTTTTCAGTTTCACCAGTTGGATTAGTTACTGTTAATCCGCCTGCTTCAGCTAAAGTTACTTGGTCACTACTACCAGATGCACTTAACTTGTAGATGATATCTTTTGGAACTAAGTTGTCATAATCATCTCCGTCAGGTGTGGATATAGTAATGTTCATACCTGAACTCAGGAATAGTCCTCTACTGACATCAGTACCATTAGTAGGTGTAAATGCAATCTTAGAACCTTCTTTAGTGTTTATTGCAATTAGTGTTGTAGCTGTATCATCTCCAATTGATCCAGATGCGTCAAAGTCAACTTCTACATCAAAGTCGTTGTTAGTATCATCTCCAGATGATCCACTTACGTTTCTAACTTGGAATGAGCCTCCACCATATTTGATATATACATTTTCTCCTCTTTTGTGTGTTACTTCAACAGTATCACCACTACCAACATCTTTGAAACTAATAGTTGGAGTTGTAGAATCACTAGTGTATTTGTCTGCACCTTTATATTGGAATACAAATGATTTTCTATTTCCATCTGATACAGATTCATCTGTTAGTATGAAATAATCACCATCTTTTATTCCAGCAGATTCATTTAAAATTGTATATCTTGCTGATGATGCAGTTGAACTATATGAATCACCAAAATAGTAATTATCACTATTTACGATTCCCACTGGTAAACTTGCTGCATTACCATTTGCATCATTGAAAGTTAAGATATATGCTGAATCTCCACTATTTTTGATGTTTATTTCTCCAGTTTCTTCTGTAGTTAGACCTTTGTATTCGATGTCCCAATTTTGTGTAAATAACACTTGTTCTTTATCTCCACGAGCAGCGATAACCTCACTTAACTTTTCTCCTGGTGCAACCCAATAATCGTCACCAGCAGTCATGTTAACTTCGATTGAATCAATTTTGAATGTTGTGTTATCATCTGTTCCTTTAATAGTTACAGCTGCTTCTGTTACAGAAGTACTTGTTCCATCTGTGTAAAGGTTTTTAGAAGATACTGAATCTTGGATATTAGTGTCCCATACAACTACATCTTTTGCACCTAAGAAGAATGTTGCTTGTTTTGTACCAGTTTCAAGTGCTTGGTAGTATACACTAGATACTCCGATTTTATTACCATCACCTAATTTGTATGAATCACCAACATTGATTTTACCAGTTGCTTCACCATTAACTACAAAACTAGCTCTATCGCTATCATCGACATAAGTTAATTCAACATCATATGATTTCTCGCCTACTGATAATTCAGCAGCTTCTCCTTGATTAAGAGTTGATTTTGTTGAACCACTCATCATAGTTAGTTTTGCAGAAGCTGCAGTATTTCCACCACTTCTTCTTGCTGTAACAACAGTGAATTCTTTACCAAATAAATTTAATTTTTTATCTTGGTAATCTGTTAAATATGTTCCACTAGTAGATGCAGCACCTGCACTAGTATCAATATCTGATTCAGCTGAACTTACAAATTCTAATACATACCTTGCAATTTGTTTATTGTTTGGTACAATAAAATGATCTGCTTGTACATCTGTATCTGAATATTCCATGAATTGTACGAATCCTGAGTCGTATTTATCAAAGTATAGATACTGATGATATTTCTTATCTGCAAATTCTCCATCACCTAATGCTGCTAATTCACTTGAGCCAATGTATGAAGTTATGTTTTTAATTACTTCTTCTTCACTAGCACTACTCCAAGAATTACCTAACTCAAGTTTTTTATCTCCGGAACGCACTAACCATGCATCTCCTTCAATAGCAACTTCAGTTGAAGCACCACTTATTGGAGTTGATTTTATTGCTTCAGCTTGCAAGCCATTTGAAATGTCAATAGCACCGATTACATCTTCGGTTTTTGCTGATGCACCAACAACCAAAGTTCCATCAAATCTCACATCTTCTGTGATGAATGGTTTTGGATATTCTGCTAAATCAGCTGCCATTGCACCCATTATGGTAGCTCCTACCATGATAGCGCCTGCGCTTAAAGCAACAACTTTTTTAATTGCTTTTTTTACTTCCATTTATCTAACACCTCGTCTTTTAAAAATTTTTTTTTGGGCTATTTTTTCTTAAAGTATAATTTGTTTATCCTTGCATACGGAGCAAAGATCAACGTTTTACAAAACAGATTTCTATACAGCACATTTTTTAGTATGTGTCTATTATAGTCTGTTCTGTATTCTAATCATTATATATGGTTATATAGGCTTATTTTGATTTAAAAAGATTGCGAAAGTATGTTTTAGAATTAGGTGTTATATTGTGTAATTTTGCTTTAAACGCTTGAATTCTTGTTTTTAGGCACAGTATCACTTTTGAATAGTTAATTGGTTAGTATACAAATAAGTATACTAGGCACTTAAATCTTTTAAGTAGTTATATATGAAAATAAATGGGTGAAAAAACACAAAATAAGAAATATACAAAATAATCAAAATAATTAACTCTTTATTTATATATGAATTTGTAAAATTTGTTTGAAAAAAATCTTGGTAAAGGAAAAATCTAAGAAAATAAAATGTGATTTTAATAAACTAAGAAAAAAAATGGTGTGGGGAAAGGGGTTCGAACCCTCGTAGGCACTAAGCCAATAGGTCCTAAGCCTATCCCGTTTGACCACTCCGGCATCCCCACATTGGACTATTTAAAGAAACTGCGATTATATTTAAAAATCTATCTATTTGTTTTTGTTTATTTAAGAATTCAATTTATTTAAATTTTTTATATTTTCTATAAATCTAATTAATCTATCTTTATCTTTATATCCTAATTTTATTGCATTGTTAAATGCTTTTACTGTGTTATTGATATCATTTTTTTTAATAAAAGCAAAACCCATATTATAATGTGTTCTTGGGTTTAATGGATGTAATAATAATGATCTATTTAATGTTTTTATTGATTCATCATATTTTCCAAGTTTTTCATAAACTGCTCCTAAGTTAGTTAATGCATTTATATTATTTTTATTTAATTTTAAACCTGTTTCAATAAATTCTGCAGATTTTTGATAATTTTGTAGTTTAGAATGTACAACACCTAATAAAAAGTAAGTTTCAGCATAATTTTTATTTATTTTTAATGTTTTATTTAAAATTTCTAAAGCTTTATCATATTCTTTTAGTTCTGTATAAACAACTCCTAAGATTTGGTGTGCTTCTAAAAAATTTTCATTTAATTCAACTGCTTTTAATAAATTTTGTTTTGCTAATTCTAAAAAATCTTCAGATCTATAAATTTGAGCAAGTTCATAAAAAACTTTTGCATTGTTTGGTTCTTTTAATAATCTTTTTTCACAAAGTTCCCTATACTTTTCTATTTTTTCTTTTTTAAATTCTGCACTTTTTTCTTTTTCTTCACTAAAATTGTTAATAAATATTTTTTTACCCTCTACTTTTCCATTAATTTTTTTAATTGATTTATCAACAAGTTCATAAATTTCTCCATTAAATTGTATGTTTTGATTATTTTTAAACAACCTTATTTTTTTTGTTAATGATGCTCCCAAATAATTATTGTTGTTTTCATAATAAAAATTTTCTTGAGAAAAATTGTTTGTAAATTTTTTAGTAATTAAAGAATATCCTATTATTTCATTTTCTTGGTTAATTAATTGTTTTATTTTCAATGCTTCATTTTCTGATAATGTTTCGTCAGCATCTAAAAATAAAACCCAATCACTTTTTGAATATTTTAATGATTTGTTTCTAGCGTCGCTGAAATTTTCATTCCACTTAAAATCATACACTTCTGCTCCATACTTTTTTGCAATTTCTTTTGTTTTGTCTTTTGAACCAGTGTCTATAATTATTATTTCATCAACTATTTTTTGTACACTTTCTAAACAATTTTGTAAAAATTTTTCTTCATTTTTTGTAATCATACACAAACTTAGTGTAGTAAACAACAACTTAAAATTATCTAATTTTATATTGTTTAATATTTTATTTGTTTTTAGTTCAAGTAAATTTATTTCATTATTTGTTTTTTTATCCTGTAAAAAATTAGTTCCTTTTAAATTATTTATTGCTGTTTTATAATATTTTTTTATTGTTTGTAATGTTTTGTCATTTGGTTTTTCATAAGAATAATAAAAATGGTTTATATCTTTATTAATTTTTAATTCAATTATTGATTTTGATTCAGCAAGATTTAATTCTAATTCTTTTTCAGAAAGTTTTTCCAGGTCTACTTTTTCTCTTGAACAACTTCCCACTATAAAATTGTTATCACTTAGTTCTTTTATTTTATCCCAAGTCATAAATTCAGAATCTTTTTCAATTAAATTTGGATTGATAAATATACATGCATTCATTCCAAGTTCTTTAATTATTGGGTATGCATTTTCATAAACTCCTGCTCTTCCTTTATCAAAAATAATTATAACTGGTTTTTGTGGAAGTTGTGTGTTTTTTGTTACATGTTCATGAAGATCGTTTAAGTTTATTGTTTTGAAATTATTTTTTTTTAAGAAGTTCATTTGTTTTTTAAAAACTTCAATAGAAATTTCATTTTGATTTTTAGGATTATTACAAACTTCATGATATCTTAGAATTGGAATGTTCATTTATGTTATCCTCACTCTTTTTATTACTATTTGTTGCTATATTCTTTTTATTTATTGTTTACTTTTTTTTCTGCCAATTATAACTTCGTAATCTTTTACTTTTACCATATCCACATTGGCTACATCTTTTTTTTCTAATATGATAAGCATGTTTACCACACCTTTTACATCTAATGTGTGATTTTTTTCCAGATTTTTTACCCATTGAGGGAGTTCCTTTTGTCATTTTTTTACCTTTTTTATTGTGTTACTTTGCGAAGCAAATGTAACACTTCTTTTTATTAAATTTTTTGTAAAAATTTAAGGGTGTTCAATTAGTCATTATTTTTTACCTATGCCGGTGAAATAAAAATTATTGTATCTCCCCTAATAAATACTACTCCTAATTGTCTTTTAAGTTCTCCATTTACTCGTTCTTCAGCATTTTCTAGAACTGCATTTATATGGATGTCAAATGCTTTAAGGTTTCCAATAAATTGTTTACCATTTTTTAATTCAATTATTACTCTTTTGTCTCTTGCTCGGTTTAGAGCGTCTAAAGGTCTTGAAGTTTCCATTGTTTTTTCCCTCCTAAAATAAAAAAATAATCTAACAAAAGATAACTAGCATGTCTTTATAAATGTTACTGAAGATAGTTAAAACATACAAAGCTTAAAAATAGTAACCTTTTTAAATGGATGTTTTATTCTATATTGTAATATGGCAATTACACAGCATAGATCAAAAAGAAAAGCAAGTGGCGGAAGATATAAAGGTAAGCCTAGAAAGATAAAAGCTTTATTTGGTAGAGCTCCGTCTTTAACAAAACTTGGTATTACTAAGCTTAGAAAGATAAGAACTCTTGGTGGACATTTAAAGAATAGGCTTGTTGAAGCTGAAACTGTTAATGTTTATGATCCAAAATCTAAAAAGTATTTTAAAGTAAAAATTAAGAATATTTTAGAAAATCCAGCAAATCCTCATTATGTTCGTAGAAATTTGATGACAAAAGGAACAATAATTGAAACAGAAAAAGGAAAAGCAAAGATTACATCTCGTCCTGGACAAGATGGAATTGTAAATGCTATTTTAGTTTGATTTAATTTCTTTTTAAAAAGGTTTGATAGATTTTGAAATTATAGGTTAGAAAAGATGTTAAAAACAATAGAAGAAACAATACTAAGATTATATTATCATGAAATGAAAACAAAATCAGGCATTGTTGTAGTTGGTGGAAGAAATGATTCTAAAGAAAATGTGTTTGATTCAATTGGGAGATTACTTTTTGATTTTTATCAGGAAAGAGGTTCTGAATTAGAAACTTTATATTTAGTTGATAATTTAATAGTTGTGACTAAAATTTTTCAAAATGATAAAGATAAATATTATTGTCCAATTTATATACCTAGTGAAAGTGCAAATGTAAAACATGGTCAAATAAAAATAGAATGGTTTAATGAAGAAAGATATGCTAAGTTTGTTAAAGAATGGGATTTCCCACATGCACCTTTTGAATACTCTGAACAAATATTTGGTGTTTATTTTAATATTCCTGATTTTAAACATTTAGATATTCAAAAATCATTGTATGAAAGAGATTCTTTTGTTGAATTTTCTAGGATAAAAAGGTTATAAATTTAATGATGGTGAAATATTTTTAAAATGTCAAAAAACAAACTAACAGTTCAATATTTTTATTTTCCTAGTTATTCCAGAAATGGTCTTTGGCATAATGTTATGAGATATAGAAATAAAGGAAAAGAAAGACTTCTTTGTACATGTGATGCTTGGTTTTATCAAAAAAAAAAACCAGAACAAAAAGAATTTAATTGTTCTCATAAATGGAATGTTAGACTTGGTGAAGCAGCTTTATACGAACCTATGTCTGAGATTGATGTTTTAGTTACTATTGTTAAAGATTTTCCTTTAAGAATAATAACATTACCTGATGAACAAAGAGTTTATGTAAGGCAAGATATAATTCCTGGCCATAATTTGGATATGACTATGTCTTTTTTGTATAGAAAAAGATCTGAGTTTGCAGGAAAAACAAAAAAATTAGAAACACATGAGGTAATAAATCCAAATGCTTCAATAATAGATGAAATTATAAAATTAGGATATAAAAAAATAGGAATCTTTTTTGATCCAACTGCTAAAAATATAAAAATAAGAAGGTCAATTTTAAGAGCACATGGTCCACATTCTATTTCAGATTACATGTCAAATTTATTAGGAAATGGAAGAAAATGTTTTGAATTAAGAGATGAAAGAATTACAAGGCATGGAATTATTGATTTAGATACTCATAATATATCAAATCTTGAATGGATTTTGATGGATAGTGGTGAAAAAAAAGAAAATAAAGATTCAAAACCTGAAACACATACAAGACCGGCTTATGTTAATATTGCAATCAAAGAGTTACAATCTGAAATTAGTGATTTTTTACTTATAAATAAAATTGCTCTTAGAAATGTACAACATGAATTAATAAAATTATCTAATGTTGGTGGATTACCAAAAAGTTATACAAAATTAATAAAGGTTGATGATGTTGTAAATGATTTGTTTGAAGATTGGAGAAGAAAAAGAGGATATAAAGAAGATAAAGAATCAAGAGAAAGTTATAAAGAAAATTATTTAAAAAGAATTCCAAGAGGGCAGGTTTTTTCTAGACGTGTGGGAAGTGTAAAAAATCCAGGTATTGTTCCAAAAAATATTGCTCAAGGTTTTTTTATTAGAAATTTCCTTACATTATGTTATCAACAATTAGGTAAAGAAGTTCCAGATAGAATTTTATATTTGCCAACTCACCTTCTTAAAAAGATTTATTTAAAATTAACAGAAAGAAAAGTAATGCCTGCAATATTTTCTCAAAGAGCATTAGTTGATTCAGAACTTGCTGTAACAGGATAAGTTTAAATAATATTATTTATTCCACACATACATGAACTCAAAATCAATTGCACCAATATTTTACGAACTATTTCCTGATAAAGAATTTCATTATGATTCTAAGTTAAAGTATTCTGCCAAATTCTCTGATTATAATGCAAATATTAAATTATATAAAAATAATTTGACTATAAATTTATCAAAAAAATGGAAAGGTGTTAACAAAGAAATTGTTAAAGGGCTTGTTCAATCACTTCTAATAAGGATGTTTTGTAAGGGTATGAAAAAAGATAAGGTGCATGCAATTAATCATTCTATGAATATTGATTTATATAATAATTTTATAAAATCTTTACATTTGTCAATTCCTAAGACTAATATTGATTTTGATCTAAAAAGGTCTTTTGATAGAATTAATAATCAATATTTTTATGATCAAATTGAAATACCAAATCTTTGTTGGGGACATTTTTCTAAACGTAAATTTGCAACATATGATTATCAAACAGATACTATAAAATTTTCAAAAATATTACAAAATCAAAACATTGAGTTAATTGATTATGTAATGTATCATGAACTTTTGCATAAAAAACTAAAATATAAATCTACAACTAGTAGAAATGTGTTTCATAGTGCTGAATTTAAAAAAATGGAAAAAGCTTATCCTAATCATGAAGAGCTTGAAATGCAATTAAGAAAGTTAGCATTAAGATTTAGGAAAAAGAAGCTTTTATTTGGTTTGTTTAAGTATAAATAAGCGTTATGCACATCCCAATTATCGAAATCTTTATATATCGGTCTTGTTTTTGTTAGTTCATATAAATGGAGGGGTTTTTATGGCTACAAAAAAATTATTGCCTTTAGCTGCAATGGAAAAAATATTAAAAATGGGTGGAGCTGAAAGAGTTTCAGATAGAGCAAAAGTTGCATTAAAAAGTACTTTGGAAGATATTGCTGAAGAAATTGCTGTTCAAGCTGTGAAATTAGCACACCATGCTGGAAGAAAAACAGTTAAAGACAGAGATATTAAACTAGCATCTAAATAATTTCAAATTAATTTTGAATTAATTAGTTAATTTTATAAAAAGGTGAGATTTTCCAGTCTTAATAATTAAATAATTAAATTTTTGAGGTGATTTTTTAATGGGAGAAACAAAACCAACAAGTGTTGGAGGATTAAAAAAAGGAAATTATGTTGTAGTAGATGGAGTAGCATGTGTAGTAAGTGATACTCAGGTTTCAAGACCTGGTAAACATGGGCATGCTAAAGTTAGATTAACTGCTGCTGGTATCATAGATGGTAGAAAAAGACAAATTGTTATGCCTGGTCATGATATGATTGATGTTCCAATTATTGATAAAAGAAATGCTCAAGTATTGAGTATACAAGGCGATACAGTAAATGTGATGGATATGGAAACATATGAAACATTTGATTTAAAAATTCCAGAATCATTAAAAGAAGATGTTGTTGAAGGATGCAATATCATGTACTGGATTATACTTGATGATAAAGTTTTAAAACAAGTAACAGGAAATAAATAAGGAGATTCACATGGCAAAATTTAAAGAAGCACAAGCAAGAATGTATAAAAACATATTTGTTTGTAAGGTTTGTAAAGCTAAAATACGTACACCTAATATGAAGGTAATCCAAGGTAAAGTTAAATGCAGAAAGTGTAAAAGTAAAGCTTTGAGACCTGTTAGGAAGAAATAAATAGTCCAACCTTCCAAAATCCACTACCCCCCAACCACTGGGAAATAATTTTTTTAATTTATTATTTTATTATAAATCTTTTAGTATAAATATAATAAAAAAAGAGGAGACAAGATATGGATATGTCGTTATTATTAAACTTTGATTTTATTTCTATTATTGTACTCATTATTGTATTGATTGTATTTCTTTATAAAAATAAGAAAAAAATTAAATTATGGAAAATAGCATTTCCTTTTGTTTATATGATTCTATATAGAACAAAGTATGGACTTAAGTTAATGAATAAGATTGCTAATAAATACAGAGCTTTTGTTAGGTTTATGGGATTTTGTTTTATTGGAATTGGTTTTTATTATATGGTTTTTGCAATGATCATTATTATTAGGGTAATGGTTAGTTTTTTTATATCACCTGCAGAAGTTGATACAGGTATGGTATTATTATTGCCTGGAATGAGTTTACCTGGTTTTGGGTTTCTTAGTTTTTGGCACTGGATAATTGCAATATTTTTATTAGCAATAATTCATGAAGGAGCTCATGGTATAATGGCAAGAGCTTATAATGTTAAGATTAAAGCAAGTGGGTTTGCATTTTTTTCATTATTTGTACCATTACTTCCTGCAGCTTTTGTTGAAATAGATGAAAATCAATTAAAAAAAATGCCTGATTATGTTAATTATTCAATATCTGCTGCTGGTCCTTTGATGAATATTTTAGTTGCAGTTGTACTTTTGTTAGCACTTCCTTGGGTTAATCCATTAAATCTAAATGGAAACAACTTAGCTCCATATGAAGATTATTTTTCAGATGCAAATGGTTTTTCAGTAAATGTTATGGACAATTTACCTGCATATAATGCTAGTCTTAGAAATGGTGCAATAATTAATTCTGTTAATAGTGAAAAAGTGGATAATTATTTAGATTTTGCTAAAAGAATTCAAGGATTAAAACCTGACGACGAGATTGTTCTTGGAGTTGATAATGGAACTCAACAAATAAGTCATACAATAGTTGCAATGGAACATCCTGAAATTCCTGATAAAGGATACATTGGAATTGTTGGATTAAGAGATGAACGTGTGATAAAATCTGAACACAAAGTTTCTGGGAATATATTTTATTGGTTTAAAGGGTTCTTTATTTGGTTTTATTTATTTAATTTTGCAGTTGGTATTGCAAATTTGCTTCCATTAGGAATATTAGATGGTGGAAGGATGTTGAAAACTTTGTTTAATAGTGTGTTTAAAAATAAGAAAAGAGCACAGGAATTATGGATTTGGATTAGTTTCTTGTTCTTAGCTTTATTATTGGTTGGTATAGTTGCTCATTATTTACAAAGTTGGGGTTTGTTTTGATTATATTCTAAAAAATAATAACCTTTTTAAATAAGAGTTTACTCTTATCTTAATTATGAAACCAGTACAAAGTAATATGCCAAAACATGTAGGAATTATATTAGATGGTAATCGAAGGTTTGCTAAAAGGTTGATGATGAAACCTTGGAAAGGACATGAATGGGGTTATGAAAAAGTAAAAAAAGTTTTTGATTGGATAAAAGAATTAGATATAAGAAAACTAACTCTTTATGTTGTTTCTGTTGAAAATTTTAATAGACCTAAAGAAGAATTTGATTATCTTATGAAATTATTTATTAAAGCTTATAATGAAATATTAAAAGATAAAAGACTTTATGATAACAAAATTAGGATTAATTTTATTGGTCGTTTACACTTGTTTCCAAAAGAAGTTCAAGAATCTATGACTAAATTACAGGAAGCAACAAAAAACAATGATAAATATCTTGTTAATATTGCAATGGGATATGGTGGTAGACAAGAAGTAATTGATGCAACTAAAAAACTCTTTGAACAAATTCAACAAGGAAAATTAAATATTGATCAAATTAATGAAGAATCATTTGCCAAATGTTTGTACACAAGAGAAGAACCTGATTTAATAATAAGAACTGGTGGAGCTCGTAGAACATCAAACTTTTTAATCTGGCAAAGTAATTATTCAGAATGGTGTTTTGTTGATAAGTTCTGGCCAGAGTTTGAAAAAGAAGATTTTATTAAATGTATTAATGATTATTCTGCAAGAGAAAGAAGGTTTGGGAAGTAAATACCATTATTAGATAGATTAATATATTATTTGTTTTATAAACTTATTATTATGGATTCGATTGTAGATAATTTGGAAGATGACAAGGGTAGGAAATGGTTTACACCATTAAAGATAATCTTAAGCTTGTTTTTGATATTCTTAATGTTTGTCCTAATATTTCCTGAGTATAGTGTTAAACTTGATCCTGAACCTAATATGGACTTTTCTGTGTCAGATGTTGTACCTAATGAAATTGAAATTATTGATCAAGCAATACAACCAGAATCTTATTCTGAGTTTAGGTCTCTTGTTAAACCAAATGATCCTGTAATTAAACAAACAGCTGATAAAATAGCATCTATTTCTTGTGAAGGTAATAAAATATGTAATGCAAAAGCAATGTTTTACTTTGTAAGGGATAATTTTGATTATGTTAACGATCCTGCAGAATATGAATATGTAAAAAGTGCACGTGAATCTTTAGTTGTTAAAGTTGGTGATTGTGATGATGCTTCTGTTTTACTTGTTAACTTATTATCAGCAGTTGGTATTGAAACAAGGATGGTTTTTATTCCCAAACATGTTTTTGTTCAGCTTAGGATTGATGATTATAAACAAGGTAAATGGTTGAATCTTGATCCTACTTGTAAGAATTGTAAATTTAATGAATTGCCTTATCAAGATAGTAAAGAAATATTAGAAATTGTTTAATTTAATATTGCTGCAAGATATATTGGTATTTCAATTTCTTTGCTTAATGAACTTCCACCATCATTATTCATTGCATTCTTGATTCTTCCTTCTTCACAAGAATAATTAGATAAGAAAATTTCAAATCCATTTAATGTCATACCTTTTCCTTTAGTAACTATCAATCCTATTTTTGGTTCACCTGTTTCATTTGGTTCAAATTCTACAATTGCACATCTGTCTCTTTTCGCATTTGCAAGGGGAATAGGTATTTGTTCTTTTGATATACTTATTTTAAGATTTTTTTTATAATCTTTTATTATCCAAGGACCACATGTATACAAAATTGAGATATTTTCTTGTTGTAGTTTGTATTTATCTTGTAAGTTATATCCAAAGTAAACTTTATTATCTTGTGTTATTGCAAATTGTGCTCTATTTTTATCAATTGGGATAGTGTCTTTTTGTCTTTCTCCATTAATAACCATATCTCCAATTATTAACCTAGTTCTAGGATCATAATATGGTCCAGGTATTGCTTCTAACACTTTTTCTTCTAATTCACTTATTTTGTTTTTTTTAAGAAGTGTAATTTCAATGTTTTGTTGGTCAATTATTGTATTTGTTATTTTGGATCCATTATAATAAAAGTTTTTTCTATTGTAAGGTTTTTCTTTTTTTGAAATTGGTATTTGTATATTTATTGGTTTTAATGTTAGTTGTATACTTTGTACTGATATTGTTGTTTTGTTTTTATTGATATTATTAATTATTTCTTGAATTGGTGCTTCTGTCATGTATGCATATAACCCAATTATTGTAGCTGCACTAATTGTGCCAAGCATTGTTAATTTTAATGCTTTCAAGCTTATACTAAGGCCTTGTTTAATAGAATTTAATGTTTTTTGTCTTTTTTTCTTTCTTTGTTTTTGTTTCCATTTATCTAGATTAACAACTACTAATTGAGGTCTATATTCTGAATTCTGAGTTTGATTTTTATTCATATTTATGTATTGTGGGAGGTATATTTGTTTATAAGCTTTGCCTTTTTTAGTACTTATTAGTGAATAAGTTTTAAACTATTCATTCAAAAATCCTATTCCGCTTTCTCGCTTTACTCAAAAGCTACATCTGGCCATGCCATCAATTTCTTTGAAATTAATGACATTGACGTGTCGGAAATGCAGAGCATTTCTGAGCATGATCAAGAATGTTCCATTCTTGACAGCACAGACGGACATTTTGGATGAAGGTAATATAATGGTAAACTTTATAAATAGAGATTTATTTCTATACATATAACCCGAAATCACTACGTTTCGTAGGAGGGAATCATTATGGATAAAAAACAAATACTAGAAACAATAAATAAAGTAAAAGAAAGTTCTAAGAAAAGAAACTTTGTTCAGTCATATGATTTAATTATTAATCTTAAAAGTTTAGATCTTAAAAAACCTGATAATCATGTTGATTTTTTCTTAAGTTTACCACATGGAGTAGGTAAAAAAGTAAAAGTTTGTGCTTTAGTTGGATTAGAGCTTAAAGATGAAGCAACTAAACATTGTGATAAAGTTATTTTAGCAAATGATTTTCCTCAATATGCAAATGATAAAAAATTAATTAAGAAATTAGCAGAAGAATATGATTATTTTATTGCTCAAGCAAATATTATGGCAAAAGTAGCAACTACTTTTGGTAAAGTTTTAGGAGTAAGACAAAAAATGCCTAACCCTAAAGCAGGATGTATTGTACCACCTAAAGCTTCATTAAAACCTTTAGTTGAAAAATTACAAAATTTAATAAGAATTAGTGCTAAAAAAAACCTAATAATTCATCTTAAAGTTGGTTCTGAAAAAATGGATAATGACCAAGTTGTTGAGAATATACATTTAATTTATACTTCATTAATTAATCATCTTCCAAATGAAAAAAATAATCTTAAAAATATCTTTTTGAAATTAACAATGACTAAATCATTTGAACTAGGTAAATAAAATTGACAGAAAAACATAAAGCAAATGTTGCAGATTATAAGAAGAGAATTGTAAAAGAATTAGTTGATTTAATTAATAATCATCCTATTGTTGGTGCAATTAATCTTGAAAATTTACCTGCACCACAATTACAAAAGATGAGAGAAAAATTAAGAAGTAGTGTTATCATAAAAGTTACTAAACGTAGATTAATGAAACTAGCAATTGATCAAACAAAAGATAAGAAAAAAGGTATTGAAAAAATAATTCCACATCTTAAAGGAATGCCTGGATTATTATTTACAAAAGAAAACCCATTCAAGCTTGCAAAAATTATTAGAAAAAATAAATCACCAGCACCTGCTAAAGCAGGACAAATTGCACCTAAAGATATTATTATTAAAGCAGGAGTAACACCTTTTGCTCCAGGACCAGTTATATCAGAACTTGGTGCTATTGGATTAAAGAGTGGTGTAGAAAATGGTAAGGTAGCAATAAAAGAAGATAAAGTTGTTACAAAAGAAGGTGAAGTAATAAAAGCTAATGTTGCTAGTATGTTAACAAGATTAAGTATATTTCCAATGGAAGTTGGACTTGATTTAGTTGCAGTATTTGAAGATGGTACAATCTTTGCTAGATCTGTATTAGATATTGATGATAAACAATTTATGGAAAATATGGCTTTAGCTGGAACAGAATCATTTAATTTAGCTATTGATATAGGATATATGACTAAGGATACTGTGGAAGTATTATTACCTAAAGCTCATAATGAAGCTTTAGCATTAGCAAGATCACAGGATATATTGTGTTCAGAAACTGTTGGTGAAGTGTTAAGTAAAGCTGAAGCACAAATGAATGCTTTAAAATCTGAAGTTGGTGAGTTAAAAGTTGAAGTAAAAGAAGAAGTTAAAAAAGAGGAAACTAAAAAAGAAGAAACAAAGAAAGTTGAAGAAAAGAAAGAAGAAAGTAAAACTGAAGAAAAAAAAGAGAATAAAGTTGATGACAAAAAAGAATAATTACAATCATTGAACAAAAATAAAAAATAATTTAATTATAATCGGAGGAAAACAAAAATGGAATACATATATGCTGCAATGTTATTGCACAAATCTGGACAAGAAATCAAAGAAGATAATGTTAAAAAAGTATTAGAAGCTGCTGGAGTTAAAGTAGATGTTGCTAGAGTAAAAGCTTTAATTGCTGCTTTAGATGGAGTTAATATAGAAGAAGCTATCAAAAAAGCTGCTGTTCAACCTGTAGCTGCTGCACCTGTAGAATCTGCTGGTGGAGAAGCAAAAGCAGAAAAAAAGCCTGAAAAGAAAAAGGATGAAAAATCACCTGAACAAGCTGCAGCTGGATTAGGAGCTTTATTCGGATAAAGCTTTTTTTTTTACTTTTTATTTTTATCTTTTTTAATTTTAATAACTTTGTAAAATACGACGACCAATAGTGAGCGTGACACAATGCTAACACCTGAACAAAATAAAAATCTATTGAAAGAATTATCAGAACATAAGAAAGATATTTCTGAACTTAAATCTAAACTTTCTGAAATTAATGTTCAAAAAGAAAGTTGGTTTAAAAAAAAAGAAAATTATAATAAACAAATTTCTGAACTTATTAAAACTATTAAATCTAATAGAAATGTAAGAGATAATTTTACTAAACGAATAAAACAAGATAAGGTTAAAAGGACTGACCTTGGAAAAGGAGTCACTCAAAGGCTTAATAAAATAAAACAACTTAATGATGAAAAAAGAGACCTTCTTAAAAAATATGAAATTAAAGGTAATCCCTTAGAATTGAAATCTCAAATAGATGAATTAGAACATAAAATGGAAACAGAAGTTCATTCTATTGAACAAGAAAAGAAACTTATGAAAACTATTAAAGATCTTAAAAAAAAGTTTAAAGAAATAAAGTCTTTAGTTAAAGTTTGGGAACAATCTAAAATTCTTTCTAAAGAAATGAGAGATTTAAAACGTGAAAGGGATAAAGTACATAATAATATTCAAACTCAAGCAAAACAAGGTCAGGAAAAACATGTTTTAATTATGGAATCTTCAAAAGAAATAGATGGTCTAAAAGAAAAAGAAGGAAAAGCTTTCCAAGAGTTTTTAAAGTTTAAAAAGGAATTTATTGAATTAAATAATAAATTAAAACAAGAATTAAATAAAATATCTAAAATTAATATTAAACTTAGTTCAGATAGGAATGAAATTAAGAAGATTGAAAAAAAGAAACAAGCAGAAGTAATGAAAACTAAGGAAGAAAATGTTAAAGATAAGATTAAAAGGGGAAAAAAGTTAACAACAGAAGATTTATTAGTTATGCAAAAGAATAATGTTGATATTTAATCTTTCTAAACTTCTAACCATTTATTTTTAAATGTATAATAAGTAATAATACTTCCAATTATAAAAGTTAATATTACTAAAGAAATACTTTCTTCACTTCCAATAATTAATCCCACTATCCAAGCAAGTGTGATGAAAATTGTTCTGAAATTGAATTTCTTTTTAAATAAAATATAACCACATATTAACCCTGATATGAAAATGTTGGCAAATTTTAAATAAATACTTTGAATAGAATATACTATAGATATAGCTATGATTAAGAATAATAATGCTCCAAATTCTATATACCATTCAAATATGTTGATTTGTGCTTTTTTTTTCATTATATTTAAATATGTCACTTTGTTCCCTCTTAATATGATAATCAAATTATTAGGTTTTTTGGATTTATTAACTGCATTAGTTGTGTTTTTAATACAACATGATTATTATAATGGTTGGAGGTTCCCTGTAGTTTGTTTCATGTACTTAGCATTCAAAGCATATGCTTACAAGGGTGATGTTGCTAGTCTTATTGATGGTGTTGCTGGTATTTATTTTATATTTCTTATTTTTGGGTTATCTAATATTGTTATTTCATATTTAGTTATTATTTATTTAGTGCAAAAAGCTCTTATGTCTTTATCTGCCTAAATATCTTTTTTCAACAAAATAATAATAACTTGCCCATATTACTAACACTGTTATAATAGTTAATAATAATGTTGCTAAAAAACTGTATTGCATAAATATTAAGTATGATGTAGATATTACTAAGATAGCTGTAACAACATAACCAACTCTTGATCCATATAAAAGTTGTAGTCCATCATTTTTAGGAATTGGTAATATTGTTCCAAATGCGAAAAATACATTTATTATTGTGATTAACCAAAAACCCCATAAGTTAGTTGCTAAATATAAACCATAAAATGTTAATGCTAAAATTTGGTTTAAAACAATACCTGATCCTGTGATTAAGCTTAGTTCTCCAAACACTGGTCCTTTAGGCCATCTTCCGATTCTATGTTTTGGCATTGTTTTGTACAACATTGTACCAGGTATAACTAATACTAAGATGAAAGTACCTTTTGGATTTGAAGTTAAGAATCCAATCATTAGAGCTGCTAATAAACTTACAACACTAATATGAAACTTTGAACTATAACCATTATAAATTGCAAATACTTTTTGTATAGCTAAGTGTGCTAATAATACTGCATATACAATAATAATAATTGATATTAAATGAAGAAGATAATTTCTTGTTTTACCCCAGTCTGCTAATGAAAATATAAAACTTAGAATTAATGTTATGATAATCATGTCTAAGTATTCTTTTTTTGTGAATTTAAAGTGTTTTTTTAGTGTTGGTATGAATTTTTTTAACATATTTATATTATATTGATTAGAAGTATATAAAGTTTGTTGTAATCTGTTTTTTTAGATATACTCTACTTTATGTTGGTCTATTTTCTTAACTAACTCAAGAATTCTATCTTCATGACCAGCACCAACAATTGCTAGGATTTTCTTTTTTGGATGTTTATTCATAAGTTTGATTAAGTTCTTTGCCATGAAATGATTTCTGTCTTCGACAAGAACTTTGTACGTCCTTGGATATCTTAATTTTACTTGGTTTAATAATTTATTAATTATTTTTTTAGATGGAACTTTTGTTAAATCAAAGTTTGTTATTCCTAATTTTTGTAATTGTTTTTTTCCTCTAAACAATGCTTTGAAAAAGTCTTCTACTAAGTGCCATTTTTCTTTATAATTAAATGCTTTTGAGAATCTTTTTAGTGTGATTGTAATGTCTTGGTCAATGAGTGCAAGCTTTAGTTTGTGTTTCTTTGCTTGGATTATGCCTTCAAGCATGTCTGATCCAGGATGAAGTCCTACTTTACTTCCTAGTTTTTGTTGAACATATTTACCTAACTGTGCAAATAAATATCCTTTGAACCCTATTTCAGTGATTGCTGCTATTGATAATTTTTGTTTTTTTTTGCTTGTGATTGCTTTGAATCTTCTTTTGTCTAGTTCGATTGCTATTATGTCTGGTGTATGTTTTTGTACTGAAGTTTGGATTTCTTTAACACTTTGTGCTGCAATGTGCGAAGTTCCGATTAGTGTTAGTGTTTTGTATTTCATATTAGTTTTTTTAATTTAGCAACATAAAAACCTTGTGTTTCTGGTGGCCAGAACCTTTCACTTTCTTCTAGCTTTATGTTACTGAATTCTTTTAATGTAAATTTAATTATATCTTCGTTTTCTTCTGGTTCAAAACTACATGTTGAATAAACCAAAGTTCCACCTGGCTTTAATACACTGATTCCTGCACAGATTAATTGTCTTTGTATTTTTTGTCTTGATTTAATGTCATCTAATGTTCTTCTATCTAACCAATTTTTGTCTGTGATAAAATTACCAGAACAAGGTGCATCTAGTAATACTTTGTCAAACTTTAGTTTAAAATCTTCTATATATCTTGCATCTTTGTTATAAATTATTACATTTGTACATCCCATTCTTTGTACATTGTTTTTTAATGCATTCAACCTTCTTGTTTTGATGTCTAAAGCTATGATTATTCCTTTATTATCCATGAATTGGCTTATCTGAGTTGTTTTTCCTCCTGGTGAAGCTGTCATGTCTAATATTAATTCTCCTGGTTGTGGGTTTAATAATAATATTGGGTATTGTGATGCTTTTTCTTGTATATAATAAAGTCCTTCTAAGTATTCAGGTGTTGCTCCAATTGGAATCTTGGATCTTAGAACTTCATAACCATCCTCTTGGAATTTATTTAGTTTAACACCTTTTTTTTCTAATCTTTTTCTTAAACTGTTTTGGTTTATTTTTAATGAATTTACTCTTATACATTGGTTAAGTTTAAGAGATTCATATTTACTAAGATCTTTGTTGAATAAGTCTTTGTAACGTTTTAGGAAGTTCATCTTATTTTACATATGCCTCGCACTCATAGGCATTGATACATGTCCTGCAGAACTAAATGTATCCTCTTTCTTGCTAAATTTCCTATCAACTTCTGAATCAATTACAGACCAATAATATTCTACAAAATTCTCAACCTGAGGATCTGATCTGTTTAATTTGTACATCTTTGCTTTACCTACATCTCTTGTATGGGTTACAATGTTTCTTTTTATAAGCTCTTTCCATATTTCTTTTAAAGAAGTGTAGCTTACTTTTGAAAACTTAGCAATATCTTTCATTGAATAATCAAATTCAGAATGAACTATTAAAAAGTTCCATATTCTGTTTTTTACAGTGTTTCCTTCTAATTTTAAGAATGTTGATGTCATTGTAGTAATATTGTACTTAGTTCAACTATATAAACTTTTCGTTTTTTTGACTCTTAAAGGTCAAAATAATGACTACTTATTTATATATTATTTGTATAATTAATCTGTATTGTGACAAAAATAAAAAAGAGTGAATATATTAAGATAAGCAGAACTTTGGTTAGAAAGCTTTATGATGAAACATGTTTTGGTAAAGGTTCTTTATATGTTGAAAACCTAAAAAGAGGTTTTCCTAAAGAATATGTAAGTAAAGTACAAAAA
>CAXGTL010000016.1:0-24390 GCA_964012725.1 Candidatus Woesearchaeota archaeon
CCCTCTCTTTTTACCATATTTATATTTATTGTTATATTGGTATATAAACTTTACCCTATACTAACTTTATCCAAAATATCCCCTGTTCTGTAGAAATCCTATTGCTATTTGATTTGATGTTATGGATATAGTTTTTTGCTATAACATCTAATGATTATATTCTGCAAAAGGCAAATATTTATAAAATACAAACCATAGAATAATACTAGGAGAAAATCATGATAATACAAAGACCAGAAGAATTTGATGTACAAGGATATCTAAATGCTTGTTATTCAACACAATTTCTTGAAAGACAGGGTGGCACTCATAAAATAAACTCTTTTGGAATGGCCTATTTAAAAAACAAAGATGAAAATACTAGAAAACCATTAAAAAAAATAATTGATGAATGGGATATACATGAAGAAATGAAAAAAATCTTTGGAGACATGAATGAAATGTACTTAGGTTCTTTTTACCAAAGATATCTTTCAGTATCATTTTATGAAGAAAGAGAGGAATTTAAAAGAAATTATGCTTCATTTATCAAGATATGCAGAGAAAATAGTATTGGATTAATGGATATTTTCTTTTTAACAGGAGTATATTTGAAAGAAAGAGCATTAGAAAAAGGAATTCTTGAATGGAAAACAATAACTGATGGTACTGATGAAGTATTATTTTACAATAGAAATTGTGATTAATATACATCTAACTTTACCACTACATTTAAATACAACTTTTGACTTATTATCTCATTATGACTAAAACTTACTACATAACAACTCCAATATATTACCCAAACTCAATTCCACATATTGGACATGCATATACAGACTTTGTAACAGACACTTTAGCTAGATGGAAAAGTCTTAACAGATTTGAAACATTCTTTTTAACAGGTGTAGATGAGAACAGTAACCATGTAAAAAAAGCAGCTGATAAAGAAGGCATTGATCCAATTAAATTCATAGATAAGTATGCACATATTTTCACTGATTTTGGTAAAAAACTTAAAATAACAAACAATGATTTCATCAGAACAAGTTCTGACAAACATAAACAAGTTGCAAAATCAATATTTAAAAAAGTATTTGACAAAGGAGATATTTACAAAGGATTTTATGAAGGCTTTTTTTGTGACAAATGTAACACTTATTACACAGAAAAAGATATAACTGATGAAAAAATGTGTCCAACACACAAAACACCATTACAAGTTCTTAGAGAAGAAGCATACTTCTTTAGAATGTCTAAGTATCATAAAGAATTATTAAAACATATAGAAGAAAATCCAAACTTTATTTATCCTGAGTTTAGGAAAAATGAAATATTATCAAGATTAAACAAAGGTCTAAGAGATTTGTGTGTATCAAGATCAACTATTGATTGGGGAATTCATTTACCTAATGATCCTGAACATGTGATTTATGTTTGGTTTGATGCATTAATAAATTATGTCTCAGGTATTGATTATCCTAATAAATTATTTAAAAAATTCTGGCCAGCAGATGTACATATTATTGGAAAAGACATTTTATGGTTCCATACAGTAATTTGGCCAACTATGTTAATTGCTGCTGACATCAAATTACCAAAACAAGTGTATGCTCATGGTTTCATAAACGACAAAGATGGAGAAAAGATGTCTAAAACAAAAGGCAATGTCATAGATCCAATTGAAATGATAAACAAATATAGTGCAGATGTGTTAAGATATTACCTTTTAAGATCAATTTCTGTAGGACAAGATGGAAACTTTTCAGAACACGACTTAATTCAAAGATATAACACAGAACTAGGTAATGAATTAGGCAATCTTGTAATGAGAATAACTGCTTTATTAAAAAAAAGCTTTGACTTGACTATTCCAAAATCCAAATCAGAAGAATTATTCAAAACAAAAGAAATAATAACTGAAATTAACAAGTTTATGGACAAATTCGAATTTAATAATTCACTTGATTTAATATGGAGACTTATTAAACAAACAAACAAATACATTAATGATAAAGAACCATGGAAAATTGAAGATGAGGAAGAGTTATCTAAAGTTATATACACAACAACAGATGCATTAAGATTGATTAATTTATTATTATATCCTTTTTTACCAGAAACTGCTGAAAAAATCAAACAACAGTTTAATTTTCCAGAACTAAATATTAAAGATTTTAAATGGAACTTAACAACATCTGGTAAAGTAACTGAATCAAAACCATTGTTTCCTAAAATTGAAAAGCCTGAACAAAAACAAAAACCAATATTTCCATTATCACTTAAAGTTGGAAAAATATTAAGTGTGGAAAATCATCCTGGTGCTGATAAACTATATGTTATGAAGGTTTTAACAGATCATGAAATCACTTTAGTTGCAGGTATTAGAGAGATGTATACAAAAGAAGAACTCCAAGATAAAAATATTATAGTTGTATCTAATCTAAAGCCAGCAAAGCTTCGTGGTGTTAAATCAGAAGGAATGTTATTGGTAGCATTAGAAAGCGAAGATAGTAAGAATGGTGAATTGTTAACAACTGATGCAAAACCTGGCTCTGTAGTCGAAGTACAAGGCTATGATAATAAGAAATCAAGAGTTGAGTACAAAGACTTTGTAAAGATAAAGCTAAGTGTTAAAGATTATAAGGTGTATTACAATGATATTCAGTTAAAGATAGGTAAAAACAATATCTACACAACAAAAATAAAAGAAAGTAATGTTATTGAGTGATGTCTTTTTTATATTCTATAACTAAATTTGTTATATCTGTTTTTGGACACATGTCAATAGGTAGTTCAATAGATCCTCCTAAATCATTTTTTTCTGAACATGCATAAATTTTAGCTAAAGATAGATAAGTATCTTTTGTACTTGTACCTTTTTCAAAATATTTTCTTATAAAATTTGTTAATGTTGATTTTGATCTTGTTATCATTGAACTTCCTGTACTTGGATTCAGAGGAATATTTCCTACATAAAAAACATTTGCAAATACTTCTAATGCAAAAACTTGTTTATTCATTTCATCATATACTTCTTTTAAACTTTTTTCAGTCATTTATTATCACCTTCATTATTTAGATTCAATCTTTTTCTATATTCTGTAACTCTATCTGTAATATCCATTCTTGGATAAGAATCAATTTGAAGTGGTACTCTCTTTTCTTTATATGGGTCTTTAGTATCTACATACTCTTTTGCTAATTCAGAAAGAAGTTCATTAAGATTATCATAATTTTGATGAGTTTGCCTTATAACATTTACTAACCTATCTTTTTTTTCTTTTGACATTGAACCACCTGTACTTTCAGTCATCTCAACATTGCCTACATAATAAACATTTGCAAACACTTCTAATGCATAAACACGTCTAGGTTTTGGTATTCTTTCAGTATTTTTTCTTTTATTTCCTATTATCAAAAATTTATTTTCTCGTTTTTTACCATTTGTTCCAACCATTTTATATACCTCTTATATTCAATATCAATCTGGAGCTATAGAATGTTTATAAGAATCACTATACTTTATTATATATATTAAAACATATAAATAACCACAACATTTAAAATAAACAAAACAAAAACAATAATAATCATGAAAAAAATCAATATAGAAAAGATGAAACAAATTAGGATTAAAAAGATGAATCTTAAGAAGATAAAGATTAAAAAAAGACATAAGCAATTAATCAAATACGGAACATTCCTTATGGTAATCAGCTTCTTATTCACTGCAATCAGCATATTTATAGTAGCATCAAACCCTAACTCAAATGCAAACTGGATCCAAGGATTAATTTATTATACTTTAGGCTGGGCTTTGTTATTAACAGGTGGTTTTATAACAGGTAGATACAGTTTTGGATATATAATAAAATATTTCAGAGGTAAAACAAAATGATTAGAAATCTTGATTTTTAATCTATGAACGAAACCGGAGGTTGAGTGAATATGAACCATATAAAAAACATATATAATAAAAAAACAGACGAATGGGTACACAATAAATTCATAAGATATAGTCTTGGTGAATTTACAAAAGAATTATTTACAATCAAAGTAGGTGGAAAGAATATACAAATAAAAGCAGGATTTGAATATTTGGACTGTATGTTTGACTTATTTTCTAAATTAATAAAACAAAATGTGAAACTAAATGGAGTTGTTGTTTCTAAACAAGATATTACTTCTGATTTAGAACAAGCAGGAGCAGAAATTAAGAAAAAAACAGGAAAAAAACACACAATTACAGCTGAACTAGATGCAAACAAGTTCAAACAATTTGTAGAAAAGTTCAACAAATATCCTTTATTATTAAAACTAAGGTCAGGCGATTATGTATTAAATGTTAAAAAGTCTGTACCAAAGCCAGGAAAAGTCTTAGAAAAGTTCTTAACAGCTAAATTTCCTAAAACTGACTTTGATATTTTAGTGAAAGAGTTCTTGTTTGACACAAAAACAGACAAATTCAAGAATGCAGAGATCAAGCATACATATGTAATAGACAAAATCAAAGTACCTAAACAATATGAAAATAATCCAGCAATGGCTAGATTAAAAGCAGTTAGGATAGGTAAGATCATAAGAGAAATCACAATAGATGAAAAAACAACTAAATCTGAGATAAAGATGGAAGTTTAGACTCTTATCTCTATTTTATTCTTTTATTACAGAAAATATATATTTATTTAACCAGCTTCTTCCCAGCCTTGCATAAATGCAGCTTCTACAGGCGATATCTGATCATTATCAAGCATTTCTTCGATTTCATTTGAAAAGTCTACACTATCTATTCTACTTACATCTAATTCTATTTCTTTTAAAATATTTCGAACCATATATACACCCCCAAATATGTTATAATTATTTATACAAACATTTAAATATATATACTTTCTCCATATAGTATATATACAATATATTATCACTAATGAGTATATGTTTACATTAATCATTCGGGGGGATTGAAATGGTTGAATTTAGAAAACTAATTGCGTTTGGAAAATCATCTTATGTAGTGAGTCTACCAAAGAAATGGATTGAAAGAAATAAGATGAAGAAAGGAGATAGTATTAGCGTTGATATAGAAAAAAATAAATTAGTGTTATCTAATAAATTAGAAAAAGAAAGTCCTGAAGATAAAACTATCATTATAAATATCAATGGTAAATCAAAAGAACAAATTCAAAGATTAATTGTTCCAGCATATATTAATAATTTTAAAAATATAACTTTGTCTGGTCATGAATTAAAAGATAAAGGTGCAGATATTAGAGATATATTGCATGGATTACTTGCTTTAGAAATTATGGAACAAAGTTCTGAAAAAATTATTGCAAGAGACTTCTTAGATATGAAAACAATCGATATTAAGAGCTTATTAAGGAAAATGGATAATATTACTAGATCAATGATGGTAGATTTAAATGAGTGTTTTAAAGAAAAAAAATCACATCATATATGGGATAGAGATAAAGATATTAATAGACTGAGTTATTTGTTATTTAGATCAATAAAAGTAAGGTTAAATTATCCTTCTTTAGACAAACCTTATTATATTTCTCCTGAAGAGCTCCTTAAAACTTGGCAATGGGGTAAATTTATTGAAGAAGTTGGAGATAATGTAAAAAGAATTGCTAAAGTAGTTGAAACTACTAAATTTAAAAAACATGAAAAATGTATAAAAGAATTATTAAAGGACGTTCAAAGTTATTATACAAACACTATGAAAGCATATTATAGTGATAATAAAGAATTAGCATTAAAATTAGCTGGGAATAAGAGAAAAATGATGGAAACATGTAATGATCTTTATGGTAAGAAATTAGATGCAAATAATGTTTCCATTATAATAGAAAAAATAAAGGATTCTGCAGAAAGAATTCATCATTTAGGAAGGCTAATATACACTTAAAGGCATGTTTAACACTATTCAGACATATTCACTCAACAATAGTAAATTACAGAAACCTTTATATATTAAATATACATTTTCTTTTATAAGGGGGAATAGAGATATAGTATTATTTATAAATAAGAATAGATTACAAAGCCAAAAATGGAACAAAAGGATATAAAAGAAGAAGGAATTCTTGAAGATATTTCTAATATTGTTAATAAATCAGTAGAAAGAGTGGAATTTGAACTTGATCAAGACAATATTTCTGTTAATAGTTGCAAAAATAGTACTGGACTCAATAGTAAACTTTATTATGTTAATACTCCTTGGGGTACTTTTTTTTTAAAAGAAATCTTAGACACTCCTAGATCTATGAGTGGTAATATAATTCCTGGAGCAAAAACAAGTGATTCTTTTAATAAGCAATTGATGTTAATGCTTATGTTTAATCAATTTGGAGGATTATCTCCTGAAGTAATTTATTATAATGTTGAAAAAAAAAGATTATATCAAGATTATTATGAAGGTGGATCATTTGATGATAATGTTTACGCTCTTTGTAAACAAGTTAATAATTTAAAAATTCAACTTCAAGAAAGATGTTCTGATAAACCAATTTTGGTTGAAAATGAAAGCACACGTTTAGATAAAGATAATTTAGATTATATTGGAGATAAAGTTGCTAGGTATATTGATGGATTTTTTATTAATGATACTATTGCAAGAATTGCATTTGAAAAAAGTAATTTTGATACAACACCATTTTGTAAAAATATTTCTGATTTTTTGACTACTTTAAATTATGAAGAAATTGAAACAAGATTAGATAATTTTTTTAATCAAATTCTACCATACCAAAATAAAACAAAATATGCACCAATAATTAAGAGTTTGGAAGATGAAGTAGCTCCATTAAAAGAAAAAATTGGTAAAGTTGCATTAGCTGGTTGGATGGGTAAATTAGTTTCAAGTGATGTTAGTACTGAATGGTGTGATTATACTATGAAAGATCATGAACTAAAAAAACTTCTTTGGTTCCAAGCACACCATAATGATATGATAGAATTAAGAGATGAACTAAAAGAAGCTATGAAACAAGTAAATGCTCCTAAAAATCCTTCTTTCTTCTATAAAGGTAAGAAGAGAAGATTCCCAATTGGATTAAGATATGTTTCTCATGATAATCATCCTGGAAATTGTTTATTAAAAAAACAATTAGAAGTTAAAATGACTGAAAAACCTTTAGATTTTCATTTTTCAGGTCATGAAAATGCCTTAAATTATGATGCTAGAAATATTAATGAAATCTTTGATTATTTTGGGGAATTTAGAAAATTTGATCCAGTTAATTTCAAAAAATTACTTGGACAATATAATGGGTTTGATTTTAATGATTTTCATAAATTTGGATTAGCAACAATGCCATATACACTTGCTATTTTTTTAAGTCATCCTTCTATGCAAGATACACCATATGAAAGGAAAGTAGGATATATAAACCATGCAATTGCTCAGGATTTAAGAATTTATTTAGGTGAAAATGTTAATCTTAACAATCCTTCATTTAAAGAAGTTAAAGAAGTATGGTTTAATAAATTTAAAACTGCTTTTATTTATTTTGGAATGAAAAATATTGGATATATAAAGTCTCTTATGGAAAAAGAAGAACAAGGGTATTATGATGGTGAATCTTCAATTGAAGGTAAAGAAATGTATTTAGATAAACCAAATGTTATTAAAAGAATTTTAAATAATATTGAACAATTAACATATGAAGATAGGGAAAAGGATGATTTGTTTGGAAGAACTTATCGTACATTAGTACAAATGCCTATTCAATTTCTAATTGATCAAGATTTAGAAACACAAATAAAATAAAAAGAAATAAATGAGATTAAAATAATCCCATAAATAATAAAATTTTTAAAATTACAAATCTTTTGCCATTACTGTTCTTCTACTATTACCTTCTGCTCTTTTACAAGCTGCTTTTAAAAGTTCTTCACACTTTACATTTAGAGCTACAGCAACATCACTTGAAACATTAAAACCTTGGCAAGTTTCTTTTATTTTAGCTTTAACAATTAACATCTTATCACCCCTTATAGACTTTAACTATTGTTTTTAAACTAATTTTTTAAAAAACGAACTCATATATAAATCTTTTCCATCAAACACCCAAATATTACCCTTTTAGCCTTTGAGAGTGACGAATTCTACTTATGTGTAAACCAGAACTTCATTTTTTCATCAGTAATTTCATCTAACCGAATAAACCCAAACCTTTGCGCTTGAATTATATCATCAACTTTCAGAACTTTCATATTATGTTCACCTAAACCAGACAAAACATTAGCATCATCCATCATGATTTCTACATCAACATTTCCATGTTTAGGTAACCAATGCATAATCATGCTACCTTTTTCTTTGTAATGTTCATGATCAAGAGAATCAAACACACATTCTCCATTAACAAATTTAAAATTAAGACAATCCATTAACCTGTAAAAACCACCTTCTTTAAATTTCTTATAATCTTTTTCTTCAATATAAAACTCTTCACTAACAGAAAAATCACGTCCACCTATTTTATCATCAGGATGGAATTTTAATTTAATTTCTCTTTTAGGAGCATTCTTTATTGTAATTAATTTAGGATGAGACATAAAAAAGAACCTTTTGCATATAGGGTCAAGATATTTCCTGTTGATTGACGATAATAAAGTCCAGTCAATATTAGTGTTTGATTTAGACAATCCTACTTCTTTTACAAGGTCATAAAACATTTCTTTTACAAACCCTCTACGTTTTAATGCTCGCAAAGTAACTAACCTAGGATCATCCCAACCTTTCATTTTTCCAGATTCAATAAGTTCTCTTATAACTCTACCTTGTGTTGGTGCATCTTTGACAACAAATCTTCCAAACTGTATTTCTTTTTGTTTACTTATTCCTAATTTATCTTTAATATAATCTTGTAACTCAATTCTCATTAATCCAAATTCAGTAGGACGTAGAATATATGTTGTTCCAGTCAAATGTTCAGCAATTGCACTCTCAAAATCATAATTAGGCCATACATGATACTTATGTCCATGTTTATAATGTGGTGCTAAAGTAATTCTACAGATAACAAAATCTCTCATTACATGGTTCAAGGATTCCATATCACCTTTGATTCTTAGACAACATTCACCTTCTTCATATTTTTTATTTAACATATTTTTCCATTGTGTTAAATTTGTTTCTACATCTTTATTTCTACATTCACATTCAATTCCTGCACGTCTATTTTCTCTCATTTTTTGTTGTTCACAAAAACAGACATATGCATTTCCTTCTTTTACTAATTTTTCAGCATATTTATAGAACTCTTTCATTTTATCTGATGCAAAGAACTGAGAATCTGGTTTTATACCTAGATATTCAATAACATCTTTCATCATTGCATCAACATACTCTTGTTTACATTTATTAGGATTAGTATCATCAAATCTTAGTACACATTTGCTATTATACTTCTTAGCATAAAGATAATTAATTAAGAATGCAAGTGCATGTCCAAGATGATTATATTTACTAGGTTCTGGTGGAATCCTTGTATTAACTTTACCATCTTCTGCACCTTGTAGTTCTTGTAATCCTGCTTGTCTTTTAGAAACCTTTTTCTTCTTCTCCAAAAGTGAAGGATCAATTTCTTTTAACTTAGCAACCTGACTCTCTCGTTTCATTAGATTAACATGTTTAACAATCCGAGAAATTTCCTTACCAATCTCTTTCATCTGAGACTTAAGTTCAGGTTTATCACCAAGAAGTTTCCCAACAATAGCACCAGGATTAGCTCTACCATTAAACTTTACTGCATTCTGCAATGCAAACTTTAGTATTAGGTTTTCTATCTCTTTTTGCATTTTTTGTTGTATTTATTTCTACTTCTTAGGCAAAAACTTTCTCAACTCACCACACTTCTTACTAGCCAACTCAACCATTTTCATGATTTCATCAGCACTTAAAGCATGATCTCCACCTTTCTGCATTGCACAAATATCACCTGACTCATCAACTGCAACTGTTAATCTTGCATCATAAATTTCTTCTTCTTCAGGCAAAGGATCAACAACAAAATTATCACCTATTTTTAGCACAGTGCATGATATAGGTTGATTATTTAACTTAATTTTTTCAGTTCTTTCTCCTTCATAATTTATTTTGTACATTCCATCCTTTTCTTCTAATGCAGGAAGTCTTGTATCCATTAAAGCAGCTAATGCACCTATTGCGCCTGCATCAAACATGTTACCAGCAGCATTAATAGGTATAATATCTATTGCACAAACCCAAACTTTTTCTCCAGATTTGATACACATACTTTTAAAATCAAGACATTTACTTTCACGAACTCCACGATCAATTACACGAGCAAGTTCAATTGCTTTAATTGATGGTGGTCCAGATTCATAATCAGGTGATGCAAATGGTATTAATTCAGCACCAACCATTATAGTTCCTTGATCAGGTGAATCAGGATATGGTGACATTATTTCCATTTTAACACCAACAACAACTTCTGTGTCTCCAATTATAACTCTAGCTGAACCTTCTGCTCCTTCTGTTACTCCAAGTTCAACTGTAATTGGTTTTCTGTATTCATCATTCTTTCTTCCATCTAATCTAACATTCTGTTTTATTAGTTTGATTATGTGGTTTTTTGTAATAGTCATTTTTGCACCTCATAAGCTTGTTTCAATGCTTTTTTCTGTATTTCATATATGTCTTGGCATGCTTTTTTTGCCATTTCTAATGATTTTTTCAGTTCATCACTTTTAGCTCTTCCATCAAGCTGTAATAAAGTAAATTTATCAAGGTTTGACATCATTGCAACAGGAATATCTGTTGAATATTCACTTTTAATTTCTTCTTTTGCAAATTCAGGATAATGTTCTTCTTTGTAATCAATATCAGCAATGATTTCATTATCCACAATACCAACACTTATAGCACTTACTAAATCTTTCATTTGAAATCCTGCATGTGCAAGTGCCATTGAAGCTGCGCATATTCCTGCACATCTTGTACCAGCATCTGATTGTTCAATTTCAATAAACACATCAACTACAGCATTTGGAAATTCACTTAAGTCTAAAGCAGGTAATAATGCTTTTTGAGTCACTAAACCAATTTCTTTAGCTCTACGATTTCCACCTGGCCTAATTCTTCCACCATTTGTTCCAGAAAATGGCAACATGTTATAATTACATCTTAGTAAACCTTTTTCAGGATTTTGTAAAAATCTAGGATAAAGTTCTCTAGGTCCATAAACTGCAGCAATTGCTCTTGTTTTTCCAATTTGAAACATTGCAGAACCAATTGCATTTTTTACTATTCCAACTTTTGCAATAACTGGTCTTACTTCATCAAATTTTCTTCCGTCTAGTCTTTGTTTCATTTTTTATTCATCTCCTTCTATTAAATGTTTTATTTTGAGGTCTATGTTCAAATTTAGGTCTTGAATCTTCTCTTGGTTTTGGGTTAGTATTAATTACAACTTTTTTCCCAGTTTCTTTTTCTAGAAATTCTTTAATTCTATCTGTTAATCCAGAAAAATGAGATTCAGCTTCAATTTTCTTTATTGTTTTGCTTGCAATAAATTCCATTTTAGGATCTTCTCCATTTAACCATATTAAACCATTTTGTCCTACTGTAATTCTACATCCAGTAGCATCTTTTATCATTGAAATCATAGAAGCATTTTTCCCAATAACTCTTGGAACTTTACATGGAGTAATACTTAATATTCTTCCTTCTCCTAATTTTCTAAGACCTCTGTCTTTCATTGATATGTCTATTAGATTTTGAGAAGTTATATTTTTAATCTTTGTTAAAATATAATCTCCTATATTAAAAAATCTTGTTAAGTCAGAATTTCTAGGAATAAATTGGTCTCCTGCTTCTGCAATTGATAACATTGCACTATATGCAGAGTTTGTTTCAACTCTCCATCCTGAGAATGTGATATCAAAAACTTTTACAATTATTCTGTCACCAACTTTTGGAATATATTTTCCACCTAGTTTAATAATCTTAACAGCTCTACCTTCAACAGATACTAATCCTAATCTTGAAGATACAATGTAATCTCCTTCTCTATATGTTCTTTCTCCTGGTAAAAAATCCAGTCCTTGTGCTAGTTTTTCTCCTGGCACAACAATATCTTTTTGTTTAACTAATAATTTACTTGTCATTTTTCTCCTCCATATATTTCATAATTTTTATTTTATCTTGTAGAAAGAATCTTACTTTCTACTTTTCCGTGTGTTAAATTATTTAATTTATCAAAAAAATCTTCAGTCAAACCTGCAGGTATTTCAACTCTTGCAGTTAATGACCCATCATTATTCCAATTATCTTTAAGAATTTTAGAAAAACTCTTAATTATAGCATACGATTTGCCTGCAAACTCTCCAGGAATGTGTACTTCTATTTCTCTTACTTCAAATTTAATTGGTAATATTGGTCTTAATTTTGCTAATACATCTTTTACTTGATCTTCTGCTTTTTTAGATTCATTTATGTGAACTTTTGCTTCCTTGAATGCATTTTCTATTCTTTCTACAGGGTGTGGAAGCTTAGTTTTTGGATCAATACCATTTCTATGTATGATATTAATTATTTTTTTTCTTTTTTCTTCAACTAATTTAGAACGATACTCAGAAGTTAATTGAATTTCTCCTTGTTTGATAATTATTTTTGCAACTTCATATGCATCACTAGTATTAAATATAGTTTGCATTCTATTTTCAGAAGCAAGCATACCTTTTTTTGCATCATTAAAAACTTTTGGAGCTTTTAATATTTCTCTTATACTTATACTTTCATCTCCTTGTTTGAATTTAATTGCTAAATCAGGATCAACATCTACTTCAAAATTTTCTCCTTCTTTTTTGAGTCTTGCAACATTAATATGTATTTTTTTTGTTAAATCATATACTCCTCCTGCTTGTCCCATATTATCTCATCTCCATATTTAGTTTATTTTATTTTTATTTGATTTTTTCTTTTTGTATTGATTTTAATTCTTTTTATTTCTTTTTTTTAGCTATTTTCACAAACTTATCTAAATTATTATTTTGTAATTTAGTGAATTTTTTATCTTGCATTGAAATAAAAGCACAATCAAGCCTATCTACATGAAAATTCTTACCCAAAGCTTTTATCAATGCTCTGATTGCTAAAACTATTCCTTGTTCAATTGTAAGGTTTTCATTATATTGTTTTTGTAGTATTTCTTCAACTTCTAGTTCAGATTCACCAATTGCACTTGCTTTATATCTAAAATATATTCCAGTTGGATCTGTTTCATATAATTTAGGTCCATCTTCATCAATACCTGCTATTAAAATAGAAACACCGAATGGTCTAAGTCCTCCAGATTGTGTACATATTTGTTTTAGATTACATATATCTTTTACAACAGATAATACATCTATTGCTGAATCATATGTAACTCTATGTTGTTGTGCTTTAACTTGAGCTCTTTCAATTAAAACTCTTGCATCACTTAATATTCCTGACGCAGTTGAGCCAACATGATCATCTATTTGCCATATTTTTTCAACAGCATTTTTAACTATCAAAGGGTCTACTATTCTTTTATCTGTTACTAGTACAACTCCATCTTTACATACCATACCAATTGCAGTTGAACCTTGTCTAACTGTTTTTTTAGCATACTCTACTTGTAATAATCTTCCATCAGGACTAAACATTACAGCTGCCCTGTCATATCCCATCATTTGATGTTCCATTGGTTGCATTTTAAATTCCACCTCATATATAGTTTGTTTTTATTTTTTTAATTTATTTTATATTTTTTAATAATTTTTTTCTTATATATTTTTTTTAATTCTTTATTATTTCATTTAAAATAACTACTTAATTTCTTTATTGTGCCGCTTGTAACAACACTCTTAACAATAACTTTCTTACCATCTACTTTTTTAACCAAAGTTAAGCCCGCTTTTAATTCATTAACAAATTTGTGATTAACTTTAATCATTCCATATGGAAATTTGTGTTTTTGATTAATGAACATGATACCAGCTTTTGCATATCCAAGTTCACCTAAAAAACTTATTAGTACAGAATCAATCTCTTTCTTAATATCATTATACTTAAGCTTGTCCTTACTAATTACTTCAAATACTACATAACGCTTCTTTTGCTTTAAGCTTGGCAGCAATGGCTTACCTTTCATTGAATAACACCTCTATATTAGCCAATTAATTTATATTATATTCATATATAATCTTGTGAGAAAATAGTTTTTTATATATCCACCTTCTCGTCTCTCTCACAGAATCAGTAAAAGTGGTGGTTGTTTATAAAAGTATCGTAAAGTTGTATGTGCATAGTGCCTGTAAGGCCAGTGAGCAAGCATTATTTTATGGGAACAAGGAAAAATTCAAGAATTTAATGATAATATGCCAAGAATTCATTTACAAGAACCAATAATTTCTATGTCTGGAAAAACTAATTATGAAAATGAAGAAGTTTATTTTCTTAAATTGACTGAAGATAAAAAATTAATCTTTGAAAAAGAAAAAAATGAGGTTGCAATTCCTAAAAAAACATCATCTAAGTTAGGACCTGCTCCAAAACCTACTCAAGCTCCAGTATATAATAAAGATAAAGCATTTATTGATTTTAAAATAGGTCTTAAAACAAAATTCTCTGAAGAAGGTATAAATATACAAAGAAGTAGTTTTAATGTACTTTCAAATAGTATGCAAAGTGAAGATGATTTCCAAGCTATTCTAGATAATAATGGTGATCAAATGGTTATTAATTATCATGATGAAACAATACAAATCATAAATTATCATGCAGAAGGTGGAATATCAACAAATAGTATATATAAAGTTAATTTGGAAAAACTACAAAAAATTGGAAGAAATCTTAGAGGTTTTAAATAATCATAAAACTTGATATTCTAAAAATGCTTGTGCTTTTAATCTTTCCATACTACCTCTTCTTTCATGCAAATAAATTTCTAAAGATTTAAAATAATTCATAAGTTCAACTTTTCTATGTTTAATATTAAACCCTTTTAATGGATTATCTTTTCTACTATATGAATTATCAATTAATATTCCTTTTCCATTTATTTCCATTACAATACAAGTATGTAAATATTTACCATTTTCAATTTCACTAATAACAGTCCCATTAATATCTGTTAATACTTTTGCTTCACGAACATCATAACCTAAAGCATTCATAAATCCTCAAAATAAATAATTTGTTGTGTTACAATCATTGGGAAATCTTTCATGTTTTTCATAATATTCCATAGATTTTTTTGCATCCCATGAAATGTTGACATGTTTGGATAATTCTACAGAGTCTTCTAATTTTTTTTGCATTGATAAATAAACTGCTTTAATTCTCTCTTCATGATTCTTGGGATTAATATTCTTAACAGCATTTTCAGCAAAAGATTTTATTTTATCATTATATTCAAAAGGATTTTCTACTGTAACCCCATATTTTAAATACCAATAAAAAAATAATGTTTTTAGTTGATAAGAATCTTGTGGATCTCTTTTAAATCCAAACTTATTAAATATTTTATATTCTTCTTTACCAATTCTTGTTTTTTGTTTAATATATTCATCTTGAGAAAAAACTTGGTCAATAGTTGCTGTTTGTTTAGATGTAACATTTTGGGTAACTTGTGTTAATTCAGTACTAACAACATCATCAATACTTTGTGAATTACTTCTTTGAATAGTAATTCTAGGAATAACAAAATTTTGAGTATGACTTTCACCACGAAATGCATTGATTATATAAGAAAGTGAAAAAATCACTGTTGTTAATAAAAGGATTATACCTAAAATTGATTTTCTTCCCACATTTACCATATCATGAATGTATAGTAAACTAACTATATAAATGTTTTGTGAGTTATTACTCTTTGGTGAATTTAATTCCACGTAAATCAAACCAAGTAATATCATTAATTTTTACTTTAACAACATCACCAACTTTATAATCACCTTTGATAATAATTGGCCTGTATGAATAATTTCTTCCAACAAAAGAATTATCTTTACCAATTTCATCAATTAGAATGTCACCAGTCCAATTCATCCATGTTTCATTAACTTTTGATCCAACTTCTTTAAACACTTCAGCTAATTGATGAGATCTTTGCTTTATTTGAATACCATCTACTTTATTTTCCATTTGGTGAGCAGAAGTTCCTTTTCTTGACCAAAACTTTGATATATTTAGAACACAAGGTTTTAACCATTTGATTAATTCAATTGTATCATTAAAATGTGAAGAACTTTCACCAGGAAAACCACATATTATATCAGTTGATATTGTTATGTCTGGTATTTCTTTTCTTAATTTCTCAATTACTAATTTAAAATCTTCAACACTATATTTACGATTCATATTAGAT
Source organism: Candidatus Woesearchaeota archaeon (assembly GCA_964012725.1). Taxonomy (GTDB): domain Archaea; phylum Nanobdellota; class Nanobdellia; order Woesearchaeales; family CAXGTL01; genus CAXGTL01. The sequence goes on from CAXGTL010000016.1 coordinate 16,353, forward strand.
AAAACTTTATTATTACCAGATTGTACAGGCAAGTGTATAAACTTAAACATTTTATCAGACTTAAAAACAGAAATTAAGTCATCAACAAATGCCAAAGCATGGTTTGGGTTAATCATTCCAAGTCGAACTTTAAAGTCACCTTTAATCTTTACTATTTCCAATAATAATTCACATACATTTGTTCCTATATCATAACCATATGCACCTGTATCCTGTGCAGTTATCCATATTTCTTTAACTCCAGACTTAACTGCAGACATTGCTTGTTCAATAATTGCATCTGGTGAATAAGACACTAAACCACCTCTTGCTTTTTTAACAATACAATATGCACATGCACCTAAACATCCTGCACATATTGGAATGATTTCAATTATTTTATTCTTACGAACTTTTGGTAAATTTAATCTAGGGTTTGTGTCATCTGATACTAAATGCACAATATTTCCTTTAACACTTTCTTCAACAACAGAATCTATTTGTGAAACATTTTTTGGAGAAACAAGAGAATATTGTAATAATTCCTTAGGATTTGTCTTTGTTATACATCCACTAACAATAACTTTTTTACCCAATTCATCACCTTTCTTAATAAACTTTAATACATTTCTTTCACTTGGTCCTTTAACAATGCATGTATTGACAATAACAATATCAGCATTATCAATTCTATTCATATCATTAACATCATCAACCACATTATACCCAGCTTTAACCAAAACACCTGCCATTACTTCAGAATCTGATCTGTTTACAGCACAGCCGAATGTTTTTATGTAGATTTTAGTCATTGACTTAGGAAATTATGTTATTAATATAAATGTTATCTAAAAACAACAACTTTTATAAACCACATTCACATAGACCATCATATAGCAATGTTATGTAGGAGGTGTAGATAATATGATAGATAATGAAGAAATTCTTAAATTAGGTGGAAACATAGAATTATCAGGTTTTAAATCTTTAAACGGTGGACAAATGATAATCTTAAAAAAAATTATAGGTAATTATGCTAGAAGCTTTGCAGACAAATCAGAAAATTTTGAATTACTAAGTGTAAATATGAAGACTGTTCATGAAAGAGAAACATCAGAATTATTTGAAATACACGCAAAACTCATTGATAATGGTAAACACACAACATCACAAATTACAGATAGGAATATATTTGTAGCAGTTGATACTGTTTTAAAAAAATTAGAGGTGCAATAATATGGCAGATTTGAATGCAACATTACAAATTTTAGAACCAATCATTGGTCCATTAAACCAATTCATTGGTATAATACAATATTTAGTAGGTGGAATCTTTGGTTTATACTTGATTCTTGTAATCTTAAGATGGTATGAATCCAGACGTTTAGCAAGTATGATGAGAGATGTCAAAGATCAGTTAGTTGCTTTGAACACTCATTTTGGTGTAAAAGTTAAAGAAAGACCTGTTAAGTCCAAAATAAATCAAATTAAAAAAGCAATGAAAAGTAAAAAGAAATAGTTATAATAGCAAATATGAACTTCAAACAAAACATTATAGATGAAATAAAGAATATAACAAAAGCAGAATCAATCAAAATAGAAATCCCACCAGACTCAAAATTAGGAGACTTTGCTGTACCTTGTTTTCAATTTTCCAAATTATTGAAAAAAGATCCAAATAAAATAGCAGAAAACTTAAAGTTTGAATTAAAAGACAATATTAAAGGAATTTCTGATATTAAAGTAGCTGGTCCTTATATTAATTTTTTTGTTAATAAAATAATTCTTGCAGAGATTATATTAAAACAAATAAACAAAGAAAAACAAAAATATGGCAAAACAAATGATTCTAAACTTAAAGTTTTAATAGAATCACCTGCACCAAATACAAACAAACCTTTACATTTGGGTCATGTAAGGAACATGCTTTTGGGAAATGCTTTAGTTGATTTAAACAAAGCAATTGGTAATAAAACTTATAGAGTTGATGTTGTTAATGATCGTGGCATCCATATTTGTAAATCAATGCTTGCATATCATAAGTTTGGTGAAAATAAAGAACCTGATAAAAAATCTGATCATTTTGTTGGAGATTTTTATGTTCTTTATTCAAAAAAATTACAACACCATCCTGAAATGGAACAAGAAATTAAAGAAATGTTAAGAAAATGGGAACAAAATGATAAACAAGTAAAAGATTTATGGAAAAAAATGAATGATTGGGCATTGAAAGGTTTTAAACAAACTTATGAAACATATGGAGTTGAATTTGATAAAGTTTATTATGAAAGCGATCATTATGTAGGTGGAAGGGATATAATTTTAAAAGCATTAGACAAAGGAGTTTTTGAAAAAGATGAAGATAATAACATTATAATTGACTTAGAAAAACAAAAGTTAGGTAAAAAAGTAGTTTTAAGATCAGACAATACATCAATATACATTACACAAGATATTGCTTTAGCAGATTTAAGATACAAAGATTATAAAATGGATAAAATGGTTTATGTTGTTGGTAGTGAACAAATTTATCATTTTAAAGTATTATTTGAAATTTTAAAAAGATTAGAATACAAATTTGCACCAAATTGTTACCACCTTGCATATGGTATGGTTGAATTACCTGAGGGTAAGATGAAGTCTAGGGAAGGAACAGTTGTAGATGCTGATGACTTAGCAGATGATATGAAAAATTTATCAAAACAAGAAATTATAAAAAGACACCAAAACTTAGATGAACAAGAAATTAATAAAAGATCAGAACAAATTAGTATGGGCGCTATTAAATTCTTTATGTTAAAATATGATCCTATGAAAGATTTCACTTATGATCCTAAAAAATCATTAGACTTTGAAGGAGAAACTGGTCCATATGTACAATATGCACATGCCAGAATTTGTTCAATATTAAGAAAAGCACAAAAACAAAACATAAAACTTGAATTAAAAATAAATTTTGGATTACTTAGTCATGAAACAGAGCATAAATTAATTACATTATTATCAAATTTTGAAAACATAATAATAAGTTCAGCAGAGCATCATAAACCATCTACTTTATGCAGATATTTACTTGACATAGCTCAAACATTTAATGAATTTTATCACAAATGTGTTGTTTTAGACAAAGATAAACCAGAAATAACTAAATCAAGGCTATTGCTTTCTGACTGTGTAAGGCAAGTATTAGAAAATGGGTTGGGATTATTAGGAATAGAAGCTCCGAGTAGTATGTGATATTAGATTTTATTTTATAAATTAAATAATCTACCATAAATTAATGCATATTTTTATGTAAATATTGTTTAGGGCCTAATTTTACTTGAAATATTCTTCCAGATCCATCATTGGTATTAAAAAGTCCTTCATTAGCATTTGTTTTAACTTCTAAATCACTTGGATCATCAAATACATCTCTAATTTGTTTTTTATTTATAGGGTTTGTATAGAAATCAGCTACAATACTAGCTACTTTATCAGGATGTATATCTGAACTATAATCATTATTTTCATACATAATTTTAACCCCCTTATTTTATGTATAATGCTTAATTTAAATATATTTGTATATTGAGGTAATATGTTTATTTAAACTTATGCTGTTACTTATAAGTAAGAAAAAACAAAACATTTATATACTATTTAATACTTCTTTATAACTAGTCAGTGACTAATAACAAACGTGGCAAAAATATCCAAAAACCATACATAAAACAACCAAAAAGTATATAAACCAGTATAGGTATTAGTATATTAATATGGTGTTTAAGGTGTTTGAACAAATGAAAAAACGTAAATTTAGGGGTATTGTTAAAAATGAGGTCTCTTTTGGAGTTCCAACTAATCCTAATTCTCAAGATATTGAAAAAAGAACATTTGTAGAAGCATTAAATGCTATTGTTTATGGATTACATAAAGATCCAAATTTAGCAAAACTTAAAGAAAATACTTGTTTATTCTCAAGTGTAGATAATTTATCTCCTGAGAAAACAAGATTACTTAATCAAGTTCAATTAGAACAACTTGTTTTAGATTCAGATAATACTATTGAAGAATACCATAAAGTTATACAAACTGAAAATTTAGAACAATATCTACCTGAAGGTTATTGGTTAATGGATGAAAAAATTTTTTGGGATGCTCTTCATTCAGATAAAACAACTATAGATTTTGAAAATAAATTAAAAATATTTATGAATCATTATATTAGTATAGTTAATCAATCAGTAATAGGTAATAAAAGAATATGTAAAGAATATTTAGATCAAGTTATAAGCCTTTTAGAAGAAACTCTTACTTTAACTGGTTATGATCGTTTTATTATAAAAGATGATAATCTTGTAGCTGCAATTAGAACATTAAATGAAAAATTAAAACAAAAAGATCCTTCTTTAACTTATTTTGCAAAAGTACTTATGACTGTAGGAGCAAAAAGTTCATCTGGGGACACAGAAGAATGTATTGATCTTGATGCTAGAAATAGGCAAGGTAAAGAAATAATTGCAGGACAAATGACTAGAAATTTAAAGTCTTTATTAAGTTCAAAATATAGTCTTACAAAACAGGAATTAGAAAAAGGTCAAGATTTTAGACCTGTAACTGTAGCTGAAAGAAAAGAAATTTTAAACATATATGAAAGATCATTAGCTTCTCATATTCCCAGTAGATTAGAAGCAATAAGAATGTTTGCAAAAGGTTCTATTGTATCTGAAAAAAGGGAAGTAGGGTCAAAACTTTCTATGTTTCACTTAGGAAGACAATTCATGTCATTAAAAGAAAAAAATGAAGTTGCAGACATGTTAATTCCTTATATTTGGCAAGCAACTGATTTATATCCTAAGAATGGAAGATGTGAAGATGCTGCACAAGCTTTATGTTTATCTTATATGACTTGTATGGGTTTAATTAATTTATTTAAAATGGCACTACCAACTAAAAAATGGCAAAATCTTTTAAAAGATCAAATAGATAGAAATTATCCTGCATTTTTTGGACATGTTGGTTATCTTAAACAAAAAACAGGAGAAATGAAAACACATGATCATATAATTCCAATAATGTATAAACATGAAATTCAAAATGCTTATAGTTCTAGAGATATTCCTATCCCTTATATTAGTGTTAAAGATGCTGATAAAGTTTTAAATGGATCAGATTCTTCTGAAGACTTATCTTTTGATAAATTTGATAATCTTAAACAAGATTTAATTGCAAGATTAAGCCAAGCTTAATTAAATTTATAAACACAAACTTATTTTCTTCTTATTATCATGCCAAAAACAATAGCAATTGACGAAGCAGGAAGAGGACCAGTAATAGGACCATTAGTAATAACAGGAGTTCTTGTTGATGACAAAGATTTAGACAAACTAAAAGCAATTGGTGTAAAAGATTCTAAATTAATTCAAAAACATAAAAGAAAAGCAATGCTTAACCAAATTAAAGACATTATTCTTGATTATAAAACCATAATTGTGACAGCAGAAGAACTTAATCAAAGCATGAAAACAATTAATTTAAATCAAATAGAAGCAATAAAAGCAGCAGAAATCATTAATCATTTTAATAAAATCGATGTAGATACTGCAATCATTGATTGTCCATCACCTAATATTGGTGCATACAAGTTTTATATAAAAAAACAATTGGAAAGAGAGATAGACTTAAGACCTGAACATAAAGCAGACATGAACTATGTTTCTGTTGGAGCTGCTTCAATCATTGCAAAAACCACTAGGGATGATGAAGTAAAGAAACTTAGGGATTCAGTTGGCACAGACTTTGGCTCTGGTTACACATCTGATCCAAAGACACAAGCTTTTCTTAAAGATAACTTTGATAAATACCCAAACCTCTTCAGAAAGCGATGGAAAACATGGAAAACATTAGACATGGCTAAGAAACAAAGTAAATTGGGAGATTTCTAAGCTAACATCTGCACACTTAACAACACCAAACCAAACGCAACAATCAATCCATAATAAACCTTATTCCATCTAAGTATCTTGATACCATCAAAATTACCAAATGGTAATAAATTAAACAATCCAAGCCAAGTGTTGATCATAAAACCATAACCAAACACTATTGCTAAGAAATCAAGACCTTCTAAAGAAACATAAACACTTAGGCCTAGAAACAAAACTGCTAATATCATATTAGTCAAAGGCCCAGCTAAAGAAATCTTACCATTAATTCTTTTATTAACATAACCAGATATCATTACAGCACCTGGTGCAGCAAACACAATGCCTGCAAAATAAGCAATTATTAAAGCAAACCATAACATTGACATGTTTGCTCTGAACTCAGCAAAACATCCATACTTTTGTGCAACAGCTTTGTGAGCTAGTTCATGGAACACAAACCCTGTACCAACTGCAACCAATGAAATCACTAAGTTTTGCATAAACTCAACAGATAAAATAGAACGAGTTCCAAGTATGAATGCAAATGCCACAGATATAATAATCCATGCTTTAAACAAATCATTTATCTCTTTCTCAGATATAGAATATCCAAATACTTTATACTTCTTACCAGCATGTCTGAATGGGTCAATGTGCATTGTAATGAATAACAATAACTAATACTATAAATATCTTTGGTATCACAAACTAATCTCCTTTTCTTTTAACATATGCACAACACTATATGTCCTTGCCCAGAAGTTAGCTCTTGTTATTTTAGAATATTTGTGTTCATTATCTAAAGCTCCCCAATCTACTTCCTTCATATCATTATCAAATTTAAGATGATAAAAATCATCTATCAAACATCCTATATCTTTAGGATGCCATCCATTTTCTAATAAATCTCCAACAAATTTTTGCAATGCTGGTGGTTCCAAAGCTCTTGGACAAGGATATTTCACAAAATTATGCGTTTTACTATCTAATCTTTTATCATATTTTGCTCTAATAAAAGCTTCCCAATCTTCTAACCTTGGTCTTGCATCAAAATTCTGATGAAATGTAAATAATTCAGATGATTCATACTCATCAACAAAACTATTTATTGATTCATCATCTGGTTCAGGAACTTCCCCTGAAAAACTAATCGAGTGTTCAACAGCCATTTCTTTGTTCCACATACAATTAAGCAAATAATCCATATCTTCTATAAAAACATTATTTGTAGAATCACCTTTACCATTATAAACTCTCATTATAATATCTTGCAATGAATGTGATCCTGTAATATATCTTCTTCTTTTTTTATGCAAACTAAAAGGTGACCTCATTATTCTCATATAACCAGGATCTCCTGTATCTGTTATATCTTCGTTAACACATTTTTCTTCTGAATCACTTATTGTTATTGGAATATCTTCATATCTTTCAGCATGTACTAATGCTTTAAATGCCATATATTCTTTTAATCTACCCATACCAGAAAAAACTAATCCTGCATCTACACCTGGAGCAGGATTTCTTTTCAAATCTTGGAAGTCTGTTTTTTTATACTTTTCTTTTAAATCTTCCTCTAAATGTCCAATGCTTGCAATTCTATTAAAAGCATTAGTTCCTTTTCTTACCCTAAACAAAACATGCCATCCTGATGGAGTTAAGTCTATCATATGTGCAACTCCATGTTTTTCTAATAAATCTGTTTCATACAATATTACAGGAGAAATATGTTTTCTAAAGAAATGTAATTGAGATCCTACATTATGATAAAGGTAAGAAGGATTACTTAAAGATATCTCAGCATCTTTAGCAAACAAAACACTTTCACCACCATAACCAAATATTGGTAAGTATACTTCAAGATTTAATTCTTTTGTAAACCATTCTAATTTCTTAATTGATTCAACTATTACCATTAAATCATCTGGTTGCCAACCAAGCCTGATTAATTCTGTACCAGAACCAAGAACCCAATTACTTTTACCAAAAGCTTTTTTCAATTTAGGAAAAACAGCCCTTTGATAATCTTTATCATTCATTAAATATCACCTTATTTTTAATTATTTATTTTAATCTTTTTAAAAAAATCCATAAGTCATATATAAACATTTATATTATATAATTATATTATAAATAGTATCAAAAGGTAT